>CAZOHM010000045.1:0-20614 GCA_964579795.1 uncultured Lachnospiraceae bacterium | reverse complement strand
GCACGAGTGGCTCAGTGGTGGAGCATCGCCTTCCCAAGGCGAGGGCCGCGGGTTCGAATCCCGTCTCGTGCTTTTTACATGTCTAGAAAGCCTTTTCCAATAAACAAACAATTATCTGCTCCAGGTCAGATTGTCCTACGCTTCTGAATGTTAACATATTCTTTCAAAAACAATTTTAAATTATTGCATAACGAAATGTATGCTGTAAGCAGCATTAGTAGACTTGTATTTGTGTATCTTGCGACTGTACGAAAATTATGATAGTATTAGATACGTAGAATTTGTGATGATAGGACAGACGACCATCACGTTAATAAAAATTCGGCTGAATAATTTTCGGAGGAAACTATAAATGAGTAGCGAAATCAGAGACATTAGCTTGGCCGAGTCAGGCGAAAGAAAAATTGAGTGGGTAAAGAGAAACTGTGATTTATTAAGGACACTTGAAAAAGAATTTTCAGAAACAAAACCGTTTGCAGGAAAGAAGGTAGCATTATCTGTGCATTTGGAGGCAAAGACAGCATATCTTTGCAAGGTTTTGGCAGCAGGCGGAGCAGATATGTATGTAACAGGATCTAATCCTCTTTCTACGCAGGATGATGTGGCAGCAGCACTTGTGAAGGCAGGACTTGAAGTACATGCATGGTATGGATGTACACCGGAAGAGTATGACAGACATATTAAAGCAGTTCTTACAGTAGGACCTAATATTATTATTGATGATGGCGGAGATCTTGTGCATATGATGCATACAGAATTGAAGCATCTGATACCGGGTGTGATTGGCGGATGTGAAGAAACAACAACAGGTATTCTGAGACTGCTTGCTATGGATAAAGCAGGTGATTTGAAATTTCCAATGGTACTTGTAAATAATGCAGATTGTAAGCACTTCTTTGATAACAGATATGGTACAGGCCAGTCTGTTTGGGATGGAATTAACAGAACTACAAACTTGATTGTAGCAGGAAAGATTGTTGTAGTTGCCGGATATGGCTGGTGTGGCAAGGGAGTTGCTATGAGAGCAAAAGGTCTGGGAGCTCGTGTAGTTGTTACAGAGGTTGATCCAGTCAAGGCAATTGAGGCAGTTATGGATGGATTCGATGTAATGCCAATGAAAGAAGCAGCCAAGGTCGGAGATTTCTTTGTGACAGTTACCGGATGTGATAAGGTTATTGACGAAGAGGACTTCGCAGTAATGAAAGATGGAGCTATTTTATGTAATGCCGGTCATTTTGATTGTGAAATTGATATGGCCAGGCTGCGTGAGATTGCTGTTGAAACAAGAGAAATGAGAAAGAACATTATGGGATATAAACTCCCGACAGGACAGTGGATTTTTATTCTTGCGGAAGGACGTCTTGTAAATCTGGCAGCAGGAGATGGACACCCGGCAGAGATTATGGATATGTCTTTTGCAATTCAGGCTCTTTCAGCAAAATATTTAGTAGAACATGCAGGAAAGCTTGATAAAATGATTATTGATGTTCCAAGAGAAGTTGATCATGATGTTGCAACACGTAAGCTAGCATTCTTAGGAAAGTATATTGATGTTTTGACACCGGAACAGGAAAAGTACTTGAACAGTTCTACTGTCGGTTAATGTGAAATCAGAAATGAAAGAGTAATATATAAAATAAAAATAGGCAGGGTCTTCGTTATGAAGACACCTGCTTATTCTTTGAGATAAGTCAATTATTTTGTGCTGCGCGGTATTCTGTAATCAGATTCTGAATCCTGTCATTAGGATCCAATAAATCGCTGATAGATGTATCGTGATTCAGTGTATCAATAATATATGCTATATATTTACTCATATCACAATTAATATAATAAGGCTTTTCCAGAAGATAATCAGTCTGATATACAAGGTTGGTAGTCAGAAGCTTATCGAAAACACCTTCCTTAAATGCTTCATCAAATACACTCATGCCACCAGTGAACAGACCAAACGTGGAAGCAATAAATATTCGCTTAGCGTTTCGTTTCTTTAATTGTTTGGCGACATCAATAACGCTCTCACCCGAAGAAATCATATCATCAATAACAAGGACGTCCTTACCCTCAACAGAGGAACCAAGAAATTCATGAGATACTATAGGATTTCTTCCATTTACAACACGTGTGTAATCACGTCGTTTATAGAACATACCCATATCCAATCCAAGGACATTTGCCATATAGATTGCACGACTCATACCTCCCTCATCAGGACTGATTACCATCATGTGGTTGGAGTCAAGCTGAATATCTTTTACATTACGAAGCAGACCTTTGATAAACTGGTAGGCTGGCTGAATTGTCTCAAAGCCTGAGAGAGGAATGGCATTTTGCACACGTGCATCATGAGCATCAAAGGTAATAATGTTATCAACACCCATATTTACAAGTTCCTGCAGAGCAATTGCACAGTCCAGAGATTCTCTTGTATTTCTTTTATGCTGTCTGCTTTCGTATAAGAAAGGCATAATGACAGTGATGCGTCTGGCCTTACCGCCAACAGCAGCAATAATGCGCTTTAAATCCTGATAATGATCGTCGGGAGACATGTGATTTTCGATACCGCAAAGAGAATAGGTAAGGCTGTAATTGCTGACATCAACTAAAAGATAAAGATCTGTACCACGTACAGATTCATTGATGACACCTTTTGCTTCTCCTGTACCAAAACGAGAAATCTTGGCATCCAAAATATAGGAATCCCGTTGATAACCCGCAAAAGCAAGAGAGGATTTGTGCTCGTTTTCCCGTTCTTTTCTCCATTCAATTAGGTATTTGTCGATTTTTCGTCCCAAGTCCTTACACCCTTCAAGAGGAATCATTCTTAAAGAACCGACAGGAATTGTTTCAAGATTTCGCTTTTCTTCGCGATTTGGCATGATGCCTGACCTCACTTTCTGTTATTCAGTTTCTTCTTTTTGATACGAATATCTTGTATATCCGGCTTGATTATTTTATAATTTCCGAAAATTCTTGAAAAATTACGTTCTGAATATCGTGATGCTAACATTTCCAGAGAAAGATTTGTGGAAATAATTGTTGCATGCTTTCGTAAATCCCGCTCGTTAAGTAAAAGAAACAATTGAGAAGAAACAAAGGAGTTCGTAGTCTCTGTACCGAGATCATCAATAATCAGCAGGTCACACGAAAAGATATCCTGATGAATGCTCATGACGGCATCGGCAGAATCTCCTGAACGAAAAACATACTTTGCAAGTGTATCAAATAATTGAAAGGATGTAAAGTAGATGACAGAATGTCCGGTTTCCAACAAATCATGTGCAATACAATTCGTTAAAAAGGTCTTTCCGACACCAACTGCTCCATAAAACAAAATATTTTCATAGCTGTTGTCAAATGCTTGTACATAATGTTTGCAATCCTCGACAATTGTACGCATCATAGAAACTTCAGAATCATTATAGTATTCATAAGATAGGTTGTCAAAGTTTTCGTAATCAAGTACAGATGCGATATTTGATTGAGCATAAAGTACATGAATCATTGCCTGCCGCAGGCAATGACATTTTTTTCCACCAATATATCCACTATCTTTGCAGTCGGCACATGTGTAAATAGGATCAAGATAATTTTCGGGAAAACCATAGTCTGTTAACAGTTGTTTTTTTCTAGAAGAAAGCTTTTCTAACTCCTGTCGCAACAAAAGTAAGGCATCAGAATCACCCATAATCAACTTTTTTCCTTGTTCTACGGAGAGAGAAGCGATGGTTGAATCCAGTGCCTTATATTCTGGTATTAATTCGTATACTTCGTCACGATGTTCTTCTTGAATATGTCTGTTACGAAATTTTGTTTCTTCGTACGTTCGCATAATTGCATCATACTGTGCATTGCTGAGTGCCATGAAAATCTCCTTATAAAATCAATGCCATATTTGACATAACAAAATCAATTGCTGATTATTTCCTGCTCCAGTTCAGAGTAATTATATGTACGCTGTGAAAAGTTGTTAAACTTATCAGGTGTAATAGTGCTTTTCTTGATGCTCGAGCCGGTAGGTTTGACACGTGTAATATTCTGAACAGAATTTTTTTCGTTTTGAAACAGCTCGTCCAGCTTTGCAATATCCGAGAAGTGCCGCACTTTGGCATCATTCCATTTAGAAAGAATGGAATCTGTATATTCAAAGCTTGGAGTATGTGTAGTCATAATTGTCCGACGACATGCCTCGGTAATAATATCCATATCAAATCCATAAGAATTTGTCCATTTGTGTACATAAGAAATCTCGTGATCAATCGGCGCACGATTTGTATTGATGCCCAAAGCTTTAAAAACAGCATAAACATCTTTTGATACTATCATCGTACGAGCTTTTGCTTCTTCTACAGAGTGAATAGAAGAAGATGCCCATGAATTGGCAACAGATTCAATATATCGAATACTTTTCTTTTTATTATTAACACAATACTCAATTAAATACTCAATTAAATCCGCACTGAAACCAAGAGACTCGTGCATATACAAAAAAGACTTCAGTTCATCCGGACGTAAAGTTTTTCCAAGATACTGTTCAGCAATAAAGAGAAGCTGTGAAATATCCGGACGATTTTTGAACACAGTAAGCTCGTCCAAAGAATAGGATGGCTTTGCAGGAAGAGTAAAAACGTTTGCAGCGGATGGCTGTAATGCCTGCTTTTTTTTCTTTAGCGGGAGCAGTTCAATACTGGTCAGCTGTTTGGAACTATTAAATTCCAAAGAAATTAAATTGTGTTTCTCCCAATATTTTAAAGCTCGAACAACATCTTTTTCTGTGTAATTAAAGCAATCGGCAATTAAAGAAACAGAAACAGGAAGGTTTCCGTTAATACAACGCAGTAAATGAAGATATATCTTTATCTGAGCATCATTTGCATCTTTCAAATACTCATCAAGAAACTGATTGGACACAATAGTAACATCAGGATAACAATCTCCACAGAGTGTAATCTGACTCATTCTCTCACCCATTCATCATATATTTTAAGCAAGATGAATTATAGCATATCCAGATGAAAAATGAAACACTAAAATTTTCAAAAAACCCAGTAAAATAGAGGGTTTACGCAATTGTGGACAATGTGGATAATGTGGATAGAGATAATGCATAATTTTCAAAATACCGTATTAGTCGGAGCAAAAAAACAAGCGAAAACTTTTTATGTAAATTAAAAATCCACAGTTATTTTTCTCAAAAAAAGAAAAAAATAATGTGGATTTGTGGATAACTTATTTGCCAAGCAGATTTTCGCCCACTTTTACAATATCTCCAGCACCCATGGTTATCAACAGGTCACCGTGAATACAATTTTGTAATAAAAAATTTTCAATTTCATCAAAGGAAGAGAAGTAATAGGCATCTGTCCCTTTTTCCTGAACAGCTTTTGCCAAGTCATTTGAACTGATTCCAAGAGTGTCGGTTTCTCTTGCGGCAAAAATATCAGCAAGAACAACCTTGTCAGCCATGGAAAGTGCAGAGGCAAATTCATCAAAGAAGGCCTTTGTTCGTGTATAGGTATGTGGCTGAAATACACACCATAGTCTATCATGCGGATAATTCTGAGCAGCATTAAGTGTTGCTTTAATTTCAGTCGGATGATGAGCGTAGTCATCAATAATTGTAACACCACCGATTTCGCCTTTATATTCAAACCTTCGATCAGCACCATGGAAAATATCAAATCCATCCTGCATAACTGTCGGTTCAATAGAAAGGTAATCTGCAAGAGCTATGGAAGCAAGTGCATTTGAGATATTATGAGCACCGGGAACATGCAGAGAAAAATGAGCCAGCTCCTGCTGTTTTTTTAATACGGTAAAAGAAGCACAGGCATTTTGATCATATGAAATTTGTGAAGCCTGATAATCAGCCGGTTGAGTTGAAGAAACGGTAATTACCTTACAACGCAGATCTTTTATAATTTCTTCATAGTCAGAAATGTCAGCGTTGATGATCAGCAGACCGTCTTCTGGAAGGAGACACGCGAATTTGTGAAATGAATTGCGAATGTCCGCAAGGTCTTTGAAGAAATCCAGATGATCTTCTTCTATATTAAGAACAATACCGATTTTCGGGAAAAAGCTTAAAAAGCTGTTTGTGTATTCACACGCTTCTGTTACAAAAAAATCCGAATGTCCAATACGGATATTCCCGTTAATTTCTTTCAAGATTCCACCAACAGAAATGGTAGGATCAGAATGATTGGATAGAAGAATCGAAGAAATCATTGATGTAGTGGTTGTTTTTCCGTGAGTTCCGGAAATGGCAATGGGAAGTTTATAGTTTCGCATGATCTGTCCAAGCAGTTCGGCACGTGTCAGCATAGGAATTTTCAGTTTTTCGGCTTGCTCGTACTCTGGATTAGTTTTTTTGATTGCAGCGGTATATACAACCAAATCAATATTTTTCTGAATATTTGAAGCGGCCTGACCATAGAATAAAGTAGCTCCTTTTTCTTCGAGCATTTTAGTGAGAACGGATATTTTTGTGTCTGATCCATAAATATGAAATCCTTCTTCTAAAAGGATTTCGGCCAAACCACTCATGCTAATGCCACCAATACCAATGAAATGAATATGAATGGGTTTTGTAAAATTAATCTGATACATAATTTGCACTTCCTAATATTTTATAGTTGACAACTATGTTTATCATAGACTAAATAATCTAAAAAATCAACATATGGCACAATACAATCTATATATATGTAGATATAGTTTATAAGATGCAACAAATGGTAAATATGTATAATTTGTGCAAAAAATAAAAAAAGAATTGTACTTTTTTGTTTATTTTTATCAAAAAACATGTTATACTATTGCTATTCGTAGGAAGGATACGGATAGCGACTTAACAATTATAAGCAGAGGTGATTTACGTGATTAAGAAGGAAATGATTGCGATGTTGCTGGCAGGCGGTCAAGGGAGCAGACTGGGCATATTAACATCAAAAGTAGCAAAACCTGCAGTATCATTTGGAGGAAAGTACAGAATTATTGATTTTCCTTTGAGTAATTGTATTAATTCCGGCATTGATACAGTCGGTGTATTGACGCAGTATCAGCCTCTTCGGCTGAACACCCATATTGGAATAGGTATTCCATGGGATTTGGATCGAAATATTGGCGGGGTAACGGTTCTTCCACCATACGAGAAAAGCGGTAACAGTGAATGGTATACCGGAACGGCCAATGCAATCTACCAGAACATTGATTATATGGATATGTTTAATCCGGATTATGTTCTGATTTTGTCAGGAGATCATATTTACAAGATGGATTATGAGGTGATGCTTGATTTCCATAAAGCAAACAATGCGGATGTTACACTTGCGGCTATGCCAGTTCCATACGAAGAAGCAAAGCGTTTTGGTATCGTGATTACAGATGAAAACAGAAAAATTGTTGATTTTGAAGAAAAACCTGAAAATCCGCGAAGTAATCTTGCTTCGATGGGAATTTACATATTTAACTGGAAGATACTGAAGGAAGCATTAATATCCAAATCAGAGCAACCGGCTCTGGATTTTGGTAAGCATATTATTCCATATTGCCATGAAAATGGAGGCAGGCTTTTTGCCTATGAATACAATGGTTATTGGAAGGATGTAGGTACATTGAATTCCTATTGGGAAGCGAATATGGAGTTGATTGACATTATTCCGGAATTCAATTTATATGAAGAGTACTGGAAGATATATACGAAGAGTGATATCTTACCGCCGCAGTATATTTCACGTGAAAGTATTGTTGAGAAGAGTATTATCGGTGAAGGAACAAATAATTACGGTAAGATTTACAATTCTGTAATAGGCTGTGGAGTTACAATTGGAAGAGGTACAGTGATCCGGGATTCTATCATTATGAATGAAGCAGTTATCGGAGAAAACTGTGTACTGAATAAGGCGATTATTGCAGAAAATGCAGAAATAAATGATAATGTCACATTAGGTGCTGGCGATGAGGTTCCGAATGAAACCGATCCGCACATTTATTCACATGGTATTGTGACAGTTGGTGAGCATACAGTCATTCCAAATGGTATTACGATCGGAAAGAACAGTATCGTTTCAGGAAAGACGTTAGCAGAGGATTATGAGAACGGCGTATTAGCCAGCGGAAAAACATTTATTAAGGCAGGTGATGAACGGTGAGAGCGATAGGACTTATTTTAGCGGGCGGAAACAGTTATAGAATGAAAGAACTTTCACAGAAAAGAGCCGTTGCAGCAATGCCTGTTGCAGGCTGTTACAGAAGTATTGATTTTGCATTGAGTAATATGTCCAACTCCCACATTTCAAAGGTGGGTGTTTTAACACAATATAATGCAAGAAGTCTTAATGAACATTTGAGTTCATCCAAATGGTGGGATTTTGGACGAAAACAAGGCGGACTGTTTGTATTTACACCGACAGTAACTGTAGAGAATAATTTCTGGTATAGAGGAACAGCAGATGCAATTTATCAGAATCTTTCTTTCCTAAAGAACAGCCATGAACCTTATGTAGTAATTGCTTCAGGTGATGGTGTTTACAAGATGGATTACAACAAAGTATTGGAATATCATATTGAGAAGAAAGCAGATATTACAGTTGTTTGTAAAGATATTACCGAAAATGAGGAAAGTGAGCGATATGGAATTATCAAGGTGAATGATGATTCACGTATTGAAGAGTTCGAAGAAAAGCCAATGATTGCAAAATCCAATACGATTTCCTGTGGAATTTACGTAATCAGAAGAAGGCAATTGATTGAGCTGATTGAAAAATGTGCAGAGGAAGAGAGATTTGATTTTGTAAGAGATGTATTAATCAGATATAAGAATATGAAGAAAATCTATGCTTATAAACTGAAAAATTATTGGAGTAATATTGCATCTGTTGAGGATTATTTCAGAACTAATATGGATTTCCTGAAAACGGAGGTAAGAGATTATTTCTTTAGACAGTATCCAGATGTATATTCAAAAGTGGATGATTTGCCACCAGCAAAATACAATGTCGGATCTAATGTTCAGAACAGTCTGATAGCCAGCGGATCAATTATTAATGGAGCTGTGGAAGATTCAGTTGTATTTAAAAAAGTGTTTATTGGTAACAATTGCGTTATTAAAAATTCTATCATATTGAATGATGCTTATATTGGTGATAATACACATATTGAAAACTGTATTGTTGAAAGCAGGGATACAATCAGAGCCAATTCCTATTATAAAGGAGAGGGAGAAATAAAAATTGTCCTTGAAAAGAACGAACGTTACGTATTTTAATCCATTTTATTCGGACAAGTGAAGAGGCATACTTGGGAAAAGGAGAAGAATTATGGATATTACAGATGTAAGAGTGCGCAAGGTTGCGAAAGATGGGAAAATGAAAGCAGTAGTATCTATAACTATTGATAATGAATTTGTTGTTCATGATATCAAAGTAATAGAAGGTGAAAAAGGACTTTTTATTGCAATGCCAAGTCGAAAGACTGCTGAAGGTGAGTATCGGGATATTGCACATCCGATTAGTACAGAGGCACGGGAGAAGATTCAGAATATTATTTTAGCAGGATACGAAAAAGCGTTACAGGAAGAACCAGAAGAATAATAATAGACAGAATTATTTCACGAAAAGACAGGCTTTACTTTAAGCTTGTCTTTTTGGTATACTTGGCATGCAGCAAATACGATAAGCCTGTGAAAGGGGAAATAAATAATGCATATCATTATTGGTTTGGGTAATCCCAAAGCAGAATATAAAAATACAAGACATAATATAGGATTTGATGTGATAGAAATGCTTGCAGATAAGTATAATATTGTAGCGGAGACTCAAAAGCACAAGGCGTTTTGTGGAAAAGGGTTTATAGGGAATGAAAAAGTAGTGCTTGCTATGCCGCAAACCTATATGAATCTTAGTGGAGAAAGTGTATATGAAATAGTTAATTATTATAAGATAGATGTGGAAAATGAATTGATTGTTGTATATGATGATATTGACTTGGATATTGGGCAGATTCGAATTCGAAAAAAAGGCAGTGCAGGAGGACATAATGGGATGAAAAGCATTATTGGGCTTCTGGGTACACAGAATTTTTCAAGGATTCGTATGGGGGTTGGTGCTAAACCAAAAGGATATGATCTTGCCGATTATGTGCTTGGTCATTTTTCTAACGAGGAGCGGGAAGTGATTGATTCCGGAATTATCAGAGCAACAGAAGCAATTAAGGTATTGATTGAGGATGGAGTAGACATGGCTATGAATAAATATAACAGTCATGAGAAGGAGTGAGACGGTGGAGTCATTATTAAGTCCGCTGAGGGAACTTGCTGAATATGAAGATGTAAAGCGAGAACTTCTGAAAAAAGAGGGAATTATCGAAATTAATGGATGTGTCGATTCCCAGAAACTGCATATGTGTTATGGATTCAGCGATGGTTTTTCTTATAAAATCATCGTTACTTTTCATGAACAGAGGGCAAAGGAAATTTATGAAGATTATCGGTTCTATGATAAAAATGTTTATCTTTATCCGTCAAAGGATTTAATATTTTATCAGGCAGATATACACGGAAATCTGTTGACAAAAGAGCGTTTAAAATGTTTAAAAACAATTATATGTAATGAGCCTGCAACGATTGTTATGACATTTGATGCATTTATGGATCATGTTGTGCCTTTGTCTGTTATTGAAGAGCATATGATGGAGCTTTCTACTGGTGAGACGCTTGACATGAAGAACTTTGCAAGAGAATTGACTGCACTCGGGTATGAAAGAAACTATCAGGTGGAAACAGAAGGACAGTTTTCCATGCGGGGCGGAATCGTAGATGTATTCCCGTTAACTGAGGAAAATCCAATTCGTATTGAACTTTGGGGAGACGATATAGACTCTATCAGGAGTTTTGATATTCTGAGTCAGAGGTCTATGGAAAAGCTGGAAAAGATTATGATTTTTCCGGCTACAGAAACTGTTTTGACAGAAGAAGAGAAACAGGAAGGTATTAAAAAGGTTGAAAAGGATGCAGAAGATTTCTCTGAAAAACTTCGTAAAGAGTTTAAAACGGAAGAAGCGCACAGAGTAAGGCAGATTGCCGAAGCCTTAAATGAGCAACTTGTAGAACTTGGGTGTGGTGGCTGCAATATAGAAAGCTTTTTAGACTATTTTTATGAAAACCACGCATCTGTTTTGGACTATTTTGACAAAGATAGAACAGTATTTTATCTGGATGAGCCTGCGAGACTGTATGAAAAAGGTGATGTTGTAGAGCAGGAATTTAGGGAAAGCATGCAGCAACGATTAATGAAGGGATACGTCCTACCACATCAGACAGATATTCTGTATACCAAAGAGGAAGTGTTTGGACGGCTGGAAAGACGGCATTGCATTGCTTTGACAGCTCTTCAGGTCAGAAAAGGTGTATACAGAGTCGGAGAAAAACATTCGATTGCTGCAAAGGCAATGAATTCTTATCATAACAGCTTTGAAGCACTTATTTCTGATTTGAAGAGATATAAAAAAAATGGATATCGAATAATTCTGTTGTCAGCATCAAGAACAAGGGCAGCAAGACTGGCTGACGATATTCGGGAACAGGAGCTTAACAGTTTTTTCACTGATGATTTTGATCATGTTGTGCAACCTGGAGAAATAATGGTTGCATATGGAAGAATACGACAGGGATTTGAATATCCGTTATTAAAATTTGTTGTTATTTCTGAAAGTGATATTTTTACTGCACAAAAAAAGAAACGAACAAAGAGAAAGAAATATGAAGGCCAACAGATTCAGAGCTTTACAGAGCTTTCAGTTGGTGATTTTGTAGTTCATGAGAGTCATGGACTTGGTATATATAAAGGAATAGAACAGGTAACTGTTGAAAAAGTCACAAAAGACTATATGAAAATTGAATATCGGGATGGCGGCAATCTATACATTCCGGCAACTGCCTTAGATGCAATTCAAAAGTATTCTTCAAAAAGTGCAGAACATCCAAAACTGAATAAACTGGGTGGTACAGAATGGGCAAAAACTAAGGCAAGAGTGAAGAGCGCGGTAGATGTAATTGCAACAGATCTTGTAGAACTATATGCAGCAAGACAGGAAAAAAGCGGCTATGAGTTTAGTTCAGATACTGTATGGCAGACAGAATTTGAAGAACTGTTCCCGTTTGAAGAGACAGAAGATCAGTTGCTTGCAATTGAAGCAACAAAGCAGGATATGGAAAGTCATAAAATTATGGATCGTCTAATCTGCGGAGATGTCGGCTACGGCAAGACGGAAATAGCAATTCGTGCTGCATTCAAGGCTGTTCAGGATGGAAAACAGGTTGCATATCTTGTACCTACAACTATTCTGGCTCAGCAGCATTATACGACGTTTGTACAGAGGATGAAGGATTATCCTGTAAGAATTGATATGCTGTCGAGATTTCGAACTGCATCTGAGCAGAAAAAAACAGTGAATGATTTAAAAAAAGGTATGGTTGATATCGTAATTGGAACACATCGGCTGATATCAGCAGATGTTTCATATAAAGATCTAGGGTTACTGATTATTGATGAAGAGCAGAGATTTGGAGTAACACACAAAGAAAAGATTAAAAAACTCAAAGAAAATATAGATGTATTAACACTTACGGCAACGCCAATACCGCGAACGCTTCATATGAGTCTTGTTGGAATCAGAGACATGAGTGTTCTTGAAGAAGCACCACAGGATAGAATGCCGATTCAAACATTTGTCATGGAATATAATGAAGAAATGGTGCGAGAGGCTATATGCAGAGAACTGGCAAGAGATGGGCAGGTATTTTATGTATATAACAGAGTCAGTACGATTGCGGATATGACTGCTGCCTTACAGAAACTTGTTCCTGAGGCAACGATTGCTTATGCACATGGGCAAATGAAGGAGCAAGAGCTGGAAAGGATCATGTATGATTTTGTGAATGGTGAGATTGATGTATTGGTGTCGACGACCATTATTGAAACAGGGTTGGATATTTCCAACGTAAACACGATGATTATTCATGACTCTGACAACATGGGATTGTCACAGCTTTATCAGTTAAGAGGTCGTGTTGGTCGTTCTAACAGAACAGCATATGCATTTTTGATGTATAAGAAGGATAAGCTTTTGAAAGAAGTTGCCGAAAAACGCTTGCAGGCAATCAGAGATTTTACCGAGCTTGGAAGTGGCTTTAAAATTGCAATGAGAGATTTGGAAATTCGTGGAGCAGGCAATCTGCTTGGTGAACGTCAAAGCGGACATATGGAATCTGTTGGCTATGATTTGTATTGCAAAATGCTGAACGAAGCAGTAAAACGCAAAAAAGGTGTTGAAACAGTCAAAGATTATTCGGTTAGTGTGGATTTAAATGTTGATGCATTTATTCCAGATGCCTATATTGTCAATGAATATCAGAAAATTGATATTTATAAAAGAATTGCTGGTATTGAAAGTCTTTCTGAAAAGGAAGATATGCTGGAAGAGCTGACAGATCGATTTGGTACTCTGCCAAAGTCGGTATTAAATCTGCTGGATATTGCTTATATCCGAATTATGGCGAAGGAAGTCTATGTGACAGAAATTAAAGAAGAGCCAAAGTCTGTGAAATTGAGTGTTTATGAAAAAGCTGCATATAATACTGAAAGAATTAATTCATTTGTTGCCGGATATCATGGAAATTTGAGTCTAAGGACTGTTGCTAAGCCCTATTTTATTTATAAGGTTTCAAAAGAGGCACTACAGAATGGCGACGAGATACTGAAGGAAGTAAAGGAACTGCTTATACAGATGAAATATCTTGTGATTTAAAAGGTTTGGTGCTATAATCCAAATAAGCGGCTTAAAAGTCGGAAAATTAATTATAATATTCCAAGATGAAAGGATGATAAACAATGTCATTAGTTACTACAACCGAAATGTTTAAGAAAGCCTATGATGGCGGATATGCGATTGGTGCTTTCAACGTAAACAACATGGAAATTATTCAGGGTATTACAGAAGCAGCAGGCGAGTTAAACAGTCCTGTTATTCTTCAGGTTTCAAAAGGAGCTCGTGCTTATGCTAATCACACATATCTTGTTAAGTTAGTAGAAGCTGCAGTTATCGAAAATCCTCAGATTCCAATTTGTCTTCATTTGGATCACGGCGATAGCTTTGAGCTTTGCAAGTCCTGTATTGATGGTGGTTTCACATCTGTTATGATTGATGCTTCCTCCAAATCTTTTGCAGATAATATTGCTGTTACAAAGCAGGTTGTTGAGTACGCACATGCACATGGTGTTGTTGTAGAGGCTGAGCTTGGTACACTGGCAGGTATTGAGGATGAAGTACAGGTAGAGGCTGGTCAGGAAAGCTACACACGTCCAGAAGAGGTTGAGGAGTTTGTTGATAAGACAGGCTGTGATTCTCTTGCAATTGCAATTGGTACTTCTCATGGAGCATATAAATTCACTGCTGATCAGTGTACGCGTAATGCAGATGGTATCCTTGTTCCACCTCCACTTCGTTTTGATGTGCTTGAAGAGTGTATTAAGAGATTACCGGGATTCCCTATTGTACTGCATGGTTCTTCTTCAGTTCCACAGGAATTTGTTAAGATGGTAAACCAGTATGGTGGAAATATGCCGGATGCAGTTGGTATTCCTGAAGAGCAGCTTCGTAAGGCTGCAAGTCTTGCTGTATGTAAGATTAATATTGATTCTGATATCCGTCTTGCTATGACAGGAAATATACGTAAGTATTTCTCAGAGCATCCGGATCATTTCGATCCACGCCAGTACTTAAAGCCAGCTCGTCAGGCTGTTAAGGACATGGTTGCTCATAAGATTACAACAGTTCTTGGCTCAGAAGGAAAAGCTTGAGACATTAAATGATTTGAGAAGGAGCTACTATGTGATTACTATAGTAGCTCCTTCTTTACGCTAGGGAGAAAATAATGAATATTGCATGGATTGTAGGATTATTAATAATAGGAATAATATTAATTGTGAAGGGCGGAGATTTTTTTGTAGATGCGGCCTCCTGGATTGCTAAGGTTTCCGGAATTCCTAATTTTATTATAGGAGCGACGATTGTCAGTATTGCAACTACTTTACCTGAACTGCTTGTTTCTCTGCTTGCGGCTCAAAAGGGGAGTGTTGATATGGCAGCAGGAAATGCAGTTGGATCAGTGACTGCGAATGTCGCGCTGATTATGGGTATTTCAGTTATTTGTCTGCCGGGACTGGCAAAAAGGTCTCAGATTGCTTTTAAGGCGGTTTTAATGATTGCTGCTGTTTCGGTATTATTAATTTTTTCATTTAATGGAGAATTATCTATTCTGGAAAGTATAATCATTCTTTGTATGTTTGCAGTATTTATTGCTGAAAATGTTGGAAGTGCTAAGAAAGAAGCAATACAAAACAGTGAGAAAAACATACGGGTAAAACCTACAGGAAAAGAAATAATTGTCAACATATTAAAATTTATTTTTGGAACTGTTGGGATTGTTCTGGGAGCAGATTTACTCGTCGATAATGGAAGTGCACTTGCAATTCTTGCCGGAATACCTGAAGGAGTAGTAGGTGTGACACTTGTTGCCGTTGGGACTTCTTTGCCAGAGCTTGTGACTACAATTACTGCAATTTCAAAGAAGCAGTCATCATTGTCTGTTGGAAATATTATTGGAGCAAATATTATTGATTTGACAGTCATTCTGCCTTTATGCGCGGTTGTTTCCGGAAAGCCATTACCGGTATCGATACAGATGACAAACGTAGATATGCCGGTTTGTTTGATTGTATGTTTGCTTGCAACAATTCCTGCTTTAATTACTCAGAAATTTCATAGATGGCAGGGTGCAGTATTGCTTGTATGCTATGCTGTTTATATGGGAGTATTGTTTATCTGAGTGAGATATTACGAGAGAAGTTTTTTCAAGTGGGGAAAATAGTCAGTTCTGTATTGCACTCTCAGAAGACGTAGCAGATGGTTCTTCTACATAAGGTGAAAGCAGAACAACATCGGATTTGTTGTTAACATTTGTCAATGTGATTGCTTCATCACGTTCAAAAGAGACATAATACTGTGTGCCGCCTAAATCGGTGAGCTCAAGTGCAAGGCAGGTGCGCTGTCCATCTGTCACAAGTGCATATTTTCCGAATATCTGGAGATTTTCTCTAATCCAGTAGCCGTCAAATGTGCCATCAGGATAAAAGCTGTAAAGATTTCCGGGACCATCGGTCCAGATGCCTGTTAAGGAGGCTGTAATATCTGATACAGAGTTATCGCTGACAGTTGAGGTTTCGTCAATAGCATCAGTTGGTGTTTCATTTGATGTACTGGTAACGGGTGTGTTGTTGACAGAGCTGGGTTTGCTTTTTTCACAGCCGGTCAGAATAAACAGTGTAAATACTGCAATAAACAGTAACGAAACATTCCGCATGTGCATGAAATAAGCCTCCAAATATTAATATAATATGATAATTGTTATAGTTAGTTGACTGAAAGAAGTATACCATGTAAGAAAAGAATTGTCACGATTAGAATTAAGTTGGAAAATGTGGCTTTTTTTTGTATAATGAGTAACAGTGGAAAGTTAGTTGAATGCAAAGCAAAACCGGAGGGGTGAATGGAAACAGAAGAAAAGAAATTGAGTTATATACCAAAATTCCTAATGATTATGGGTATTCTGAATTTGTGCCTAATGGTGCTTGTAGCTGCTATGAGGATGATATTTGAAGCAGATGGATTGATAAATGGGTTATTTGCTTATTGGCTTTTATCAGTAATTGAACCATATGGGAAGATGGTATTGGAAATTGGTGTGGTAAGTTTCTTTTATCGGCATGTTACAAAGGAAAAGCAAAAACTGGATCGTTCCATTCTTTTAATCTGGACATTTGTAATAATTGAAATACAGGTAATTTATTATGTTTCAAGCAATTACTATGCAAAAATGATTGATACAATGTCCGAATTTACAGGAACTGCTGCATATGTTTCCTTTTACGCGGGGACACATATTTTCAAATACGTGATGATTTTTATGTCAATTGTTTTTGCTATATATGCAACAGGAGCTTTTTTGAGTGACAGAATTTTGATAATTGTGGCTTGTGTGTTTGGGATTTTGTATGGAATGTGTTTTGGAATACAAAGTATGCCGACGATTGTACTTCCGGATGGAAATTCTATAGGAATCGTAGTTCCGGCGGCATTGTTTCATGTAACTCAGACATTGATTCTTTTTTTGATGGGCTTGTATCTAAAACTGCGATATCAAAAAGTCAATGAAGGTTGTGAGAAAAAACAAAAGAAAGAAAGTTACAAATTTAAAATAAAGAAACATATGAGGAGTAACAAAACAGGAGGAGAAGTACGTTAAGATGAGTGAGTTAAGACCAAAGCTTTTCGAGGTATTAAAAGGATACACAAAAGGACAGGCTATGAAAGATATTCTGTCTGGAATTATCGTTGCAATTATTGCATTACCACTTTCCATTGCCCTGGCTATTGCATCAGGAGTAGGACCGGAGCAGGGACTGTATACTGCAATTATTGCAGGATTTTTTATTTCCTTTTTTGGAGGAAGCCGTGTACAGATTGGTGGACCTACAGCGGCTTTTGTAGTGATTGTATATGGAATAGTAAAGAGCTATGGAACAGATGGATTGATTATTGCAACGATACTGTCAGGTATCATTCTTGTTGTAATGGCAATCTGTCATTTTGGATCATTGATTCGTTATATTCCCTATACAATTACGACCGGATTTACATGTGGAATAGCAGTAACTTTGTTTGCTGGTCAGATTAAGGACTTTCTTGGACTACAGATGAAAGAGGTTCCGTCAGAGTTTTTGCAGAAATTGACTGCATATGGCGAAAATATTCAAACAATTAACTGGGCAGCCTTTGGAATAGGTGTACTGGCATTATTTGTTATGATTTTCTGGCCAAAGATCTCGACAGTTGTTCCGGGTTCATTGATTGCAATTGTTTTAACAACAGTAATCGTTCAGCTCACAAAATTGCCGGTTAATACAATTGGAAGTGTATATGGAGAGCTGTCTTCAGCATTTCCGGGATTCCATATCCCGGCATTTAGCTATGATACAGTCAAGGAACTGATTTCTCCGGCGTTTACGATTGCAATTCTTGCCGGAATTGAGTCACTTCTTTCCTGTGTTGTATCTGATGGTATGATAGGAGATAAGCATAAGTCTAATGCGGAACTGCTTGGACAGGGACTTGGAAATATTTTTTCAGGCTTATTTGGTGGAATACCTGCAACCGGTGCGATTGCAAGAACAGCAGCAAACGTAAAAAATGGTGGTAGAACGCCCATAGCAGGAATCACTCATTGTGTAACGTTGACAGTTATTTTAGTTGCCCTGATGCCGTTGGCATCAATGATTCCAATGACAACATTGGCAGCAGTACTGCTTGTGGTAGCCTGGAATATGGCAGACTGGACTGCTTTTGTAAGAGTGTGCAAACGTGCACCAAAGAGTGACGTGATTGTTCTTGTAATTACATTTTTTCTGACAGTATTTTTTGATTTGGTTGTTGCAATTGAAATTGGTGTAGTACTTGCCGCATTACTCTTTATGAAGAGAATGGCAGATACGGCAGATGTTAAAGTCTGGAAATACATAGAAGACCCGGATGTGACCGAAGGAGAAGCTGAGAAGCTTCGTGCGTTATCCCATAGTATTCGTGTGTTTGAAATATCCGGACCAATGTTTTTTGCTGCAGCAGATCGAATTATGCAGGTAAACAGTGATAAAAAGACAAGAGCGATTGTTATCAGGATGAGAAGTGTACCGGCTATAGATGTCAGTGCACTGCGCTCCTTGAGAGATTTAGCTGAAAGATGTAAGAAAAAGAAAATTGTTTTGATTTTTTCACATGTTAATGAACAGCCAATGTCAGTTATGAAAAAAGCAGAGTTTTTTGATTTTGTAGGTGAAGAAAATTTTAAAAGCAATATCGTAGAAGCTTTAGAATATGCGGAGAAGGTTGTCAACAAATAGTTTTTCTGCGAAAGAGAAGGAGAATACAGCATGAAGGCTGCAAAAATTATTTTAGCGATATTTGGTGTTCTTGGCGTGGCGGTCATTTTTTTGATTTTATTATGTCATTTTAGACCGGGAACATCCGATGCGATTAGTAAATTGCTGTATAGGGATAAATCAAAAGTTTCACAGACAGATCAAGCATCCGATGCGACTGAAGACGGTGATATACAAGGAAATCAGAAGGACAGCAATAGCCGTCAAACCGATTCGGAAGAAGGTTTATCGATTAATAAATCTGAAATAGCATATGAAGCTCCGGATGAGAGTATGATGAAGCCTTCAGAAACACTTATGGCATTAACCGGTTATGAACCTGTTGAAGATACCGGAACAGAAATAAAAAAGAAGGAAGCGGAAGAACTTAAGGATACTCTTGGGTATGGAAACACAGGTGATGATCTCACATTTGATGAAACGATGTATCCATATTATCATATGCTAAATGATACATTGCAGAAGCTTTACAGACAAATATATGCGAATGCAAAAGACTTAACGGCAGAATTTGTACCTGTCGAGCTGGTTGCATCTCCGTTACTAAAAAATGCATTTACAGCAGTAGTGAATGATCATCCTGAACTGTTTTGGGTTGATACGTCCTATGAATATAAGTATACCGGTAAAGGAACTGCTGAAATGGATTTACATTTTAATGAAACAGCAGAAGATCTGGAGTCATTAAAAGCGTTATTTGACAATCGCGCAGAAGAGGTGCTTTCAGGTGCTCGTGGATTATCAAGTGATTATGAGAAAGAGACTTATGTGCATGACAAACTTCTTGAAAATCTTACATATCAGTTAAAAGCTCCATTGAACCAGAGTGCTTACAGCGGTATTGTGAGCGGAAAAACTGTGTGTGCAGGATATGCGAGATCATTTCAATATTTGATGCAGCAGCTTTCTGTTCCGTGCTACTATTGTACTGGTTATTCTGGTGAGAATCATGCCTGGAATATTATAAAATTGGATGATGTATATTATAATGTGGATGTGACTTGGGATGATGCAGAGCCTAATACACATGATTATTTTAACTGCAGTGATGCTGATTATGCGAAGGATCATGCAAGACGGGATCTTTCCGTATATTTACCGCCATGTAATGGAAACCAAAATGGTGGAGAAGAAAATGTGCAGGCAAAGAGAACGCTTGAAGAAGCAGGCTTTACAGAAGAACAGATATTGACAGATCTTGCACAGTATTATTCAGATTGCTATGACCAGCTGATGAGTAAAGATGAGAGCGAGATAGTATTTCAGAATGTCGTTGCCAGTGACACAATTCTGCAGGAGATTTATGGTGCATATGAGAATGAAACATATAAAACAGGATTTATGAATCGAGTAATGGAAGATAAGAGTATAGATTCCTGTGGCTGGAATGTAGCGGATGAGGAGTTAGAAGGAGGTTACATTTTAGTAACACATATTTTCACCTTGTAATAATGACTTATAGTTAATTATATAGAAACCGGAGCTTAGTATTAAGCTCTGGTTTTTCTTTGTATTGAATTAATCAAAAATTGAAGGAATATGGAGTATCAAGGTATAAAATA
>CAZOHM010000044.1:0-21196 GCA_964579795.1 uncultured Lachnospiraceae bacterium | reverse complement strand
TATAGGTGTTAATGTTATGTCCGACATTTACTGGTGTTGTAATCGGACCGAATAAGTTACTGTTGATAATGGAGGATTCCACAGTAAAAACCAGTGTTGTTGCACCATGTGGCATAATTGTATATTGCTCAGACATCATATTGGGAGACGGAAAAGTCAGGCAATAGTGAGAAATCCATTTGCGTAAAGAAGCATGCGGAAGTAGATACATAAAACCTGTATCCCGATACAGGATGCGGTTCGTTTTATAAAATTCTTGAATGGATTGACCGGTAAGCATGTGAACTCCTTTATTGGATTGCGTTTGATTATAAAATCTTTTGAATTAATTTGGAAAATTGCTGGTATATATATTCTATCATACATCGAAACAGAACACAAGTTCGGTACGATAAAGATAATGATTAGTATACATAAGAGTGAAAAACAATATACAGGATTAAAGAATGTGATTGACAAGATATAGTTTATAGTATAAACTATATCTTGGAATTGGAGGTATAAGGTGAAACCACAGGAAGTCATTGAAACATTTGAACGAGTACTCAATTGGGCAAGCGAAAGAAATAAACTGTCAATAGATTATGGTATAGGGACCGGACTTTGTATGTCTGAGATTCATGTATTGGAATTAATTGGTAAGCATCCCGGTATTTTGCAGATTCAAATAAGCGAGAAAATGGGACTGACCAAGGGAAGAATATCCGTTATCATTTCCAAACTGTCAAAAAAGGAATTAATTATATTTATTCCTGGTAATTCGAACAAAAAGGAAATACCCATTTTTTTGAGTGAGAAAGGAAGAATTGCTTTCGAAAATCATCAACAGAAAGATATGCTGATTTTTCAAAAGATGGAACATATTATCAGTCAGTATTCTACAGAAGAAGTAGAGCATTTTAATCAGGCAGTTATTCAAATTCTGAATGCATTACGCGAAGGTTATGAGCAAAAAGATGATACCAAATAAAAGATGATTAAATTTAATAACAAAGGGAAAGGCATAATACCTTTCCTTTTAAAACCACTTATAGTTTACACTATAAACCATACAAGAAAGAAAAGAGGACTAGAAAATGAACATGTTGATTCATGATTTAGACAGACATGAAATTATAAAGTGTCAAGCGGACGATATTGTTTTAACCGCCCGTAATTTGAAACAAAACTGTAAAGGATGTTGGGGATGCTGGATTAAAACACCAGGAAAATGTATTATACCTGATGGTTATGAAAATATTGGAAAGAACTTGGCAAAAGTTGAAACGGTAACTGTTGTCAGCAAATGTTGTTATGGAACAGTGAGTCCTGATATCAAACGTGTTATTGACCGCTCTATAGGATATGCACATCCATTCTTTGTAACAGAGAATAAAGTAATGCATCATAAGAGAAGGTATCAGAAGCATTTTAAACTTCATATGATCTTTTATGGTGAATTGTCCGTACAAGAAAGATTAACTGCAGAAAAGTATTCGGAATTCTTGAAAGTAAAGTATTCGGCAACAGAATTAAAACTGACTTTTTGCGAAAAAGAGGAGGAAATTGAAATATGAAAATTGCATTATTAAATGGAAGCCCAAGAGGCAGAATAACAGCGTCAGAATGGATATTAAATAAGTTGACAGAACAGATGGATAGAAAAAAGAAGCTAGAAAAGACAATAGAACATTACTATCTAGTAAGAACATTACAGACTGAAGAGTTAGAAAAAATATTAGAAAATGATGTTATTGTATTAGCATATCCCAATTACTTTGGTACGATGCCAGCAGAAGTAATGGAAAATATGATATGTTTAGAACAAACATATCATAAAATGTGTGAGAAAGGGAAACATCATCCAATAACAGTGTATGTTATTATAAACTGTGGATTTTATTACAGTACGGAAAATAATATGGCTATGGACATTATGTATAATTGGTGTATGAAAGCAGGATTTAGCTGGGGAAAAGGAATATCATATGGTGGAGGTTCCAGTTTTACTATAATGGATAATATTCCCCCGGCACGTTTTATTCTACTCCCAGTATATCGGAGCTTTCGAAAAATGTGCGAGATGATATTAGAGAGTAAACCGAAGTACTCATTTGAAGAAAAAGAGAATATTCTAAATGAAAATTGGAATATACAAATATTTTTAACATGTCGAGTTTTTGTTTTTATAGCAGAAAGAGTTTGGTGTATAAAAGCAAAAAAAAATGGTTTGAGACCATGTGATTTATAAGAAATAAAAGCATCTCAAAGAACCTTGAACGCCTACTCATGTCCCAGAGTGTATTTAAAGTCATTGTCCGCTTTCAAAGCTTACTTTCGCAACGATTGGAGTGCTTTCGTGTGTATATTGGTGGAATGAATTAACGCAGCCTGGTTTCTATAACAACAATTCAGTCTGGAAATTTTGATTGAGACATATATTTCCTTCTGATATAATATGCATAAAGAGGTTAATAGGCTGGAAACTGGTTTCTGAAATATTTCCCCTTATAGTATCCTGTTTATATAATGAAAAGAAGTATGCAGTTTATTCGATGATAGCTTCTTGAGATAAATTAAAGAATAAAGTCAATATGTGACCAAATGCCATTCCATAGAATATTTATCAGAGGATGAAAGGATATGAAGCATATGAAGATAGATAATCGTACTCTTTCAATATGGGCGTTTGCAGTTTCGTTTGCATATATACTATCCTTTCTCTTTGAAGGTCAGATTTTATATAGAATACTGGATACAGAGAAAATAGACAGTTCAGGCTATATTTTGATGACGATTACTGCACATTTCCTTGGACAGTTTACCTGCGGTCTGTTCTGTAAATCTCCAATTGCTGCAAGGAAAATCAAGCTGATTAGTTTGGGAATTTGTTTCTTGATGACAGTGCCGTTCTTATTTGAATTGACATGTGTTTATACGATAGCATTGATGATAGCTGGATATTTTGCAGGAAGTGCAGTGGCAGCATGGGGATATTATTTAAAAGCATATACACCGAAAAATGAGCGAATCAAATCCTGTGCAGATGTGCTAATCATTTCAAATTTTATAATGATAGTTATCAATGTGATTTCAATCAATTTATCTACCATAGTCGGGTTGGTTATGTCTATGGTATGTCTTGCAGTTGGAATGCTTTTTATATGGAAGCTCCCGGTCGCTGAGCAGACTGGATGGATGAATCCGACATCTCATTCGTCGTTAAGCTTACGTAAACCGATGAAAGTGCTGTTTTTATTTGTAGCAGTTATTACGATAAATTCAGGACTGATGTATCAGGTTATCAATCCGTGCTTTTCGCAGCTTACTTTTTTAACCAGCTGGTATTGGGCAGTTCCATACATTGGGGCATTGATAGTCATGCGCAATCTTCCAGTCAGACTGAACAGACCAGCATTTCTTTATGCTGGAATGGCTATGATTATGGCTGCGTTTCTATTCTTTATGATACATAGACGTTCATCAGTTGATTATGTATTGATTGATACGTTGATGCTTGGCGCATGTGGTATTCTTGATCTGTTCTGGTGGAGTATTATCGGCGAGATACTTGAGTATGCTAAGAATCCGACTATGGTATTCGGAATTGGTCTTTCTGCGAATGTATTTGGTGTATTATGCGGTGATGTAATTGGGCTGGGGGTGACAGCAGCCGGTCTACAGGAAGCACAGATTGCAGTCATAGCGTTATGCGTCGTATGTGTAACCTTGATTATTTTGCCTCCGCTTAACAGACAGCTGACGTTTCTGCTGAAGTCTCATGTGTATTTATCATCTTATTCTGAATTATCCATAGGAGCACAAAAAAAGGCAGCGGCGGCAATTGCTCCATTAGATCCATTGACGGAAAGAGAAAACGAGATTCTACAGCTGGTTCTGGAAGGAAAGAGTAACCGAGAAATCTCAGAAACAAGCTTTGTGACGGAAAATACAGTGAAGACGCATTTGAAGAGCATTTTTTCTAAATACGGAGTTGGATCTCGTGCTGAATTGATTAGCTTACTGTTACGAAGTAAAGATTTTTGATCCACAGATAGAGTATAATACGAAGAACAAACAGACCATGCAGAGAAGTATCAAGACCGTCATAGTACATACAACATCCTTTCGTTGGAACAAAAAGAAGAAACACAATCATATCATGAAACGATTGTGTTTCTTTTTGAATACTGATTAATAATATAGTGTAGCAGCTGTTTTATTTATTCTTTTCGTCTGCCTTTTTCTTTTCTTCCACAATACCGATAACCATGCAGAAAGCAAGTAAAAGTCCTACAAATATTAACACTGCATATCCATCTACTCCCATAGATGATCCTCCCTTCGGTTTTCTATCATTAAAATAGTTGAAATTGTCGGAAATGACAATGTGAATAGTATAATATTAGCAAAATATTAGCAGGTTTAAAAAAAATGTAAAATCAGATATAATAACATAGTATGAGTAAACTGGATTTTTGATTGAAAGGAAAGAGGATAAAGCCGCTTTGATATCCACAATTAACAGACAGATGAAGAAAGAATGTGGAAGCTGTGGCTGTGAGCTTGATTTATTGTACAAAAAGCCGTAGATCTGATTCTGGATATTATTTGTGAGCAGCACAGAAGACGTGGATTGTGATTGATTAAAGCAGGGTCGTTTTTAAGTTGTCGAAAAGAACTATGGAGGAAATATGATACTTAGAAAATATAGAAAAGAAGACTCAGCAATTATTTGCAGTTGGATAAAAGATGAGAGGGGATTATATCAATGGTCTGCTGACAGAATGGAAAAATTTCCTATTTCCGGTGACGATTTGAACAGAAATTATGAGTCTAAAATTAATAGTGAGCGGTTTATTCCACTTACTGCTGTTGATGAACTGGATAATGTGATTGGTCATTTGTTTATAAAATATCCGAGTGAAACGAATAATAGTACCGTACGTTTTGGATATGTAATTATTAATCCTGCAATGAGGGGCTGTGGGAAGTGCAAAGAAATGTTAACGCTGGCAATAGACTATGCAAAGAATGTGTTGCATGCATCTTTGATTACATTAGGTGTATTCACAAATAATGAGAATGCAAGATATTGTTATGAAGCAATGGGGTTTAAAGTAAGAGAAACCATGACATACAGTATGACCATTGGAGAATGGGAGTGTATGGAAATGGAATTACTGTTGATGTAATAAATTAACATGTAAATAATTAAAATGAAAATTTCCAATATTTTATATAGAAAATGAATTAGTTATTTATTATAATGATAGCTGGAATGACGAAACCTGAAAATTTAATAATATTTTAATCTTGCATATGAAAAGGACATAAAAATGAGCGAATTTGCAATTGAGGTCAGAAACCTGCATAAAACCTTCCATGATAACAGAAAGTCAGTCGAAGTACTAAAGGGAATCAGTTTCTCCGTTGGAAAGGGAGAAATCTTTGGAATTGTTGGATTCAGCGGTGCAGGAAAATCCACACTTGTTCGTTGTATGAATAGACTGGAAGAGCCAGACAGCGGTGAAGTTATCATCAATGGAAAACAGATTACTGGTCTAAATCGTCAGGAATTAAACTTGGAGAGACGCAGAATTGGAATGATTTTTCAGCAGTTTAATCTTTTTGATTCGATGGATGTCTATCACAATATTGCATTTCCACTGAAGCCTTTACATATGAGCAAAGCAGAGATGGATACTCGGATTGATGAGATACTTGAATTGGTTGGGTTGACTGAGAAGAAATTTGCATATCCCGGTGAATTGTCGGGAGGACAAAAGCAGCGTGTTGGTATTGCCAGAGCCTTGGCAAATAATCCGGAAATTCTATTAAGTGATGAAGCGACGAGTGCACTAGACTTGCAAACTACCATATCTGTTCTTGATTTACTTAAGAAAATCAATCAAAAGCTGGGACTTACGATTATACTGATTACACATGAGCTTGAAGTTATCAAATATGCATGTGACCGGGTCGCTGTTATGGAAAACGGTGAATTCCGTGAAGAAGGCACAGTTCAGGAGGTTTTTACAAATCCACAGTGTGAGACAGCCAGAAACTTCATTCAGGTATTCAATAAATTTCGTGACGGAAACAAGGAGGATGCAAAATGAGCCTATATAAATATTCTTTCTGGGATGTCTTTAAGCACACCTTTTCCGCTGAAGTGTGGGACAAAGTATTGCCTTCAATCGGTGAGACACTTTATATGGTAGTAATTTCTGCAGCTTTTGTGCTTGTTTTTGGAATTATTCTAGGATTAATACTTGTGATGTCAGGAAAGGAAGGATTACTGCCTTGTAAGTGGTTACATGGGATACTGGGCGCTTTTGTAAACTGTTTTCGTTCTTTACCACAGGTTATCATCATTATAGTAATGCTGCCTGTTGCCAGAGCCATTATTGGAAAGTCATATGGACAGAATGCCTGTATTTTGTCACTTGTCGCAAGTAGTGTTCCTTTTTTTGCGAGACTGGTAGAAAGCAGTCTTTTGGAAATTGAAAAGGGAAAGATTGAAGCGGCTAAGGCAATGGGAACCGGTGATTTTAGAATACTGTTTTCTGTTATGCTGCGGGAAAGCTTTCCTTCGCTTGTGAGAGCATATACGAATGCTATCGTAATTATTATTTCCATGACTGCTCTTGCCGGAAGTTTTGGCGCAGGAGGTATTGGATTTGTTGCTGTTACATTTGGGTTCACTAGATATCAGCACGATTTGTTGTTTGCAACAATTATTGTCTTAATTATTATGGTTCAGGCTGTGCAGTTTACAGGGGACTCTATTTCTAAGATGATATTGAAGAAAAGACATTTAATCTGATGGCTTGCCGCAGATTTTATGAATAAATACAAAGAGGAGAAAACAATGAAAAAGAAAGTATTATCAGTAGTACTTGCTTCTGCAATGACCATCGCCATGCTTGCTGGATGCGGAAGTGCAAAGACTGAAGCACCAGCTGAAGCAGAACCAACAGAAACAGAAACAGAGGCAACGACAGATGAGACAGAGGCTACCGCTGCAGAGGAACCTTCAGAAGAAGCAACAGGTGATGTTGTTGTTTTAAAATGTGTTGCAGATATGACACCTCACAGTGAAATTCTTGAAGCTGCTAAGGATGCTCTTGCTAAGCAGGGAATTGAAGTCGAAGTTGTATCTAACACATGGAGTGAAGCATGGAATTCCATGTTGACTGATGGCGAAGTTGATTTTGCATATTTTATGCATGTTCCGGCAATGGAGTACATTGAGGAAGAAACAGGATCAGACCTTGAAAGTATGGGAACAGTGCATGTTGAGCCATATACCTGCTTCTCAAATAAGTATGAGAAAAAGGAAGAGCTTCCTGAAAATGCGGTAATCGCCATTCCTAATGATTCGACAAATGAATACAGAGCATTGAAGGTTCTTGAAGACGAAGGATTTATTACATTAAAATCTGATGTTGAAACTGGAAATACAACTGTAGATTCTATTGAGACATACAATACTCCGATTGAAATCATCGAGATGGATCAGGCTAATATCATTCCTTCAGCTGATGATTTTGATGCATACTTCGTAAATGCAAATCGTGCTTTGGAAGCAGGTATTGATACTACAAAATATCTGATGCGTGAAAAAGCAGATTCTGATTATGCAAATATCATTACTGTGACAGCTGATAACAAGGACAATGAGAATATCAAGAAGCTTGTTGAAGTATTGAAGTCAGACGAAATCAAGCAGTACATCAATGATAATTATAAGGGTGCTGTTATTCCGGCAGAGTAAAATAACTATATTTTTTGATATTATAAACAGCCGTCACTTTATATCATGACGGCTGTTTAACGTATTTACAGAAAGGCTGACAAATGCAGGAAAGACCGGTGCTGAATAACAATCTGGACAGCAAGACATTTAGACAATACTATTATTTAAAAGAGGAATTAGTTAAGTTCTGCCGAGAAAATCATTTACCTACGGCTGGTGGAAAAATGGAGATAACAGACAGAATAGCATATTATCTTGAGACAGGTAAAATAGCTGTAGTAAAAAAAACTGTTGTAAAAAAGATGAAAAATGTACCACCTATTACTGATATCACAGAGAAAACTCAAATTGAAACAAACTTTATCTGTTCAGAAAAGCATAGGGCGTTTTTCAAAGAGCGGATAGGTAAAGGTTTTTCGTTTAACGTATCCTTTCAAAAATGGCTGAAAAGTAACACAGGTAAGACATATGAAGATGCAATAAAGGCGTATTTTCAAATTGCTGCTGAAAAAAAAGGTAATGGGAGTACACAGATAGACAGACAGTTTGAGTATAATACATATATCCGAGATTTCTTTGCTGATAACAGGGGAAAATCTATGGAGGAAGCTATAAATTGCTGGAAATACAAAAAGCAGCTTCCCGGACATAATCGATATGAGAAAACAGATCTGGAGATGGAGATAAAATGAGTGACTTTACAATAATACCAATTGAAAAATGTAATAATTTCAAACAGCATACGAAGGATATTGTGATAAATAGCTAATAGCTTGTATTCATTATAAAAAAACCGAATCCAATCAGAAAAACCAGCATAAATGTTGTGAAGATAAGCCAGAATTTTGCCATCCTCAAAAGAAACTGAGCATTATCGTTATCATTACAATAAATTTCCTGCGGGTTATCTGGATTTACAAAAATCTTATATTGTTTGTCTTTTTCTATTTTAAGCTTACCCTCATAATGTTCCGGGACTGCATGAATTGTTACACCATTATAGTCAAATTGCCAAATGGGTCTTTGTACATTAGCTGTTGCAATTACTTCGTTCTGAGCATGTGTTGCATCAGGGTTATCCAGAACAGTCAGATGCGGATTTAGTGTTTCGAGTCCTGAGCAAACGGCATAGACCGGCATCGTACAGTTCTGCCGTTGTTTCCTTGTAATATTTGAGCCAGCTATCATCAGTCCGATTCCGATTGCATAGAAAATAAAGATAATACTACCACCGCAAAGAATTACAAAAGAAACAAAACGGCTGAGAATTACACCTATAAGAAGCAAAGCACTGACTCCTGAAAGGATTGGTCCGACAATTCTTAGCTCTCGACGTGACTTGCCATATTTAATTTTATCAAATAAAACCAGTAATAAATGAATTAAAGGAAATTCTATAATCATAATTCCTAATATTACATAAATAAACACGCCTATATTTCCCATGATAATTTCATGAAAACCGAAAACAATACCAGCAGGTATGACAAGTATTGCAAGCACAAATAGCAATTTGAAATAAAGAGGAGTACTCTTCGCATCTATTTCATCATGATATCCAATATATCCTCCATTAAAAGAATTTACTTTTCTATTAGAGACTTTCATTGCTTTCCCTCCAGGTATTAGAAACTTTACTTGACGCTATCGAATTACAATAAGAATTAACGATTGTTCAAAACTTTAAAATAAATATATCGTAAAGTAATGAAAAAGAAAAGACATTTTGTGATTGAGGCAGAAATCTCTTTCTGTTATACTTTACTGAAAGAGATTATAAAGAAGGAGATAGAAGAATGGGAATTAATTCAATTGATGCAGAGGAAGATCAATTTGCGTATCGTTATGATACTCAGCTGTTGATCGACAAAAGAGATAAAGATTTAGATGAAGATGAAATAGCTGACTATATTTCGGAACATTTTGAGGGAAACAGTCTGATAGCAGCGGGAGATGAAGATTTGATTAAAATTCACTTTCATACAAACGAGCCTTGGAAAATATTAGAATATTGCAATGAGATTGGAGAAATCTATGATATTGTTGTAGAAGATATGATTAGGCAGACGAATGGACTTCAAGGATAAGAAATGATTGATGTTATGTTTTATTTGATTTAATGTCTACAGGAGGAGATAAAATGAATGTGACCAATCTAAATGCAAACATTAATTCAAATACTAATACAGAACTGGATGTTGAAGCTGTAGTAACTAGCTATAATCAAGGCTCAATGATACTGGAAGCAGTACAATCACTATGTAATCAAACAGTATTGCCTAAAAGGATTGTTATTGTTGATGATGGAACAACAGACGAAGAATCGATTGCCGTACTAAAATGTATAAAATGTAATACCACTATGCCTGTTCCGGTAGTGATACATTGTCAAGAGAATGGAGGAGTATCCTCGGCAAGAAATACTGGGATTAAACTGACACATACGCCACTTGTCTTGATTCTTGATGGTGATGATGTGCTTGAGCATACATATATTGAATGTGTCAGTAAATTGCTTTACGATGATCCATCAATGGTAGTGGCATCGTCCTGGATGCATACATTTGGTATGCTGGATGCCGTTGTTTGTCCGACGGGTGGAGAAATCGTTTCATTTCTTTCTCATAATTGTTGTCCGGCAACACATATCCTTCGTAAAGCTTCATATTTATTATGTGAAGGGTATGATGAGTCCATGCGCTCTGGGTTTGAAGACTGGGATTTCTTTTTAAGTATGCTGGAAACCACTCCGGTGGCTTATGCAGGAATTGTTGAAGCACCGTTGATTAATTATCGTACAACACCGATCTCTGCTAACATTAAAAGCATGAATAAACGCCTTGAGATTATGCGATATATGATTGAAAAGCATAAAAACAGCTATTGGAATAACATGACGCAGGCGTTATTAGATATAGAAGCAATCTCCAGTGAAAGACTGCTTGGCTGGGAAAACGAGATGATTCATGCGTTGAAGCATAATCAAGTGCTGAGCGAGTCAGCAGATCACTTTATTAGGAATCCATCCTATGGCGATGGCGGTATGGCTTCGGCAGTTCGGATTGTTTCAAATGGGTTAAACAGAGAGTAATCTTATGGAGGTATCAATGGCAATTACAGTAAACATCTATTATAAGGGTTCTAAAGGAAGTGCAAGAAGCTTTGTAGAAGAAATGATATCAAGTGGAATTGTGGAAAAGATAAGACATGAGGAAGGTAATCTACGTTATGATTACTTTTATCCAAGAGAAGATAAAGAAACTGTACTTTTGATAGACAGCTGGAAAAATCAAGAGGCGCTCGATACACATCATGCCACTGAAATGATGGAAGAAATTATAAAACTCAGAGAAAAATATAATCTCCATATGGCAGTAGAACGATATATTACAGATACGACAGCAGATAATAAAATTGACGAGAAATTTATAAAAAAGTAATTTGTAAATAGGAGAAATGATACGTATTAATTTAACGATTTAAAGTAACATTTCAGATAATATAATATGCATGATGGCAACACAAAATGTAATCAGTGATAGTACGATATGATATTTCCTCATCTTTTGAGGACATTTTCTTTTGAATAAAATCAGAATAACAGAAGCGATAAATCCTGACACAGCCAGGATCCCTGATAAAAAGACAATCATAAAATCTGTATTTTGCATGGAACCTGTAAAAATTGAAGTGCATAAATGCAGTAAAAGAATAATAGAGACAAGAACTGTTAGCGGACTATGTATTTTCTTCAGTAGCCGGCTCCGTTTCCTTATAAAAAGTGCACATAACGGACAAAGTATTAAAATAGAAACGCACCCGGATAAATCAGCAATTCTAAGAATATTCATTTTCACATATCTCCTTTTATTAAAGCATAACACCTATATCTTTGAATTCCCTTTGATGAATTTGTAAAATATTTCATCTATAATAAAATGAATATTAACGATTTGGAAGCGATGGAGTTTGATTAGAACGGAGGATAGTAAATGAAAAGTGCGACAATACTTGATCCAATTGCCAGTATCATTATTTGTCTGTTTATTGAAAAAGCCACATGGGATATTTTTAAAGATTCCATTGATAAGATGGTGGATAAATCATGTCCGGATGATATGATAGAAGAAATGAAGCATGTGATTTTGAGTAATGAAGAGCCAATTGAAATTGATGAAATTAAGACACGACTATTTGGAAACAAGATTTATGTCGATATGGAAATCAAAATGAATCCTGAAAAACTTTGACACAGGCGCATACAGTTGCAGAAGACGTGCATATAGCAATCGAAAATGCGTTCCCGAGAGTAAAGCATTGTATGGTACATGTAAATCCGGGACTGGAAGAAAATTAATTTTAGCTGCCATTTTGTGTAACTTAGGTAAAAATCTGGGCAGCTTAGGGCTTGATAGCTATATTTTTTTGTATCCTCCGCTATAATTAGAGAGTATAGGAAACAGTAAACTGTTTCAAATTTTCTGATTAAGGAGAGAAAAAAGATGAAAAAAGTATTAAAAGGGGTATTAATATGCCTTGCTATGACACTTGTATACATGATAATTAATGGAGTTGTATACAGTGTATTTCCGTTTTCCGCGTGGTTTCAGGAGGGTAGTGGGGGACAAGAAACCAATATTGCACTTTCTGTTGTATATATTCTCTGGATTACCGGGACGATCTACTATATTGTAGATAATTCAAGATGCAAGGGCATAGGGCTTTGTCTGGCGGCAATAGGAAGTGTTTTTTTTATTCAAAGCTTCATGACCCAGATTGAGACAATGCTCTTTGGCAATGCATTTACAGGACTTGGAATACATGATATTTTATTGATGGTTCTTGGAGAACTTGTTGCAATTACGGTGACAGCATTGTTGATTATTCTTCTTCTGAAACGCAAGTCACAGGAAAATGTGAAAGAGAAAATCAATTGGAAGTCATTTGGAAAAGTATTGTTAATAAATGGCTTGATTTATATGGTGATTTATTTCTTGTTTGGATATTTTGTTGCATGGAAGTCTGAAGAATTGAGAATTTTCTATTCGGGTATGTCGGAGGATGTTGGGTTTATACAAAAAATGTATGAGAATGCACGTGACAGCTTTATTGTTTATCCTATTCAGTTTGTACGAGGAATGTTGTTTACACTTGGAATCGTTCCACTTTTGAATATGAAATGGAAACATAAGTATGATTACTATATTGCCGTTTGTGCAGTTTTTCTATGCACAGCAGTGGGTCTTTTAATTCCAAATTTTATGTTTCCGGATGCTGTTCGTTTAAGACATCTTGTGGAAATGACAACATCAATGCTGCTGTTTGGAGTAATTACAGCGGTCTTAACAAAAAAATGCATTGTTACGCCGGATTGATTTGATTATTTAATTTGTCATAGCTAAGGATTTATAGTAAAATATTTGACATACATAAGTGGAGGATGTCAAATGCAGATTAAAGAAGAAGGTAGTTTATATAGATATAGAACTGGATTGATTGTTGTTTTTTTGAGCGCAGCATATCTTGCTTCAACAATTATATGGGTTTTGAAGGAGCCGCCTGTTGTACTTGTTGTGATGGAAGTGCTGACAATGCTTTCAGCATTGGCGATTGTATTTTATTTTATCATATTATCACAACAATCTGATGTCAGCAGACATGTACTTGGCGTATTTGGACTTGTTCTTGCAAGTGCGATGGCAGTTGTTACAGTAGCTAATCATTTTATTTATTTAACAGTAATTACACCAATCTATGGTTCGCTGACCGAAACACCTGTTTATCTTCGCCTGGATGGCTGGCCTTCCGTGACAAAGGCTTTGGAGTGTGTTTCATGGGCAGCAATGCTTGGAACTGCAATGGTGACAGAATCATTTGCGTTAAGTAAAAGTGAACGTATTACCGCTTGGATATTACGCATCAGCGGTGCTTCTGTACTGTTGGGACTAATTGGGCCCTTTAGTGGCAACATGGGATTTTACTTTTTCTCTACAGCCGGATATACGCTTGGCTTTCTTGTACTGTCCATTTATGATGTACTGTCAAACCGCAGAAGGACAGGTACAAAAAATGAAAAAAGCATTTAGAATGCTTTGCATTGTTTTAGGATTGTTTATTACAGCGGTATTGCTATATAAGTGTATACTGTCTGGACATACAGTCCCCCCTTATTGGGAAAGATGCAATTTCAGAATACAGGACGGTAACACTTGGCGGTGTGGAACAAAGTATTTTACTTAGGGGAGAACATAGGGACAGTCCGGTTTATTTTATTCAAGGAGAGAATGACTATTTAACTTCTTTTCAGGCATGTAAAGAATACTATGAACAGCTTAAGACACCTGAAAAACATCTTTTTAAAATAAAGAATTGCGCACATAATTCTATAGTAGAGGCATCAGATCAGATTGATGATATTTTGTTAGAAAACGCGTCCGTCAACCAATAACAAACAAAAGGTTGACAGACGCGTTTTTTTTATATACACTATGATGTGATAGTGTAAACAGTAATTTAAAATGAAACAAAATCAACTGAAAACAGAGGGAAAAATGACAGTAAAACAACAAGTACTATCAATTCTGGAAATGGAAAAAGGAAGAGTGATTTCTGGATCAGAGCTGGCAGAACGCATGCATGTGAGTAGGAATGCTGTCTGGAAGGCAGTGAAAGCATTGGAGGCAGAGGGATATGAAATTTCTGCTTCTTCGGGGAAAGGGTATTGCTATCTGGAGAATAATGATTTTTTATCAGCACAGAGAATATGTGCGTATCTACCGCAAAAGCTTCAGAATTTACAGATAAAAACAAAAAAGCTTGTGACTTCAACAAATGTAATTTTGAAAAGCGAGGCAGAGAACGGCAGGTTTGAAACGGATATTCTGCTGGCTGAGGAGCAAAGTGCAGGAAAAGGAAGAAGAGGAAGATCATTTTATTCGCCGCCTCAAAGCGGATTATACATGAGCTTTCTTCTAAGACCACAAATTCCGGCAGAGAGTGCTGTCTATATTACAACAGCGGCCGCAGTGGCAGTTGCAGAAGCAATAGAACATGTCACAGGAAAAAAAACAGAAATTAAATGGGTGAATGATATTTTCTGCGAACAAAAAAAAGTATGTGGAATTTTAACAGAAGCCTCTCTTGATTTTGAAACAGGCATGGTTGCTTATGCAGTTTTAGGGATAGGAATTAATATTGGTTTGCCAAAGAACGGTTTTCCAAAAGAACTGCAGAATATTGCTTCTTCTGTCATGGATGGATACAGCTATGACAGTGGACTTAGAAATCGACTGGCTGCAGAAGTGATTAAACGATTTTATGAATATTATGAGAATCTTACAAAAAAACAGTTCCTGCATGCATATCGTGAACGATCATTCTTGATTGGAAAGGAAATCACCTATTTACTTGGGGAAACACAAAAGTGCGCGACTGTGCTGGATATTGATGAAGAAGCACATCTTGTTGTCAGATTCTTGGATGGAACAGTGGAAGCCTTATCATCAGGTGAGGTAAGCAACGTCAGGAGGAAAACAGTATGAGTGAAGATTTAAATGTTAATAATATTGTAAAAGGAGACAACCCTGCAACAACTGTAATTTCAAATAAAAGAACAATCAGTAGCCGAGAGATGGTTATGGCAGCGATGATGACAGCAGTACTTGCTGTTCTTTCACAAATATCCATACCACTTCCGACAGGCATTCCGATTACATTACAGACATTTGCTGTTGCGTTGTGTGGGTTTTTACTTGGATGGAAAATGTCATGCTCCAGTGTAGGAGTGTTTTTGTTGATTGGGGCAGTAGGAATTCCGGTGTTCAGTAATTTTACAGGAGGCATTGGAAAACTTGCAGGAGTAACCGGTGGATTTTTATGGGGATTTCTTTTAATGGCATTTTTCTGCGGATTGTCTGTAAAGCGCAAGTATCTTGTAACAAAAATACTGCTTGGTATTGCCGGTATGATGCTGTGTCATCTGATTGGCTGTTTACAGTTCAGCATTGTTGCTAAAACAGGCATTGTTCAGGCCTTTCTCATAGCATCTGCACCATATTTGATAAAGGATATCGTTTCTGTTTGCGTTGCATACTATGCGGCTTATATTCTTCGCAAGCGAATTCATTTGTAACTAAAACTTATCTTAGCTCTTAGCAAAATCTTAACACAATCTTAGCGCGGAATTAACAGATAGAATGATAAATAATGTAGAAATATGTCACAATATTTATTATAATTAATTAATAATAGTTTATTGTGCAAACAATCTATCATTCTGCATAATTTGGCTGGGAGAAAAGTGTATGAAAAGAAAAATTCTGATTGTAGAAGACCATGAATTGAACAGGATTATTTTGAGAAAAGCTCTACATGAGGAATATGATGTATTAGAAGCAGTAGATGGAATAGAGGCGTTGCAGATATTGGACGCAGAGTACAAGCATCTGTCGGCGGTTTGCTTGGATTTAATTATGCCAAGAATGGGTGGAATCGAAGTGCTAGAGAGAATGCGACGCAATCCTAACATGGCACAAATCCCTGTAATCGTAGCGACCAGTGATGAGGATGTTAAGCTTGAAAAACGCGCATTAAGTGTTGGAGCGAATGATTTTGTCAAAAAACCATATGACATTAATGTTTTACTTATTCGTCTGAAAAACACAATTAATCTTCGTGAGCAGGCAGCAATTGTAAATGCTGCAAAAGTAGACGCACTAACTAAGTTATATAGCAGGAGTGCGTTTTTTGATATTTCAAATGAAATGATTGCAGAGCATGAGGCTGGATATTACGTGATGAGCAGCTTTGATATTGATAAGTTCCGTGTGATTAATGACCAGTATGGAACAAACATGGGTGATACGATTCTGAAGAATATTGCACGAATTTTAGAAGATGGATTTGGGGAAAACGGTGGCATCTGTTGCAGGATTATGGCTGACAATTATGCGCTTCTATATCCAAAGACATTTATTGAATCGGGTGAGATCAGTGAGATTCACAAGAGAATACAAAATCAGGATGGTTTGGTAATGCCTGTTTCATTTAGTATTGGAAGGTATATTGTTGAGGATGTTTCTCTAAAACCAAGCGCTATGTATGACAGAGCAGTTATGGCAAAGGAATCAATTAAAGGTCTTTATGGTACGCATATTGGATATTATGAGGAGTCAATGAGAAAACATCTCCTTGAAGAACAGCAGATTATCAGTGAAATGGAACAGGCTCTTGCAAATCGTCAGTTTGAAGTCTGGTATCAGCCACAGATGAATCATATGACAGAAACTCTGATAGGAGCAGAGGCACTTGTTCGTTGGCGACATCCGGAAAGAGGACTGATATCACCGGGAATTTTTATTCCGTTGTTTGAAAAAAATGGATTTGTTTATGAGTTAGATAAGTATGTATGGGAAGAGGCTTGTATTTTTTTGAAAAAAATGTTGGAAGAATATGAACGTCTGATTCCAGTATCTGTTAATATTTCCAGATATGATTTGTTTAGGGAAGATTTAATTGATGTAATATCAAATTTGATTGAAAAATATCAACTTCCTGTTTCTTCATTGTGCCTTGAAATTACTGAGTCAGCATTTGCAAATTCAGCAAATGTAGTAATAGATGTTGTCAAACGATTTAAGGAACTTGGCTTTACAGTGGAAATTGATGATTTTGGAAGTGGTTTTTCGTCATTAAATATGTTAAAGGACGTAAAGGCAGATGTACTGAAGCTGGATATGAAGTTTTTGGAAAATGAGAGCAATTCAGAACGTGGTGGAAATATCGTAGAATCTATGATTCGAATGGCAAGATGGATAGGAATGTCTGTGATTGCAGAAGGTGTTGAAATGATGGAACAGGCAGATTTTCTGGCATCTGTTGGCTGCAAATATATTCAGGGATATTTGTACTCCAAGCCTCTTCAACAATCTGATTACGAGAATATAATTAGAGAAAAAGTATTGTCAGAGAAAGTTAAATTGCATGAAACTGTCGAAATATATGATATAGGGGATTTCTGGGATCCAAAATCTATTGACACACTTATTTTTAACAGTTTTGTAGGTGGGGCAAGTGTATTTGAGTATGTGGATGGAAATGTAGAAATCATCAGAGTAAATAAAAAGTTTACGAAAGTGCTGTGTGGCGAGGAAATAGCAATTTCAGATGCACTTGCAATTAAATGGACTGATTATATGGATGAGGAAACTTATGATAAGACATTTCGAGTCATTAATGAAGCCATTCAAACAGGGCAGGAAATCAGTGATGAAATGAAACTGACAGGACTTCGTGGAGAAGGTTCGGTAATCTGGATTCATGCGTCATTTCGAGTGATTGCGAGAACGGAAAATCGTTACTTGTTTTATTGTGTTATGGAAGATATGACAGAACAGCATGAAACGCAGACAGCCAAAACAGAAGCATTTCAGAATCTTCAAATGATACTTGACTATGCCGGGAGCGGAATTACTGCAGTCACTGTTGATGGTGAACATGTGGAATACCTGTTTTCTAATGATCGTTATTATGAATTGATGGGATATACGAGAGAGCAGTTTTGGAAGGAAGGAGAGGATGCCTACTCCAGAATTATTAAGGAAGATCGTGACCACGTATTTCAGGCAGTACAGTTAATTAATCATACACAGGAAGATGTTGTAATAGAGTTTCGAGTGGAATGCAGGAATGGTGATATCAGATGGATTAGACGTGTTGGCACACGGTCAAAGACACTGCAACAGGATAAAATAGTTCAGCTTTCATTTTTTAGTGATATTACAAATGAGAAAACTGCCGAAGAGAAATTTTTGGCAAGCATTGAAAAGCTGAAGAAAATGAATCAGAACATGAAGACATTAGTAGATGATATTCCGGGTGGCTTTGGACAATTGCGATTAAAAGAGAATGGAAAAATTGTTGCAGAAGAAGTAACTGAGAATTTCTGTCGCCTGATTGGTATGACGCGAGAAAGTGTGATACGTCAATTTCAGACTGATATTATGTGGAACGTACATTCTGCAGATATTCAAAGGGTTACAGAGGAACTCAAAAGAGTATTCTATGAAAAAGGAGAATGCAAAATACGTTTTCGTATTAGGCACAAAGACCTTAGCTATATTTCTGTAATTATGTCCGGATATTCTTATACTATGGATTCAGGTGAAACCGGTATCAACGCATATTATACAGATATTACACAGGAAGCAAATGAGGATGAACGAAACAAAGAGCTGCTTGAGAACATTCCATGTGGTGCGGGAATCTTTGAATATACTCATGGAAAGCTGATTGGAACATATCAGAATCAGAAGTACTGGAAGCAGATTGGTAAGGTACCACATGATATAAGTAATGTTTCAGCACTCGATTCTGTTCAGCTGGAGGATAAGGCATACCTGATTAGAATGCTGCAAAAAGGATTCCAAAATGGAGGAAATATGAGCGGTGAAGTTCATATTCTTGGTGGTAGTGGTGAGTATATTCCATTTCATGTAACAGGAAATATAGTTAAACGAAAAAACGATACGATGACAATTTATGCAATTTTTACACCGATTCCACAAAATGCCGTTGCATTTAGATCACTTCTGCCAAGTGCAATCGAAACAATGATGGCTTCTTCTGGAGAATTCATTTTTATTAAGGATAGAAGTCTTCATTATGTGTGTGCTTCTCGTTCATTTGCCTATGCAATGGGAATTACAAATGAAAATGAAATGATTGGTATGACGGACTACGATATTTGTGAGAAGGTATTTGCAGACAGATTACGCGAAGAAGATCAAAGAACACTACAGGAGAATACACCAATTGTTGACAGTATTTCTCCGATTCCATCCAATGATGGAGTTCTACGCTATGCTTGTATATCCAAGTATCCTCTGAAAGATAAGTTTGGAAACAATGTTGGTCTGTATGGAGTTGGACGTGATATTACAGAAAATAAAGAAGCATTTGAACAACTTCGTTTCCTGACCGACAGCATACCTGGAGGACTTGCAAAGTACGAAATAGTAAATGACAGAATCCGATGTACCTACATGTCAGACGGAATATATAAATTGACCGGATATAGCAGTACAGATTTTATTGATCACAATGACGATGCATTTTTCTATGTAACAGCAGAGGACAGACTTAAATTATTGAAACAACTTCATCGCTTAAATGGAAAAGCTTTGTTTGTTAGCTGCGTGTTGTGTATTGAGATGACAGATGGAACCAAAAAATGGATTGATTTTCAGGCTTCAAAAACAAAGCAACGAGATCAAATCATAGAATTGAGTGCTTTGCTGTATGATGTAACAGAGAAGGAGATTGCAGAACATAAACTGGAGCAGCGTGAGCAGGAAATCAGAGAAAAGTATAATCGAGAGCGTCAGCTTAGAAATGAGCTCATTAGAGATTCAATATACTATTATCAGCTGAATCTTTCCACCGGAGTCATTGAAGAGTACCATTCACTGTTCCATGATGTTCCAGAAATGAAACAAAATGTAAAGGTAAATGAAAGAATAAGAGCCGGTATTCTGCGAAATGTAAAAGCAGAGGATCAGGAGCTTGTGAGAAATACTATTTTTGGTGATGCATTATATCAGGCATACAAGGACGGAAAATCATTGGTAGAGTGTATTTTTCGCAGACTTGTACCGGGCGGTGAGTATCATTGGATTAAGGCCGAAGCATCTATTATGGAAAAACCGGACAGCGGAGATATTGTTGCTTTTTTGCACAGCAGTGATATTGATACACAGCATCTGAATAAATTAGCTTCTGAAACCGTTTTAAAGGATGATGTTGAAACGGTTATATGCATAAAAGTGAAGACTGGACAGGCACTTGTATCTCATGTTAGAAGTGTTGGTGTAAAATATGTACCAAACAGCAAGATGTTTGATTTCTTCAGCGAATGTCAGGCCTATGCAAAGCGTGTGGAAGAGGAGGAACAAAAAGTATTTTTGGAATTTTTTAATATAAACCACATGGAAATGGAATTACAAAAGAAATCTTCGGTATCTATGACGTTTCAAATTAAAGAAGGAACTGACATTGTCAGAAAAGAGGTAAAGGGTTATTATCTTGATAAATCAAGAGATGTTATTGTTTTGTCAAAACGAGATGTGACAGAAACTTATATGAAAGAACAAGCCAGAAAAGAAGAAATGATGCACGCGTTGGAAAAGGCTAATGCGGCAAATCGAGCTAAAAGTGAGTTTCTTGCATCAATGAGTCATGATATCAGGACACCGCTAAATGCAGTTCTTGCATTTTCCAACAAAGAAATGACAGAGACAGCAGATGAAAATGAACTGCATGATTATTTACAAAAGGTAAACAGATCGGGACAGTATCTGCTCAGTATTATTAATGACGTTCTTGATATGTCTACAATTGAACAAAGGAAGATTGTGTTGAATCCTGAGCCGTATTCGCTCAAAAGCTTTAAAGATAATA
>CAZOHM010000043.1:0-21261 GCA_964579795.1 uncultured Lachnospiraceae bacterium | reverse complement strand
TGCCACGGCAACATCTGCCGCAGCCCAATGGCAGAGTTTGTTATGAAGAATTTGGTGGAGAAGGCCCACCTGACAGAACGGTTTTATGTTGCCTCGGCGGCGACCAGCACGGAAGAAATTTGGAATGGAATTGGAAATCCCGTCTATCCACCCGCCAGAGAGGAACTTGCGAAACATGGAATTTTCTGCGAAGACAAGAGAGCAGTTCAGCTAAAGCAGAGTGATTACGATCACTATGATTATCTGATTGGTATGGATCAGAATAATATGCGTAATATGCGTCGGATATTGTGTGGAGATCCGGAGGGCAAAGTGCATATGCTGCTGGACTTTTCAGAGCGTCCGAGAGATATTGCAGACCCATGGTATACTGGAGTCTTTGATGTTACTTACAGTGATGTTGTCGAGGGTTGTGAAGCATTATTGCGTCACATTTTACAGGAGGATAAACCCATATGCAAATAGAACAGGTGATTCAGGAAAACGGCACCTACATATACAACTACGCCATGAGACTAACCTGCCATCCGCAGGCAGCGGAGGATCTTGCACAGCAGACATTCATTACGGCTTGGGAGAAAGCCGATCAGCTGAAGGAGGAGTATGCTCTGAAAAAGTGGCTACGGACAATCTGCTATCATCAGTTTCTGATGGACTGCAGGAAGCAGGATATGAAGCTGGACTTCTATGGAGAGCTGTCTGAGCTCGAGCAGGAGGGTAAAGTAATGGCAGCCGCTGAGGCGGCACCGGAGGAGGCTGTACTTGTGGAAGAGTCTATACAGAGCCTGCAGAACGGGTGCTTTTATGCGATGGCAAGGAAACTGACGCTGCCTCAGAGAATTGCATTTTCTATGGTGGATATGTTCGGACTTTCCATGGAGGAGACAGCAGAAATGCTTGAGATATCCGTTGGAGCTTTGAAGGGTTTATTATTTCGAGCGAGGATGAATTTAGATGCTTTCTTTTCAAATCACTGCAATTTGATAGATGCAACAAATCCCTGCAGCTGTGAAGCCTGGATTCATTTCAGCGAGACACAGAGTAGCAATCAGAAGATGATACGGCAGGTAATTGAAAAGAAGGAATATAAGGAGAAGGGGTATCACTTTGATGAACAGATTCGCCGTAAGATTACATACCTCTATAAAAACATACCGGAAAAACGTCCTTCTGATGTATGGTTTCAGAAGGTAATTGATGCAGTTTCATAGAAATTGATAATAAAAAATATTGTATCCGTAACTTTGTATTGTGATTTGCATCTATATAGGTAGAGGGGTATAAAATCCCTAATACAATTATATGGAGGATGAAATCATGTTTGAATCAAGATGTGGAGTAGAATGTAACAGCTGCGAGAAGAAAGAACAGGGAATCTGCCAGGGTTGTCTGGTGATTGACAAGCCATGCTGGGGTAAATGCGAGGTCAAGGCTTGTTGTGAGGGAAGAGAATTAGAGCATTGTGGTAAATGCCCTGAGTTTCCTTGTGAAATGTTAAGTACCATGGGTGTGAAGTATGGCTTTGATCCGAAGCCGAAGCTGGATCGTTGTAGAAAATGGGCAGCAGAGGAGTGGTGACAATGTGGTATGATGAGATGTTTGAAGTCATTGAGCATGAAGGAACAGAGGAAGAGGCAGTCAAAATGGCTGCATATATGCAGAATCTGTTTCCTTTTCGAGGAATTAAGAAACCTTATCTGAAGATACTGGTGCAGCCGTATCTTAAAAAGGTCAAAAAGGACCCTATGGACTGGGAGTTCATGAGAGTATGTTGGGAGAAGGATTACCGGGAGGCGCAGTATGTGGGTGTCATCTATATCTGTCAGCACGATAAGGAGCTCACCGGTCAGGATATTGAACAAATTAAGCAGCTGATTGTGCAGAAATCCTGGTGGGAGACGGTAGATCAGCTGGATGCCGTTATTGGAAATATTGTGCTGAAGGAGCCTGAATATAAGAAGCTGATGTTGGAGTGGTCGGTCGATGAAAATCTGTGGCTGCGCCGTCTCAGCATTGATTTCCAGCAGGAGTATAATGAACAGACAGATAAAGAACTGCTTGAAACAATTATTTGCAATAATCTGGGCAGCAGTGAATTCTTTATTAATAAAGCAATCGGCTGGAGTCTGCGTGATTACAGTCATACCAATCCGGAGTGGGTCAGAAATTTTTTGAAGAAGTATGGGGAACAGATGGCAACGCTAAGTAAGAAAGAGGCGACGAAGTACCTATAGACTGAGAAGTACCTATAGACTGAGAAGTACGAAGAGAGTAAATTATTACATAAGTTAGGAATATATACTCATTTGAAATATGAAGAAGCCGAGAAAGAAATAAGGAATTGGAAGGAAAAATAGAACAGTACCTTAAATTTAAGGGATATCCTGTGTAAGGATATCCCTTTTACCTACATTTTTGTGTGGCTAAGATATACCAAGTTATGGCTCGAGTATTTTCATCTGTTATAGTAACATCTGCCGTAGCCCAATGACAGAGTTAATATAGATGCGATTATTCAAATGTACATACAATACGGTTGTTTCCCCAGGTTAGTAGATATCGATTTGTGCTGTAGCTGCCAATAATCATTGAAGCAGTATAGGCTCTAAAGGAATCAATCTGATTATCCTGGTCAGTGGCATCACTATATGGACCACTGTCTCGTAGTACAAGGCGGATAGGTGTTTCCAGAAACAGGTCACATTGAATGATGCCGCCGCTATCATCGTTTCTTTCTACAACCAGCATTTCGTTCTCTTCAATCATCAGCAGAATTCGATATATTTTCTGACTGTCAACATTACGTTCTTTCAAATCAGCTTCTACCTGATAGACAAGTGTCATGACTCCTTCTTTCGAAATTGGGACATCATAGGATAATTGTTTTTTCAACTTTCCTGAATTGAGCAGAAGCGGATAAGTGTGTTCGCGATATAGATATCTCAGTATGAGTGCGGAGCATAAAAAGGTCAGAATTGTTCCAAGTGTAAAGCCTACGAAGATACCGCTCATGCCAAATACTTTTGCAAGAATGATACTAAATAGAATCGGCATGATAAAAATCTGTAAGGTCATGGTAATCATGGAAAGTAATATCTTTTTGACTGCAAGGTAATAGGTAGAATAAAGCATGATAAATGGAAAAAAGAGAGAAGCAAAAGCAAAAATTCGCACGGCAATGATGGTATAATGGGTGTAGGAGGCGGTAGTGATACCGAAAAATGCAGGAATCTTACCGGCGAAGACCATCAATAGGAGCATGACAACAATGCCTTCCAACAGGGCGGTTCGTTCGGCTGCATGCATGGATTTCTGTATTCCTTTGTGATTTCCTTCTCCAACAAATACAGCTAAAATAACAGAAACCGCATTGGCAGGAGAGTTAAATAGAGTCAGATAAAGATTATCAAGATTCATTATTACCGAAAATACCAAGACAGCACTGCTGCCGAACTCGTGCATAAGGAAAGCGTTCATAATAAACTGGATGACAGCCTGGTAAAGAAAAACAAAAGAGTCGCGTACGCTGTATTGGAGCATTTTTATGACGGAATGGATGTCAAAATACAGGCCCCAGCAAAAAACATTAGTTTTAGATTTGAAATAAAAAACAAATACCAACAGTCCAGCAATTTGTCCGAGAATGGTACCAATTCCGGTGCCGCCAATACCAATATGCTGCATAAGAATCAAAGAGGCAAAGATATTAACAAGAAGACGTAGAATTAGTGAAATACCGCAATAGTGGTCACCGCCTGCATTCCAGATAACAGAAAAAAACAAATCATATAAGGTGTGCCAGATTGGAAGAAGACAAATGAAAATATAGTATTCCTTCATAAAAAGATGAACGTTTGGAGGAACATTGTTATTACTTAGGACGATACCGGAAAGCGAAAACAGGATGAGAGTGAGTAAAAGACCGACTCCGACTGAGAGGATGACACCTTGCTGGAAGTATTTATTACCATTACCGCGACTACCTTTTCCTACTTCGAATGCAATCATGATGGCTGTTCCGGAGGAAATCATGCTGGAGACAAAGAAAATAGCAGACAAATATGGAGTCAGAAGCGCAAATGCACTTAAGGCTTCTTCACCCATTACATGTCCTACCAGAAAGTAATCCAGCAGGGATGTAATATATTCGACTAAAAAGATTAAAACCGCTATTTTCATATTCCCAAGAAACTTATCACTGGCAAATGTCTTTTTCACAGTATGTTCCCTCTTAATCTGTAATGTATAGTGTATTGTCAAGTGCATATTTACTATAATCATATCAAGCACGCCTTGCATTAGCAAGCAGAATTTGTACTTTAACTTACAGCGTGAATGTGTTAAGATTTAAAAAGAAATAAAAATTGTGCGAGGGAATTCTTTTTAGGGAGAAACATATATGAGCGATAACTTTTTTCAATTAAGTAATGCTGATTTTGGCTTTGATTCCAATCAGAGTAATGAAGATTTTGATGATTTGACGGAATTGATTATGCCTGATATTCGACCAAAGAAGAGCAACACATTAAAACCGGTAATTGTTGTAATTGATGATGATTATTCTACTTTGGATCTTATGAAAAGTTATTTGCAGAGAAATTTTGAATATGTGTCTTTTGATGGACCTAAAGAGGCAATTTTCTATTTGAATCGTAATGTTCCTGATTTGATTTTTCTTGACTGCTATATAAACATGATTAATAGCAAACGTGTAATAGAAATTATAAAATCCTATAAGGAGCTGGAGAATGTTCCAATTGTTTTTTTATTGGAACCAGACGAAAAAGGTGCTGTGCTGGCAAAACTTCCGGCAGGTGTAGTTGATTGTATTGTACGTCCTGTTGCGCGTGGTGAATTACAAAGGATTCTGGATAGAATATTTCAAAATAAAGAGTCTGATACAACAGAAGGAAACAGCTTGACTTAAAAGATATGTTATGGTAATATAAATGACGTCGCAATGAGATTGCGGTGTTATGTGCGTGTAGCTCAGCTGGATAGAGCGTCTGGCTACGGACCAGAAGGTCGCGTGTTCGAATCATGTCACGCACGTTTATTAACCCTTGAAAACATAGTTTTCAAGGGTTTTTTGTGCAAGTGCCAGTAAGCAGTGCGGAAAAGAATCATCCTACACCTCAGGGAGGCGTGGATATCCAGGTATACTTTTGACATATGAGCCGGCTGACTAAATCATATATATCTATAATATAATGCAGAAAATGATCACACAGATTTCGTGTGGTCATTTTTCTTTACACATCAAATATTCCAGACAATAGAAATACATTGCGATTTGTAATGGAAAATGATACAATAAATGTTACAAAAATACAGACAAATATACATATGCATTGAAATCATCATACAATTCGAGGTGATAAGTATGAGTTTACAGGAAGCACTGAAGATGTTAAGAATGGAACTGGGATTATCACAGGAGGATTTGGCAAAAAGAATAAATAAAGCATACATTACCGTGAATCGCTGGGAGAATGGAAAAGGTTTTCCAAGTCGCAGCAGTGCGAAGAAAATTCTTGATACAGCAAAGGATGAACACGCATCAAAGGAGTGTATTTCTTATTTGAATAAGGTTCTTCTTCCTGATATTAAGCGTGAAATTTCGGCCACAGAATATGGATATCCCGATATTAGTCGTGATTTTATGTTTCAGTTGGCAGATGGATCAAAGAACGCTATCTATGTGATTGATGCCGAAAACTATCAGCTTCTTTACACAAATCTGGAGACAGAAAATCGTGCAGTACAATACTTATCAGAGCTCGGAATATACACAGATAAGAGAAGGTTAGCAGAGCAGAATGATAAACGTTGTTTTCATTATTTTGGAAACAGAGATGAGCCATGTCCATTTTGTCCGTTAAAGAAGATGAATTCATCCGAGGATAAAGATGTTATAGTCAAAATTAATGAAAAAGGAAAAAAGGTACATGTTCATATAAAAGTATCCAAACTTGCGAATCGTGTGGTCTATGTCATATATTTGACAGATTTTTGGCAGGAAAACTAAGAAAGAGAAGGTTACTATATGGAATATACGATTAATGAAGTGTATTCTATTTCCTATTCAATTATTTAAAGTATTTGTACAGTCAGCTCAGAACAGTATCAGGGGGAACAAATGAACAAAAGAACCATATTTATTAATTCAGACAATCCTTCTATGGAGAACTTGAAAAACAATCTGATAAATTACTTTTACATAGAGGATGCACATACTATCGAAGATGCACAGAAACTGTTAATAAAGCAATATTCTGTAGTTAAGGCAGTCTTCATTGATATGGAATTGTTTCGTGAAAATGATTATTGTTTTATTAGAATGATAAAGAGTAACCTTGTTTTAAAGCATATTCCTATTATTTGTATTGGAAATGAATACAGTAACAAGAACATTGTTTTTTTAGAAAATGAAGAGGCACTTGAGAAAGGAGCAGTCAATTACTATACGCCTCCTTTTCAGTGCTCTTTGATTCGCGGATTCTTGACGAATCTGATACGCCTTCAGGAAAATGCATATTTTGCAGTCGGATCAATTCGAAGTAATACATATCATATAGAAACGAATACGGCAAACGGAACATTTTGGAATCCTAAATCTATTGACAATCTCATTATGCACTCCTATATTGGCGCAGTGTGTATTCTGGAATCCAATGATGGAAGGATTTCAATTGTACAGACTAATGAGAGATTCATGGAGGAGCTGTTTGGGAAGGTAGACAATCTTGTAACTGACCCAAGCAAAATATCAAGATATCTGGAACGGTTTGTTGGAGAGCGTAATCTCAAAATTCTGGAAAATCTTTTAGGAGATGCAGCACAGGATGATATGGATACAAAGAAATGCGAGTTAACGCTTAATGACAGAGAGGGTGCAAGATTAAGAATACATATCAGACTAAGTGTGAAGCTGATTCAGAAAGTGAATAAACGTGCGTTGTTTTATTGCATGATAGAAAATGATACTTCAAAATACGAAGCTATCAGCAGAGAAACAGCCATGAGAAAATAGCTGGAAATAATTATTCAGAACTATAAAGGCGGCGTTACGATTGCCTATGATAATTTCGAACAGATTGATTACTTATACACGAATAATCAGTTTTATGCAATGTTTGGATACACAAGAGAAGACTTTCTTGATATGCATATAGGTTCAGTATATGAGCTTGCTCTGCCAGAAGATCTTCCAGAAATTAAGACTAAATTACAGAAATCCATGACGCAGATGAAATCTGTTCATTTTACTTTTCGAGCGAAAAAGAAGGATGGCACAGTATTTTATGTAAGCTGTCGAAACTCTGTTCATTATGTCAGTGAAAAAGGTCAAATGATTTTTGTGACCTTTTATGAGGATATTTCAAAAATAAAAAGAGAAGAAGATCGTATAAAGACACTGAATACAAAACTTGGAAATTCAGAAGTGTATATGCAGCTGGATCTTTCCAGCCGGAAAATGATAGAATATCATTCTCAATATGAGCCAAACGATAATTTCCTGACGGGAAAGCTTGATTATCAACAGCTGCTTTTGTCGCAGGTTTATGAGGAAGACAAAGAAAGTGTACAAAGAGCGCTGTCTTATGAAAACCTGCTGGCATGCTTTGGTGAAGGAGAAACAAAACTGTCGATAGAGTATCGAAGATACATTTTAAATAGAGATATTCGCTGGTTTGCTGCTACTGCGGTCTTAATTGAAGATGCAATAAAGGGAAAAGTGAATGCATTCATATACTGTCATGATGTAGATGCAAAAATCAAAAAGCGTATGGCATTGAACATGATAGTAGATACGGAAGTAACGGATGTAATTATTATCAATGTTGCAAGTGGCATGGATCGGATATTGAAAATTAATGACGGTACTTCAATCAGTGATGCTGCAATCCGTTGTCATGATGAAAGTGTTGAACGGTTTATTTGTCGGGAGGTGGCAAAAGAAGACCAGAAAATGTGCAGAGAGTTTTTTACACTGACGAGTCTGCTTGCACGTATGCAGGAAAACAAGAGCATAGATATTTCATTTTGGACAATATCTCAAGCAGGAGAATATTGCAGAAAAAATGCAACAATCAGTTATCTGGATGGTACGAAAAAAGATCTTTTACTTGTTGGTCGAGATATTACGTCATTGTTTGAAAAAGAACAAGAGCAGCAGACAGTATTGCGACAGGCTCTTGAGCTCGCTGATTTTGCAAACAAGGCAAAAAGTGATTTCCTGTCAAGGATGAGTCATGATATCAGGACATCCTTAAATGGAATTCTTGGAATGAACAGGCTTTCAATTGAAGAGAACAAAACACCGGAAATAGTGGAATACCTAAAGGGGATAGAGATATCCGGAAGATTTCTGCTTGGTCTTGTCAATGACTGTCTGGATCTAAGTAAGATTGAAAGTGGAAAAATGGAACTGCACAGAGAAGCTTTTTCAATGGATGAATTTATTCTTGGGATAAATACTGTAGTCAGACCGCTTATGGAAGAAAAGAATATAGAATTTCATATAAACCTTAAGAATTTTGACAAATATATTTTTGTAGATAAAATCAGATTTAATCAAATTTTCTTTAATCTGCTGTCCAATGCGGCAAAATATACGCATGAGGGTGGATGTGTAGAATTCGCATTAGAAGATATTCCATCTAGGGACGGTAAACTTGGCATGCGTTTTATAATTGCCGATAACGGCATTGGTATGAGCAAGGAGTATTTGGATGTGCTGTTTGAGCCATTTTCCCAGGAGTATGGAATTACGCATGCGGAACAAAAGGGAACAGGACTGGGACTTGCCATTGTGAAACAAATTCTGGATCTGACTGATGGAACGATTCGAGTAGAAAGTAAGCTTGGAGAGGGCACTAAGTTTGTCGTGGAAATGTATGCGGAAACGCTTGAAAATGATAAACAGAAACAGACAGAAATGAAATACGATCTGGACAATCTTAGAAACCTTCATATTCTTTTAGTGGAGGATACAGAAGTTAATGCCGTGATTATGAAAAAAATTCTTGGGTATAAAGGCTGCCATGTGGATATTGCAGCGAACGGAACTGCTGGTGTTATAATGTTCGAACAATCTGAGAGAGACTATTATGATATTATTCTTACAGATATCCGAATGCCGATTATGGATGGGTTCGAGGAAGCAAAAAGGATTCGTGCTCTGGACAGACCTGATGCAAAATGTATTCCAATTATTGCGGCATCTGCAGATGCTTATGATGATATCCAGGAAAAAATTCAGGATGCAGGAATAAATGAAAGACTAATCAAACCTATAGATGCAGAATTGCTGTGTGAAACAATATCAAGACTTGTAGGCATAAAGTCATAAATACTGTGAGTGCTGGTTGGGGGGACGTACATATGTTGAGAACAATTATGATAGCAGATGTCAACGAACAGGATCGCATAATGTTAAGACAGCAGCTATGTGATGCTTACGAGATTCTCGAAGCAAAATCCGGTGAAAAAATCTTAACACTCCTAAAAGAGAATTATTTTATTTTGTCTGCGATTATTCTGGACATTTTCATGTTGGAGAAAAGCGGATATGAGGTTTTACAGGAAATACGATCTGATGCGACTTATTTGGATATGCCTGTGATTATAATTACGAGCGATATGTCACTGGATGTAAAAAGAAAGTCAATAGAATATGGTGCAAATGGACTTCTATCAAAACCGGTTGATCCGTATTTGATGAAAAAAAGTCTGGAAAATGTAATTAGTATCCGTGAAAATGCGGCGTTGGTTAATACACTGAGCAAGGACCGTCTCACGGGAATGATCAGCCACGAGCTGTTTTTTGATGAATGTGATAAAATGATACAGTCTCATGAGCCGGGACATTACATGATGTCCTGTATTGATATTGATAATTTTAAAGTTATTAATGATCAATATGGAATGGAAACAGGGGATGAGGTTTTAAAACATCTTGCAAATTGCATCAGTATCTGTTATACGGATTTGAATGGACTGGCATGCAGATTTTCGGCTGACAGGTTTGCTGTTATGTATCCGGCTGTTTATTCAGACACAGCGGTTATTTTAGAAAATCATAAGCAGGCAATTTCACCAGGGTGCATTAATCATTCAATCAGGATACGTATTGGACGCTGCCATATTAAGGATCGTTCCATTCGTGCAAACATGATATTTGAACGGGCTACAGTAGCTGAGGAGTCTATAAAAGGAAGATATGATGTGTATGTCGCTGAATACAGTGACGAAATGCGCAATCGTATGCTTCATGAACAGAAAATTGTGAATGAAATGGAAATGGCTCTGCAAATGGGAGAGTTCATTCCGTTTTTGCAGCCTCAGTTTAATCATGCAACAGGGGCAATGATTGGCGCAGAGGCACTGGTGCGATGGAAAAAAGAGGATGGATATATTCCCCCTGGAGAGTTCATTCCAATCTTTGAAAAAAACGGATTTATCTATAATGTAGATAAATGCATTTGGGAACAGATATGTCAGCTGCTCAAACGCTGGCTGGATGCCGGAGTAAAGCCATTGCCTGTGTCTGTGAATATTTCCAGACTTGATTTGTATAGAAGTGATTTCTTTGAGGTGATTTGCGGACTTGTTGTAAAATACAGTATTCCAACAGAGCTGCTGCGTCTGGAAGTTACAGAATCTGCATTTGCTGATTCGCCGGAACATATTTTGAAAATGGTGAATCAATTACTTGAGCATGGCTTTACGGTTGAGATAGATGATTTTGGAAGTGGCTATTCTTCTTTGAATACATTAAAGGATGTTCCGGCCACTATACTAAAGCTGGATATGAAATTCTTTTCTGATACAGAAAACTCTGAACGAAGTGGTAATATTATTGAATCCGTTGTCAGGATGGCAAAATGGCTTGGGATGGCGGTGATTGCGGAGGGTGTAGAAACACTGGAACAGGCAGATTTTTTAAAGTCAATCGGATGCTATTACATACAGGGATATTTCTATGCAAGGCCAATGACAATTGAAGAATATGAAAACTTGTTGAACGATAGTGAACAGGAATATAAACTTACAAGACTGAAGACAATTGCAACATTGGATAACAGTCATTTCTGGAATCCCAAGTCAATTGAGACGTTGATATTTAACAGTTATGTAGGTGGAGCATGCATTTTTGAGTACTATAAAGGGAATTTGGAATTACTTCGAGTTAATCAACAGTTTTTCTCGGAATTGTCAAATGTTCTTTCTGATGGAGAATCGCTTTCAGATCTGAATCCGGTAAAGAATATGGATGACGATAACCTTGAGATACTCAAAAAGTGTGTTTTGGATGCAATAGACAGCAAAAGAGAAGCTCTATGTGAGCTGGTGCTTAACAATCACACGCATACGAAGGAGTATGTTCGTTTTACAATGCGGATGATTGCAAATACGGATGAACGTATGCTGCTGTACTGTGTGATTGTGAATATCACCACTCTGCGTGAAGCACAACAACAGGAAAAAATGACAGCTGATAAGCTTCGGACTGTGCTAAAACATATTGAAAATGGGATTAATGTAATTGTGAAACATGCAGACAGAGACGAGTTCATCTTTTCTAATGATAAGTATTACGAAATTTTTGGATATTCTACTGAAGAGTATCATGAAAAAGTCAAGGGAAGCTTATTTTCCATTATCTACAAGGATGATGTTGAAATGGTACGCATGAAAAATGTGGAGCTGAGTCAAAGTAAAGAAGATGCTACAGTGGAGTTTCGTGTTTTACGCTCTGATCATAAACTGATTTGGATAAAAGCCTGTGTTAGCTACACGTCTCTTTACGGAATTGAGGATCCGGTTCAGGTTGTGGTGTTTATTGATATTACTAAGGAAAAGGAAGTTTGATAACGGGAGATAAATGATGAAGACTATTTTGGAAAGAATATTACTGGGCATTGTGCTTTTTGTAATCGTAATTGTTGGAGTTGCATTGTTTATGTTTCGGAATGAACTGCGCAGTCTTATGTCCATTCACAAGCTGGATGATTACGGAATGTTCGAGATGACTTATTATGGCGATTATGGATTTGATGAATTTTTAAAGACCGGTGCCAGGAGTGACAGTGATATAGAGGACTTTGTGACAAAACGTCTGCTGAAGGGACTGCCGATTAATTTAAATGTGTCCGGAGCAGGCTGTACGGCATTTGTTGTACCAGATGAGAATGGCGATATTATTTATGGAAGAAATTTTGATTTCTCGTATGCTCCTTCTATGAAAGTGATTACTAGACCGAAGAATGGGTATGCATCAGTATCCATGGTTAATCTTTCTTTTGCAGGGTACGGAGAAGATAAGCTGCCAAACGGAGAGATTATAGACAGCTTTTTGACATTGGCATCACCATTTCTTCCGTTTGATGGGATGAATGAAAAAGGGGTGTCAATGGCACTTCTTGCTGTGCCACAAGCTGCGCTTAAAGATAATCCGGATAAAGTAACATTGAATACGACAACTGCCATCAGACTGGTTCTTGATAAAGCGGCATCAGTAGAGGAGGCAGTTGCTCTTTTAGAGCAGTATAATATTTATTTTTCTGGAGATGTGGATTGCCATTTTCTGATTGCCGATGCGCAGGGAGCTTCGGTTTTGGTTGAGTATTATGATGGTAATCTTGTAACAGTCTATCCTGATACAGATTATCAGATAGCTTCTAATTTTATAGCTTACAATGGATTGAATATTGGAGAGGGATATACAGAATTTGAACGATATGACGAAGTTGAAAAGACTATTCAAAAAAATGAAGGCGTGCTGAATGAGGAGCAGGCAGCTGCTCTGCTTGCAAAGATTGGAGTAAAAACAGACACAGAAGACAAGCTGCAGTGGACGTCGATTTATAATTTGACAAAGAGAACTGGAGCTGTATTCGCACATCGAAAAATAGACAAACAGCATACTTTTGATTTAATGTCAGAAAAGTAGTATGATGAAGTATCATTTAAGAGAACTGCCCTGATGTGTCGAACTTTCAGGATGACGACGATGTCTGGGCGTGATTCCTTTTATTTTTTTGTAGGTTTTAATGAAATGAGAGCAATCTGTAAAGCCTGTTTCCTGACTGATATAGTTCAGTGAATAGTCTGTGAAAAGCAGTAAATCATCGGCTTTACAGATTTTAATGTATTCAATGTATTCTTTACAGGACTTCCCATAGATTTGTTTAAAATTTTTGGCAAAATAGGAATAGCTCATATGACACATTTTTGCGAGATTATCTACAAGAAGAAGCTCGTTTGAATGCGCATCTATATATTCTGTAATCGTATCAATACTTGTTTCAAGCGTGGCAGCAGGCGGGATATTACCGGATTGAAAGCCATTCTTTTGCCAGATTCTCAGCAAATATACCATTAGTGTACAAAGATGAGAATGAACCTGAATGTCATAGCCATACTGCTTTTTGGTAAGTTCTTCAATGCAGTCAAGAAACAGTGTTTTTATTGGAATACTACTGATGACTTTTGCAGGAAAGTAGATATGTGCGGAGGAGTCATGTGTGATGCTTTCCAGGACAGACTGGATTCTCGGAGTATAGCTGTTGGAAATAGTCAGGTTATTTGCATCAAACTTGATAACGGCATAGCGAAGCGGAGCCCATTTCGTAGAATAAATAGAATGAACTGACTTTGGAGGAAACAGAATCAGATCACCGGTTTCCAGTATATAAGACACATTATTACAGTCTGCCATTGTAGAACCTTCCAGGATATAGATCAGCTCCACGAAATAATGCCAGTGCGGTTTGACAGGAAAACAGTCTGTTCTTGTATCCTGTATGAATGCTTCATATGGAGTTGTGATAGCATCTTTATATTCAAATAAGTATTGCATATGGATACCTCAAAATAGATACTTACAATTTTTTCGTACAAATATTATAGCATGGATAGAGAGCGGATGGTATGATATTATCTAATGATGATATTAATGGAGGATACTATGGATTTTATCAAAGGTGTTACATTTGGTGCATTTGCTCCGAGAGAAAGTTTAAAGAGCAAAGAGGCAAAAAAGAGTCTTGATAATCTGAAAAAGCGAACCTGCGCAGACACAATAGTACTTGTTCCTAATGGACTACAGGAAAATGCACATACTGAGAATATTCGATTTGATACGAAGGCGACTTTTTCTGATGAGGAGTTGATTTCATTTATTGATTATGCACATGAGATTGGACTTAAGGTGTTGTTAAAGCCGACGGTGAACTGTATGGACGGTACATGGAGAGCGTTCATCAGCTTTTTTGATAAGGATGTACCATGTGAGCCAAAGTGGTGCAACTGGTTTGATTCCTACACAAAATTTGAGACACATTTTGCGAAGATTGCAAAGAAAACAGACTGCGAGATGTTTATTGCGGGCTGTGAGATGGTACAGACTGAGAATAAGGAAGCACAGTGGAGAAAGCTGATTTCTGATATACGTGCAGAATATGATGGCGTGATTTCCTATAATACTGATAAATACCAAGAGGATCATGTTAACTGGTGGGATGCAGTGGATGTAATATCCTCGAGTGGATATTATCCGATTCGTGACTGGAAAAAAGAGCTTGCCCGCATTGAAAAGGTTGTAAAGAAATTTAATAAGCCATTCTTTTTTGCAGAAGCAGGATGTATGTCCACACGAGGATCTTCTGCAGTTCCAAACAATTGGGGGCTGAAGGATGTACTTGATTTGGAGGAACAGGCTGACTGGTATCGTTCCATGTTTGCGGAAATTGAAAAAAATAAATGGGTAGAGGGAACCTGTTTATGGGATTGGGCATGCAGGCAATACCCAGCAGGCACAGCTTCGACAGATGCAGGATATGAAATATTTTGTAAACCTGCCGAACAGGTAGTAAAAGATTTTTATGGAATGAAATAGGAAAAATCATATTCTTTTCGTGAATTTTTCACATGGTTTTCACATTTATCTAATAATCTGTTTCCAGGTGAGTAGATAATCAGGGAATAGATAAGATTATGAATGGAGGAAACGTGTGGACGAGAACAGAACAGAGCCGGGTTCATCTATTGAAGAGCTGGCGGAAACAAAAGAACGGATTGAGAAGGAACAGGACAGCGGAATTGAGAGGATAATGCTGAACGAACAGCTTCCGACGGTCAAACCGCATAAAGGTGTGAAGGCTCAGAAAGTATTTCAGAAAATTGGACATATTCTGAATAAGTGCAAAGTGTTGATTATCTTGATTATCATTGCTGTGATTGCATTTGTTGTTTACAGAAGATATCAACAAAAGCAGGAATTGGCGAAGGCAATGGCCATGGGATCACAGCTTGAGACAGCAACAATCGAAAAAAGAGATTTAACGAGCAGTATTACGACAACAGGAACGGTGGAGGCGCAGGAGGTCAGAAAACTGACGTCGGCTATAAAGGATATTAAAATCACATCCGTAAATGTAGAGGTTGGCGATATTGTTACTGCAGGAGATATTCTTGTTACCTTTTCTGACGAAGATATTAATAGGACAATTGCCGATTTGCAAGAGGATATCAGTGTCAGCGAAAAGAAGGAAGCCATTGAAAGCGAAGCACAAAATCGTGAATATCTCTATACATATGGTACAGAGGCTACCAGCATGAGTACTGCGGCAGAAAAGGTAGAGGATGCATTGAATGACTTGCACGAGGCATGCGATGCATATAGTAAGGCAAAGTCTGATCGTGATACGGCAAAGGCAAAACTGGAAGAGGCAAGATCATCTTCTGTGTCAGGTAATTCAATCACCAGTTTAGAATCTGCGTACACTACAGCAGAATCAAAGGTAACAACTACCTACCAGGCACAAGTAAGTGCACAGAAGGCTTATGATTCAGCTGTTGAAAATCAGGCAACCTCGACTAGAAGTGCAGCAAATTCCTTGAGTACAGCAGATGAAAATTATCAAAAGGACAGCCTGACACAAGGTGATTCTACCAAAGATCTTAAAAGACAGTTAGAGGATAAGCAGGAAAGTCTTTCGGATTATGTTGTGACAGCACCAATTGATGGAATTGTAACCTCTCTTTCTGTAGAATCCGGAAATGGATTTATCGGCGGAGAGATTATGACAATACAGAATATTGATTCCTATACTATTTCTACTGAGGTGGATGAGTATGACATTCCAGATATTGAGCTTGGTCAGAAGGTTGTAATCAAGACAGACGCGACACGTGATGATGAGCTGGAGGGTGTTGTTTCATTTGTTGCTCCGATTGCGACATCAGCTGCCAGCAATTCTTCGGGTGTAACCTATAATGTGAAGATAGATATTTTGACAAAGGATGATCGCCTTAAAATTGGGATGTCTGCAAAGCTGAATATTATTGTGGACGAAGTCTCCGGCGTATTGACAGTACCATATGATGCAGTAACTGAAAATACAGATGGTGAAAGTGTCATTTATGTACTGGATGGAATTAATACAGCCATGTCAGCAGACGGAAATTTAACTGTCAGTGGCGATGTTGGAGCGGCAGCTGTGACATCAGATACAGCAGGAACTCCAATGGAAACAGATGCGGTGGCAAAATCACAGACAGCTAATAAGTCATCAGACGCAAAAAAAGAGTTTGGAAATAAAGATGGCGATATATCGGGAGCTTCAACTCCGGCTCAGCGTGAGATTGTAGTTGAGGTTGGTATGGAGAGTGATTATTATACACAGATTTCCTCATCTGAAATCAGTGAAGGAATGAATGTAGTTATTCAGAGCGCCAGCACAAATGGAAGCGGTACAGGTTCAGATCAAGCCATGACGTTTAACATGGGTGGCGGCGGACCAGGCGGCGGTGGTGGAGCACCTGGCGGCGGACCAAGTGGATTCTAGGAGGAAGCGATGGAAGGAAAAGTTATTATCGATATGAAACATATCGTGAAGCGCTTCTTTGTAGGTCAACCAAATGAATTAGAGGTGCTGCATGGAATCGACTTAAAGGTATATGAAGGAGAATTTGTTTCAATTGTAGGACAGTCCGGTTCAGGCAAATCCACTCTGATGAATGTTATTGGTGCACTGGATCGACCTACAGAAGGCGAGTATCTGTTAGATGATGTTGATATGTTTCATGCAAAGGATAAAGATTTGTCCGGTATCCGATGTAAAAAGATTGGTTTTGTATTCCAGACCTATAATCTGGTTGCCAGAACGAGTGCACTGAAAAATGTAGAGCTTCCAATGCTCTATTCCAAGACTCCGCGCAGTGTTCGGACAAAACGTGCAAAGGAACTTCTTGAAATGGTAGATATGGAAGAACGTATGAAGCATTCTCCGGATGAACTGTCCGGTGGTCAGAAGCAGAGAGTTGCCATTGCCAGAGCAATGGCGAATGATCCGGCAATTATTCTTGCAGATGAACCGACAGGTGCACTCGATTCGGGAACCGGACGATTGATTATGGATATTTTTCATAAGCTGAATAAAGAGCAGGGGAAAACGATAGTTTTAATTACCCATTCAAATGAATTGGCGGAAGAGACAGGACGAATACTGACTCTGAAGGACGGTTTGATTACCGGATGCCGGAAGGGGAGTGGTCAGAGTGCTGTTCATTGAAAATGTATTATTGGCTTTTGGATCGCTACTGTCAAATAAAATGAGAGCATTGCTGACAATGCTTGGTATCATTATTGGTATTGGGTCGGTAATCGCAATTGTCACAGTAGGTAACTCACTGACGAATTCCATTACCTCATCCATGGAATCAATGGGTGCAAACAATATTACTGTTGGTCTTCAGCAGAAATCAACAGAAGAAGAGACAACAGAAAGTGGAATGACATTTCGGGACAGATCTTGGCAGAAGCAGGCAAAAGAAGAGGATTATTTTACAGATGAGATGCTGGATGAGCTGTTTGAGAAATTCCCGGATCAAATTAAGGATTTGTCTATCAGTGAATCGCTTGGAAACGGACAGGTCACAATTGGAACGAATTATGCAAATGTGACGGTATCCGGTGTGAATGAAGGATATTTTACCGCAAATGAGCTGACAATTCTACAGGGTAACAATTTATCTTCAAAAGCACTGGATGCAGGAAAGGGCGTGGCAGTCGTATCCGATTATTTTGTAAACAATTTGTTTGATGGCGATAAGAGTGCTGCAATAGGTCAGACTGTCGAGGTTACGATTGGACAGAAGTTTTATATTTATACGATTGTGGGTGTTTATGAATATAGTTCCTCAGGAATTAATTCAGAATCAGAAGAAGATGTTACAACAACGATGTATGTTCCACTGAAATCGGCATTACAGAAAACACATAATACATCGGGGTATTCTACATTCACAATTATTACAAAAAATGTGACGGATTCAGATGCATTTATGGATGATGTAAAGGATTTTTTTGACAAGTTTTATCATAATAATGAAGACTTTCAGGTTAGTACATTCAGTATGGAATCAATTGTTTCGACAATGACAGATATGCTGTCTACTGTTTCACTGGCTATATCCGTTATTGCAGGAATATCTCTTTTAGTTGGTGGTATTGGAGTAATGAATATCATGCTTGTATCTATTTCTGAGCGTACAAAAGAGATTGGAACAAGAAAGGCACTTGGAGCAACAAACGGTTCCATACGAGTACAATTTATTGTAGAAGCTATGGTCATTTGTCTTGTTGGTGGTATAATAGGAATAGTTGTTGGCGTAGTTGGTGGAGCAATTGGTGCATCTGCACTTGGATATTCAGCAAGTCCGTCAATTACCAGTATTGTAGTGTCTCTTGTATTCTCTCTTGTGATAGGAGTATTCTTTGGATACTATCCGGCCAATAAGGCAGCTAAGATGAATCCGATTGATGCACTGCGTTATGAGTAACAGCAAAAATAATATATGTGAATGACAGAACACCGTCATGTCTGGGGGGGGAAATGATGAACAATGAAAGACTTAAATATTTGGACGGCATATTTCAAACCGAAATTGAAGCTGACCGTTTGAAGGAATGCTCCATACGTATATATGAGCATGGAAAAAATGTATTTGAAAATCATTACTGTAATGATAAAGAAAACGCAATTTATCGAATCTTTTCAATGACAAAGCCGATTACAAGTGTGGCAATCATGATTCTGTTTGAATGCGGACTGATTCATCTGCTTGATCCGGTATCTGTGTATCTTCCGGCTTTTAAGAATATGAAGGTGACAGATGAGTTCGGTCTGATTCCGGCCAAGACAGAAGTTACTATCCAGCAATGTCTAAATATGACTTCCGGAATGGTTTACCCGTCACCGGATTTGGCTGCGGGAAGGTATCTGATAGATGTGTCAGATGATGTGAAACGCCGTATGAAAGCTGGAGAGAAGATTTCGACATTGGAGCTTTGCGATTTAATTGCTTCTTCTCCGCTGATGTTTCAACCGGGTTCCAGATGGAAGTATAGTGTCTCGGCAGATGTACTTGGTGGCGTAATAGAAGCAGTAACAGGTATGCGCTATAGTGAATTCATAAAAAAAGAAATATTTGATCCACTCGGAATGAAGGAAACGTGCCATTATGCGAATCTTGGCGAAAAGGTAAGCCGGGTATCTCCAATGTATTGCTGGAAAAATGATAAGAGAGAGCTGCAAAAGGCTGATGAGAAAGTAATGTCTTCCTTTGACTGTTTTACAGAGCCTTATGCCACAACATATGAAGGCGCCGGTTCCGGGTTGTGCTCTACTTTGGATGACTATGCAAAATTTGCATTGATGCTTGCTGGACATGGGGAGTATCAGGGAAAACGAATTCTTGGAAGAAAAACAATTGAGTTTATGAAAACAAGTCAGTTGAACGATATCCAACGAAGTACAGTATATTTTGATTCAGCATTGGGATATTCCTATAGCAATCTATTGAGAATTCTGGACGATAAGGGAGCAGGAGGAACAAACGGCAGCTACAGTGAGTTTGGCTGGGATGGTTTGCCGGGAAACTACTTTATGGTTGATCATCAGGAAGATTTGGTTCTTCTGTATTTCCAGCAGATTAAAGAAGGTGCTGATCAGAGTCTGAGACGTCGCATGAGACAGATTGTGTACAGTGCTGTAGAATAAATAAAAGCTGCCTTATGGCAGCTTTTATTTTGAAACTAATCATAACGTAGAATATCCAAATCCATTTACAATTGCATCAATTGGAATTCCTTTTTCACATAAAGGACATCCACGATGCGGATAAACCTTGTAATCAGGAAGGTCGGAAGTTTGAAAAAGAGAGTTAACAGGAATATCTGCAATCTTATTAACAGCACTGAAAATAGAGGTAATTCCGGCAATATGTCCTTTATAATAATCTAGACACTCCAGACATTTCAGTAGGGTCTTACCTGTCGTAGTGGAAGCAAGAAGCAGTAAGATATTTTTATTTTCTATCATTGGAACAAGATTCTGTCTGAAAATAATCTGCCCGGTGGAATTATACTCAGGACTCGTGATATAAATAGTCTTATGAGCATTCATAGACATAATACCGGCATTTGCGAGAGCTTCTGCAAGGTATGCACCGATCACTTCGCAGCCATCCATACATACAATCGTATCGACAATCGTAGTAGTCGTATATCTGGATGCAATGGCACGGGCAACAGCCTGTGCTTCACTTCGTCTCATTTTCATTAAGGTCATATCAACATAATAATTAATATGAGAATGAGAAGTCATAAAGTGTCCGGGAATGATTCGCAAGGCAATGTCCGGAAATTCCTTTGAAAAGATTTTTTGTACACGTTGTTCCATATGAACACCTCCTATTAGCTGTCAATTTAAATAAAAAACCAAAAATGTAAATACAATTACATAAAATAATTATAACTGTATATGAAGATGAATGCAAGGTGAAAATTTACAGTTACAAAAACAGACAGACCACAAGTAATATACTTGTGGTCTGTCTGTTTTGAATATATAAAATACTAATAATCTTAAGCACCCATTACGATTTCTACATGATATTCTTTTTTGCCTTTTTCATAAGGGATAACACAGCCATTTACAGATACACCGTCAACAGTCATGCTCGAAATTCCCTTTTCTACATTCTGCGGATTTGTAACCTTAATGTGGTAAATACCTTCACGATACTGACGTGTCAGCTCAAAATCACCAAATCCCTTAGGAACGCATGGATTTATGCTTAATCCGTTAAGAGTAGGATAAACACCGAGAATATGCTGAGAAATATTAACAAATGTCCATGCAGCAGTACCAGTTAACCAGCTGTTCTTAGCTTCTCCGTGGAATTTCG
>CAZOHM010000042.1:0-21433 GCA_964579795.1 uncultured Lachnospiraceae bacterium | reverse complement strand
ATTGGAATTGATCAGAGCACACAGGGAACAAAAGCATTATTGTTTGATCAAAAGGTGTTGTGATTGTATTTGCTGTTATTATTGACCAGTTCCAGAGAAACATGGAAGCAAAAATGGCACTTCAGGCACGTAATGCAGGGAAATAGGAGACACAGGTTATGAAAAAACATGGAATATTAAATGCGAAACTGGCTGCCGAGATAGCTGCACTGGGGCATAAGGACTGTTTTATGATTGGCGATGCCGGCATGCCAATACCAAAAGATGTACAATTGATAGATTTAGCATTATGTGGTGGTGTACCGACATTTGAGCAGGTTATGGATGCAGTACTTGATGAAACTGTAATTGAAGGCTATACGATTGCAGAGGAAATCAATCAGAAAAACCCGCGACTTCTGGAATATATTAGAAAATCATTGCCAGATGCAGAGGAGAAAATGATTTTACATATCGAGCTGAAGGAAATGAGTAAATCTGTTAAATTTGCAATACGTACAGGAGAATTCACTCCATTTCCGAATATTATATTAAGAGCCGGAGTTGCATTTGAGGCTTGAGAAGCCACAGGACTGATTAAGAAAACGGATAGCTAAAAGGGATGTGTGATAAAATGAAGCTTTTAAATTTTGGTTCACTGAATTATGATTATGTATACCGCGTAGCACATATTGCACGCCCAGGAGAGACAATTGCATCCGCACAAATGCAGACATTTCCGGGAGGAAAAGGGCTGAATCAGTCGATTGCACTTGCAAGGGCAGGAATGAATGTTTCTCATGCGGGCATGGTTGGCGAAGAAGGCGATGAGCTTTTACAAATATGCGCGGATAATGGGATTTGTACCGATTATATCAGAAAGATTTCCGGAAAAAGCGGACATACAATCATTCAGGTTGATGATGAGGCACAGAACAGTATTATTTTGTATGGTGGAAGCAATCAATGTATTACAAGAGAATTTGCTGATGAGGTGCTTTCTCATTTTTCAAAAGGTGATTATCTGCTTTTACAGAATGAAATCAGTGAGCTGCCATATATAATTGAACAGGCAGCTAAAATAGGAATGAAAATTGTATTGAATCCATCTCCATATAACGGTAAAATAGAATTATGTGATCTTAGCAGGATATCCTGCTTTTTATTGAATGAAATCGAAGGAGAACAGATTACAGGAGAGCATGAGCCTGGAATGATTCTTGGACAGATGCAGAAGAAGTATCCACAGAGTGCAGTTGTACTGACGCTAGGTGAGAAAGGTGCTGTTTATGCAAAAGACGAATACTTATGTAAACAAGGTGTTTTTCGCGTAAATCCAGTGGATACGACGGCAGCGGGTGATACATTTACAGGTTATTTTGTTGCTGCTGTGTTATCGGGAGAACCGATTGAAAAAGCGCTTCGTCTGGCTTCCAAGGCAGCTGCAGTGACAGTCATGCGACAGGGAGCAGCGACAGGGATTCCCACAAGGGAAGAGGTTGATGCTATGGATTTTGATAGTCTGGAGATGCCATTTGAATAATAACCACAGAACAGATATGGAGGATGATGAATTAAGTGGGGTGTACAATCAAAGAAATCAGTGAGGCAACAGGTTTTTCGCCTGCCACTGTATCAAATGCATTGAATCATAAAAAAGGAGTCAACAGTGATACTGCTGCGGCTGTTATGGACATGGCAAAGCAGCTTGGGTATGTTGATGAGAAAAAAGTTAAGCGGTTAAAGTTTGTCATTTTTAAGGCAAATGGGTTAATTATTGATGACACACCTTTCTTTCCTGCGTTGATTGATGGAGTGCAGAAGGAGTGCAGAAATTATGGAATGGAATTATCCATTTGCAATCTTGATAAAAGAGATGTGGACTATGAAAGTCAGGTCAGAGCTTTGAGCGAAGATGCTTCTTCGGCAGTTATTTTGCTTGGAACAGAGCTTGAGGAGGATGATCTGACTGTATTTAAGGATAGTAAATGTCCACTTCTTGTATTGGATTATTGGGTATCTGATATGTCCTTTAATGGAATATTGATTAATAACGCAGATTCTGCAAGAACAGCTGTGGAATATCTCTATAAAAAGGGCCATCGCGAAATTGGATATTTGCGCGGAGCATTTCGAATCAAGGCATTTCGTTCAAGAGAAGTAGGCTATAAGGTTGCTCTTGAAAAAACCGGTGTTCCTTTCAATGAAAACTATGTTGTTACGCTAGCGACGACAATGGATGGAGCCTATAAGGATATGAAAAAATATCTTGAACAGAATCCAACATTGCCAACGGCATATTTTGCAGACAATGATATGGTAGCACTTGGTGCCATGAAGGCAATGACAGAGACAGGGATTAAAATACCTGAGCAGGTTTCCATTATTGGATTTGATGATTTACCATTCTGTGAAATTGCATCTCCGAGACTTTCAACCATTCGGGTTTCAAAGCAGGAGATGGGACAGCTTGCTGTCAGACGTATTATGGAGATAGCAGGTGATGTTGGAGAAAGTAATTTAAAAATTCAGGTATGTACGCAGTTTATTGAAAGAGACAGTGTTTGTTGTATTTGAGAGTGCGGGCAGCAGGCATCGAATGCGATGAATCACAGTCCGGATTTGTGCATAGTTTAGTTGCACCGCATGTTGGTGGCGGACTTAATACATGAACACGTCTTGCATATGCAAGTACGGAAAGAATGTATCTGACTGGAGTGTAGATATGGATAGTGGTATTCATATCTGCTTGTAAAAAAAGTACAATTATTATATTTAAAAGTGCATAGTATCCTTTCAGATGATTTGTTAAGATTATCTGGAAGGATTTTGTATTTCGAGACAGGTATTTTTAATGAAAAGGTGTTGAATATGAGAATATTTAAGGATGATATGATACTTCCACCAGATCTTCCTTTTAAAATGATATATCCAAGTTTGCTTGAAAAGGATAACTGCCGTAGTTCGTTTCATTGGCATGATTTTTGTGAAATCAGCTATGTGAAAAGTGGTGTGGGAAGCTATTTGCTGAATGGAAGAAAGATTTCTGTTGGCATCGGAGATTTCCTGATATTCAATAGGGCTCAATTGCATGGGTGGCTTGTTGAACAAAACAAAATTGGTCAAGGGTGTATGGAACTTGTTGTGATGATGTTCTCTACATCCTTTCTCAATCTGAATGAAGCTGAGATTAAGGCTTGGGAGGATTGTAGGGTTAATAGAATTGATGCTTCCAGTGTTCTGGCAGAAGAATTAAAGAAAACTATGAATATACTGGAAACAGAATGCGCAAACAAAGAGGTGGGTTACGGAATGGTTATCCGTTCACAGCTTTTAAGGGCCATTGCACTGATGTTGCGAACAAAAACAGAAGAGCCGAAAACAACTGAACAGGAGATAAGTGGACACGAAGGTCTGAATGCGATGAATCGTATGGAAAAGGCAGTTAAGTATATCAATGAGCACTATGCTGGGCATATTACTTTAGAAGAAGCAGCTTCGGTGTCTGAAATGAATGTTAATTATTTCAGTACCTTTTTTAAGAAGACAACAGGAATGGGATTTCAGGAGTACTTAATCAAGTATCGACTGGAGAGGGTAGAGGAAATGAAACGCAGACAGGGTATTACTAATTCAGAAGCGGCTACACGGTGTGGATTTCATAATCTGTCTAATTATTACAGGCTAAATAAAAAATACATGAAGGATCGATGGATGGAAATCGGTTGATAAGGGGGGAAAACATGCAGGCAAAAATAATAGAAAAGACTGATAAAAAGGTAGTATTTAAGCTTGAAAACGGAAATATTCTTACACTGCTTCCGGTTCGCGAAGATGTAGTGAGAGTGACAGTGAACAGGGAAGAAACAGAAACTGCAACAGAGACTTCAACAATAATCATGCAGGATGTGTTCTTACATGCACCGAAGTTTCAGCATATAGAGCTGATACATGAACAGAACAGACTGGAAGTAGAGACAAAGGATATCATGGTCAGTGTACGATTATCGGATGGACAGCTAATGATGACAAAAAAAGAAGATAACCAGGTGCTGTTTACCGGTGGAAATACAGAAATTTCAGGATTTACTGTCATGAAATATTCAACAGACGGGGAAGATCCTGTAATTGAGCGAAGAAAAACGGTGGATGGAGAGAGAAACTTTATTAAAAATCTGAAGGAAATACCGGATCATAATGCCTATCGTGCAAAGGTGTTTTTTGACTTTGCAGAAAATGAGGGTGTTTATGGATTGGGTCAGGCGGAGGAGGGAATCTATAACTACCGAGGAAAGCATCAGTATTTATATCAGCATAATATGCGTATTCCGATGCCAGTGTTTTATTCTGACAAAGGCTACGGAATCCTGTTTGACTGCTTGAGCCTGATGACATTTCAGGATGACTGCGATGGCAGCTATTTGTTTATGGATGCTGTAAATCAGGTGGATTTCTATCTGCTCGCTGGTGGAAAGCCGGATGGAGTCATTGATGGAATTCGTTATTTGACAGGAAAGGCAGCGATGCTTCCAAAGTGGGCATATGGCTATATACAATCAAAGGAGCAGTACTATACGGCAAAAGAACTTAGAGATGTCGTAAAAAAATACAGAGAGCTTCAGGTTCCGATTGATTGTGTAGTACAGGACTGGAATACGTGGGAATCCGGAAACTGGGGAGAAAAGCTTGTTGACAAGTCCCGTTATGGAGACTTAAAGGAACGTATGGAAGAAATAAAGGAGATGCATGCACATGCGATGGTTTCTGTATGGCCGAATATGAATACAGGTGGAAAAAATCATACAGAACTGTTTCAAGCAGGATATATGCTGAATGATTATTCAACATATGATGCTTTCAATGAAAAGGCAAGAGAAATGTACTGGAAGCAGGCAAAGGAGGATCTGTTTGATGGAGGCTTTGAGGCCTGGTGGTGTGATTCAACAGAGCCGTTTTCTGGGCCGGACTGGGGTGGCGAGGTGAAGCGCGAGCCGTGGGAACGTTTTACGATGGTCGGAAATGAGCACAAGAAATATCTTCCACAGGAAAAGACAAATGCTTATGCACTCATGCATGCAAAAGGAATATTTGAAAACCAAAGAAAGACAACAGAGAAGATACGTGTTCTGAATCTGACACGTTCTGGCTATGCTTCCGGACAGAAATATGCAGCTATGCTCTGGTCAGGAGATACGTATGCTTCTTATGACATTTTAAAGAAGCAGATCACAGAAGGTCTTAATATGGGATTGTCAGGATATCCGTATTGGACACTGGATATTGGAGGCTTCTTTACAGTTAGGGATAAGTGGCAGAATAGAGGCTGTGGTTGTAATCAGGATCCAACACCAAAGTGGTTCTGGCAGGGAGACTATAACGAAGGAGTTAATGACAAGGCATATTGTGAGCTCTATGTACGCTGGCTGCAGATGGGGACTTTTTTGCCAATGTTTCGTTCACATGGAACAGATACACCGAGAGAAATCTGGAACTTTGGTAAAAAGGGTGAGATGTTTTATGACGCAATAGAAAATTTTATTCAAATAAGATACCGTCTGATGCCGTATATTTATTCTTTGGCAGGTGCAGTCAGACTACAGAATGATACAATTATGAGAAGCTTGTTGTTTGATTTTGCGGCAGATAAGAGGGCTCGTGATATTCATAATGAATTTATGTTTGGACGGAATGTTCTTGTATGTCCTGTTACAGAGGCGATGTATTATGAGCCTGATAATCATCAGATAGACAGAGAAAAGAAATGGAACTGCTATCTTCCAAAAGGTGCAGACTGGTATGATTTCTTTACAAATGAGCAATACGAAGGTGGAAAGGAGTATACCGTGGCAGCAGGCATTGATCGTATACCTGTATTTATAAAAGCCGGTTCAATTGTACCGATGAAGACAGGTATGCAGTATGCTGAAGATCAGGAAAGCGCACCGATGGAGCTACATATTTATCCGGGACAGGATGCACAGTTTTGTATCTATGAGGATGAAGGAAATAATTACAATTATGAAAATGGTGATTATTCAACAATCGAGCTCACATGGAAACAGGCAGAACAAAAGGTGATTATCGGAAAGAGAAAAGGACAATATCCAGGAATACAGAAAGAACGTAGCTTTATTCTGTATATTAAAGACAAAAAATGCGAGGAAATCCATTATACTGGAGATGAAATCACGGCTTTGATTCTCTATAATCCAAAGGACTGAAGCCAGTCTGTTTTTTAAAAATACGGCTGAAATAGCCTTGCTCAGGATAGCCCACGGCTTCGCCAATCTGACGAACAGAAAGTTCTGAATGATGTGAAAGAAGCTGCTGGGCTTTCTGTATGCGCAGCGAAATAATGTATTTGGATGGTGTACAGTCATAGTACTGACAAAAAATCTTTGTCAGATAGCTGGAACTGTAATTCATGTTATGTGCAATCAGATTCAGATTGATTTCTTCTGTGAAATTCTGAATAATATAGTCCTTGAGCAGTGCTGCAATTTCGACAGGAGATTTTGTAGTGGTGTTTCTAAAGATGTCCTCCAGTGCATTTTGTTCCAATGTATATTTTGTTTTTAGCGAACCGAGAACAGATTTTAATTCTTCAATGTCAACGGGTTTGAGCAGATAGTCATATACCCTGAATTTGATAGCCGTTCTGGCATATTCAAAATCAGAGTATCCACTTGTAATGATAAAGTCCATGCGTGGATGAGATTCAGTGACCTTCTGAATGAGAGCAAGACCATCCATTGCCGGCATACGAATGTCAGTAATCAGAACATCCGGGTTATATTCTTCTATCAGCTCATATGCCTGAATACCTGTCTGGGCTGAGCCAATCACTTCAAAGCCAACATCAGCCTTTTCTATTTTCTGAATGAGATTTTCCAGTAGCAATGGTTCATCCTCTGCAACAACAATGCTGTATTTCATGATGACTCCTTTCCGTGCTTATATTCACCAATTGTAACAAAAGCATGACCCTCCGGAGTGTTTCCGAAAGAGAAAATAGAACGTTCTCTGGCGAATATTTTCCAACGCATATATACATTGATAAGTCCAAGACCGTTAATAGCAAGCTCTGGCATTCCTGAATTTTTATCTGTTTCTTCTATTTTATCATGGATAATCTGTATAATTTCTTCTGAAAAACCATTCCCGGAATCAGTAACGGTGATTGACCAGAGGTCGTCAGTGTCAATGCCTTTAATTGTAATGTCCCAAGGAGGGATGCAGTCAGTTCCGTATTTGATGGCGTTTTCTACAAGTGGCTGGATAATCAGCTTTGGCACCGTCAGTGAGAACAGCTTTGGGTCGATATCAATCGTGCATTTTAAACTGGATTGATAGCGTACCTGCATGCAGTACAGATACTTTCTGACATATTCAATTTCGTTTCCAAGCTGAACCTGAGAAGAAGAGCTGTCAGTGATATAGCGCATAATCTGCGACAGGCAACGGCAAAGTGTTACAACCTCTTCGCTCTTTTCATTTTCTGCTAGCACAATAATACAGGAAAGCGTGTTGTAGTAGAAATGTGGATTCATCTGAGACTGTAATGCCATTGTTCTGGATTTCAGCTCCTGCTGTCTTGTATCAATTAGCTCGTTCATGGAAACCTTCAGCTTCTGACTCATTTTTTGAAAGGCAAGATAAAGCTCTACCAGTTCTGAATAGGCGGGATTATAGGCAGTAGTCTGATCTTCACCAAAGGTATCCAGTTCCATACGCTGTATAATGTGTTTTAAATGCTTAATTGGATTTGTCATTTTCCGCGACAGATAATAGGAAATTAATACGGACAGTATCAAAAGACTGATAACAACGACGCATAAAATCCAGATCATACGGGTCACAGGCTTTAAGATGATTGTTTCAGCCTGCACTGTAATATAAGTCCAGCCGCTATAGGCAGATGTATGTGCTGCAAGCTGTTCCTTTTCTCCAGTGAGTGGGTTGTTAACAGTGTTTTGTCCATCTATTATTTCACTTGCAGCGGTGTAATAACCCGTATAGAGTGCTTTGTCATCATCATCAATGGAGTAGGGGTAAATCATAACACCCTTATCATTAAACACATATGTATCAGGATGGATTTTTGTCCTTTTTTGATAGGAGATAATGGACTTGAAAACGCTTTTACATCGCTTGAGTGTTTCAATAGCACCTATTTTTCTGCCGTATTGATTGGAATAGGTACGGTATACAGATAGAAACCAGTCTGATGTGGAGGAATAGGAGTAGGCACTTGTATAGTATGGATCACCAATCAGCTTTACGCCGTTAAGCTGAATAGTTTCATCCATCCACTGGAGCGAATCGAGATCTGTTGTTACAGCATTTGTAACCATGCCGACTTTGACAACGTTCCCTTTTAAATCATATAAATTGATCTGGTCTGCCTTCAAATCTGTACCGTTGATTGTAACAAATAAATCTGCGAGCTCAGGCAGATTTGTTTCGGAAATATTCAGATTAAAGGAAGCATCCAGTTTGTCACGCATCAGAGAACTGTAGTTAATATTGGCGGAGGTCGTATCCAAATCATTAATAGCAGCATCGACCTGCTCGACAAATGATGTATTCAATGTAGAAAGCGCAGTCCTTTCATTTGTAATCAGAATGTCTGATACATAGTAATAGAAGAAAATCGCAAAGGCAATCAGAAAAAATGCAGGCATGGAAATATATGCGAAAAACAAACGGTGCTGTAGTGTATGTCGATTCAGTGGGAAACGTTGTTCAATTTTTGTGCGAATCTTATGTAATTTCATTGTAATCCCCCGCAGCAATGTAAAATCTTCTAATGAATTGTATGTTGGAATGACTTTTATTATAGCATTTGTTTAATGAAAAGACAAACTACTGAGAAAAGTATAGTGAAAATGTGAAAAAAGTACAAAGTACGAACACAGAAAGTCCATAGTAAAACAAAATCATGTTTGCTATTCTATGTTTGTAAGATAAATCTTACATAACAATTGTTGATTTTAGGAGGGAAAACATGAAAAGGAAATTATTAGCAGCGTTACTGTGCGTTGGCATGGTAGCAACAATGATGACAGGCTGTGGAAGTGCAGCACCTGCAGAGACAGCAGCACCTGCAGCAGCAGAAGAAGAGGCAGCACCAGCAGAAGACACAGAGGCGCCAGCTGAGGAAGCAACAGAAGCAACAGAAGCAGCAACAGATGAAACAGCTTCACAGGATTTTGCAGGAGAGGAATTAAGCATTCTTGTATCTGCAGGATGGATGGATAACCGCTATGATACAACACTTGCAAGATTTGAAGAAACATATGGCGTAACAGTTGATTTACAGACAATCCCGGCTGACCAGTACTCAGATATTCTTCAGTCAAAACTTGATACAGGTACATGTGCAGATGTTTTCTGGATTCAGTCCAATCCATTTGCAATCAATTCTATCATTGTTGATCCTGAAAAATATTGTATCGACTTTTCGGGAGCTGATTGGCAGAAGCTGATGCCGGAAGCAAGACTTGCATCCTGTATGGTTGATGATAAGCTGTATGGCTTACAGATCTGGCACAATTCTCCTGAATATGTAATGGTATACAATAAGACAATGTTTGACGAATTAGGCTTGGAAATCCCATCAACATACGCAGATTTAAAGACTGTTTGCGAAAAGCTTTCAGCTGAAGGTATTACACCATGGTTTATGCCGGGTGCAGATGGATGGCAGCATCAGCTCGCTTTCTTCCAGGTTGGTGGTGTATATGAAGAGACAACTCCAGGACTTTATGATGCTTTGAATAACAATACAGCAACATTTGCTGACAATGAAAAGATGATTGAAGTATTGAATGAGTACAAAGAGCTTTCTGACCTTGGTTATTTTGGAGAAGACTGGATTGGTACAGATTCTACAAATATGTCTAATGAATTTGGCGACAGAAACTGTGCAATGGCAATGGCAAACTCCAGCTTTATCAAACAGATTCAGGAAGATACAAGTACAGAAGACGAATTTGGTCTGTTCCTGATTCCTCTTGGTGACAATGATACATTCCCAACAAACCCAGCCGGTCCTACTATGTTCGGTTATCAGGGTTCAACACATCCGGAGCTTGTAAAAGAATTCTTTAACTTTGTATGTTCAACAGAGAGCTTACAGGAAATTCTTGATAATTCACCGGCTTATACAAACGTTGATATGAATGATGATAAGGTTGAGCAGCATTGGCTTCCTGAAGAAGAAGAATTCATGAATAGTATTGACAAGTCTAAGATGGGTACAGCAGTTCTTCAGACTGGTACAAAATATACAAATGATTACTGGATGGACTTTGGTGCAGATATGGTTTCCTTCTGTCAGGATCAGATTGAAGCAAATGATGTATTAAAGAACATGGATACAAACAGAGCAGAAGCAGCTAAGGTTGCAGGCGATGAAAATTGGAAATAATATATAGTTCGCAAATGGTGCAGGAGAGAGCTTCTCACTGCACCATTTGTAATATAACTCTCATGGAGTATTTTAGGAGAGTGCAGGCATAAGGAGGCAGGTTGTGAAAAAGAATAAGATTTACCCGATGTGGTTTTTGGTTGTACCGTTAATTTTATATATCGTATTTTTCTTACTTCCGGGTGTCATGGGTATTCTGTATTCATTTACTGACTGGAGTTCAAGAAGCAGTGTAAATGGACTACATTTCGTAGGCTTACAGAATTACATAGATATTTTTACATCGAATAAGGATTATGGGTCTGGAATTGGACATACGTTAATGTTTACGGTGATTTCCAATATAGTTAAGCTTATTCCGGCATTATTTCTTGCGATACTTTTACAGGAAGGCTTAAAAGGAAAGGGACTGTATCGAACAATCTTTTATCTGCCATCTATTTTACCGTTTGTAATCATTGGTCTTGTATTCAAGTCAGTACTGAATTATAATACCGGATTACTGAATAGTATTCTTGATGTGATTCATCTTGGATTTTTGAAGCAGAAATGGCTGTCTGATCTTGGTGTAGTATGGAAGTCAATTTTTGGTGTGGATGCATGGCGTGGTATTGGTTATGTAATGACAATCTTTATTGCCGGATTAAATGCAATTCCGAAGTCTTATTATGAAGCAGCAGAAATTGATGGAGCAAATTTTTGGCATAAACTGATATTTGTTACACTACCAATGATGAGCGGTGCAATAATGATTAATCTTGTATTTGGCTTGACTTACGGATTAAAAGTATTTGATATCATTTATGTACTTACGAACGGTGGTCCGGGACATGCAACAGAAGTATTGACAACCTATTCATTCCAGCTGTACTCGAATGGACAGTATGGAATGTCAACAGCAATGAATGCGATTCTTCTGTTCATTACAGCAATTGTCGGTGTGATTGTCGTAAAAGTCATGAGTAAGAAGGAGGTACAGCAATAATGAGCAGGAAAAGCAAATTGCTTCAGACAATTATCAAACAGATTCTATGTGTGATTCTGGCATTGGTTGTTGTTGTACCGTTTTACATGGTTTTGATCAACTCCTTTAAGTCCAGGGCAGAAGCAGCAAGAATGAATCTTTCTCTTCCGAAAGAATGGCTGTTTTCCAATTATATCGAGGTTATTGAAAAGGGTAAGCTATTACAGGGATTTACAAACAGTCTTATATACGCAGGTATCGCAACTACAATTGGTGTAATTTTGTGCGCTATGGCAGCATTTGTTTTGAGTAGACGTAAAACAAAGTTAAATAACTTCATCTACTATTTTGTTCTTTGCGGTCTGTTTTTCCCGGTGAATTATGTTACACTTGTCAGAGTTCTGCAAGCATTACATTTAACTGATACGAGAACCGGTGTCATCCTCGTTTTCACAAGCGCCATGATTCCGTTCTGTGTATTCACAATACGAAACTTTGTACTTTCTGTTCCGGTTGAAATGGATGAAGCAGCTGTTATTGATGGGGCAGGCCCACTGTCACTGTTTTTCAGAATTATTGTTCCGCTTTTGAAGCCGACACTTGTAACCTGTTTTATTCTACAGTTCATGAGCGTATGGAGTGATTTTTTGACACCATTATATTTGTCGAGTAAAAGCAAGCTATTCCCAATGACAATGGCTGTATATCAGTTTTTTGGAAAAAACAAGAATTATTGGAATTACATTTTTGCAGATATTGTATTGACCTGTGTACCTGTATTGCTTGTATATTTACTTGGACAAAAGTATATCGTAGGTGGAATGACAGCAGGTGGAGTGAAGGAATAATGAAAATAACACAGTATGGGATGAACACGATTAAACCGGCGGCGGAATGGGAAGAAGCATTCCCAATTGGAAATGGCCATATTGGTGCAATGGTTTATGGTTCTGTTCCGAGCAATCGAATTGCGTTATCAGAAAATACATTTTACAGCGGTAGAAGAGAGAAAGGAAACTTTCAGGAAACTGCTGCTGTTTCCTTTGTAAAAATGCGTGAAGCTGCAGAACGAAACGCATTTGAAAGTGTACATAACGAAGCGGAGCATTTTGTTGGAAAGCGTGGAAACTATGGAACAAATTTGCCTGTTGGAAGTTTATGGATACACTATGGAACAGAAGAAGATAACATTTGCCTAAAGCAGCGAAGCCTGAATATTCAAGAGGGTATTACAGAAAGCTGTATGTCAGTCGTTTCCATGACTGGTATCGAAAAAAATGAAATTGAAGAGCAGGTGTTTGTATCAAATCCGGATCATGTGCTTGCTATTAAGATATCAGGAAATCTGCCAATGCAGGCTGCTTTTTCCATGGAGCTTTCTCAATATGGTGATACAGAATGCTTCGCTGAGCCGGAAAGCGGAATATATATGAGGTTTCATACGCATGCATATGAACAACTACATTGTGATGAATTGTGTGGGACTGCACTGGAAGGGACACTGCAGTTTTTGACGGACGGGGATGAACAGCTGCTGTCAATGGGTACAGAAACAAAAATACAAATTGTGAATGCGACATATATTTATGCCTTTTTGACAATGCAAACAGATTTTGCAAAGCAAATGGGTCTTTTGACACCACCGTGTTTTATACTTCCAGGGAAGCTGAAGGCAGATATCTATGAAAAGATGCTGATGAAGCATTGTCTTGATGTCAAAGAGTTTATGGACAGAAGTACATTGTCTATTGAAGAAGTTGCAGAAAATAGTGAAGAAGGAACAGATAATATTCCGTTTATGTACCAGTATGGACGTTATCTGCTGCTATGTTCGTCAAGAGAGGACTCTGTGCTGCCGGCGCATCTGCAGGGAATCTGGAATGACAATGTAGCATGCAGGATTGGCTGGACATGTGATATGCATTTGGATATCAATACGCAAATGAACTACTGGCCGGCTGATGTAGCTAATCTGTCAGAAACAATAACACCTGTAGCGAACTGGCTAAAAGAAGCAGTTGCTCCGATGGGAGAAATTACAGCTAAAACCTGCTATGGAATGAATGGGTGGGTAGGAGAAATTGTTTCAAATGCATGGGGCTACGCATTTCCATACTGGGCTTCCCCGATTGCACCATGTCCAACAGGCGGTGTCTGGCTGCTGACACAGCTGTATGAGCATTACAGATTTCATGAAAACAGAAACTATCTGGAAGAGATAGTTTATCCTTTACTGGAAGGTGCGGTAGAGTTCTTCCTTACATATGTATTTCAAAATGCGGATGGCATGTATTCTAGCGGACCATCTATATCACCTGAAAACAGCTTTGTTTTTGATCAGAAGATGTATCAGATTAGTAACGGTTGTACATATGAGATATTGATGATTCGAGAATTGTTTCAAATCTTTTTGGAGGCATCAGAAAGAATTGAGAAAAATGATAGTAAGCACAGCAGGATGATGGCAGAGGTTACTAAACGATTGCAGCTTTTACTGCCTTATCGAGTAACTATGGATGGAACGATTGCAGAGTATGCACAGGATTTCGAGATTCCGGATAGACAGCATAGACATACAAGCCATTTGCTTGGCGTGTATCCTTTTGCACAGATTACACCGGAAAAGTCACCAAAGCTTTGTGAAGCGGTAGAGAATACAATCATGCAGAAAATCACACCAATTGAAAACTGGGAGGATACTGGATGGGCAAGCTCCATGCTGATGCTGTATGAAGCCAGACTGCTTCATGGTAATCAGGCATATATGCATATAAAACGTGTTTTAAAGAAATTAAAGGGCTGTAATCAGATGATTTTTCATCCCCCTACGAGAGGTGCATATTCCTTTGAAAAGGTGTATGAGCTTGACGGGAACACAGGAATGACTACAGCTATTGCAGAAATGCTGTTACAGAGTCAGAATGGATATGTCAGACTGCTTCCGGCACTTCCGAATGCATGGGAGAGCGGTTCCTTTAGTGGAATCAGGGCAAGAGGAGGATTGAGCGTTTCAGTAAAGTGGAGAAAAGGTATCGTTACAGAGTATCAATGCGTGTCTTTGGAGCATACACGGTGCATATTCAAATGGAATGGGATGGAACAGGAGCTTTTGCTTGAGAAAAATGTTCCATATATATGGAAGGAAAAAAATCAATAATATCGTCTGAATTCAGTCGGTGTCATATGCGTAGAGCGTTCAAATGCACGACTGAAGGCCAGCGTATTCTTATAGCCGACGGTAGTTGCAACTGCCCCGATAGAGAGCTTCGAGTATGTCAGAAGCTCTTTTGCTTTTGTAATACGAAATTCGCTGACATACTGATGAACGGATACGCCAACCTGTTTTTTAAACAGCTTGCAGAAATAATACTTTGAAAAACTGACTTCATTACAGATTGTATCAATGTCCAGAACGTTCATATAGTTCTGGCTGATATATTTTAATGCGGTATTGACAACGCTTTCCTGTACCGGAGAAAAAGACTTTGTTTCCAGAATGCTGACAGAAAGCTTATACAGTTCTACAAAAATGTCATGAATCAGAAGACTTGCCTCCATATTTGAGAGAAGATCAGCAGAATAATTCAGGTTGTACAAATCAATAAAGCTGTCTAACAGATAACTCAGCGGATTGGCAGCATGTACACTGGAATTATTTCGAATCGTATTATAAAACTGTTTTGCATGACTTCCGCTGATGATGACATAAATATATGACCATTCCTTACTTGCTTTGATAAAGGTGAGCGGAGTGTTGCAGGAAGACACAACCATGCTGTTTGCATGGAGAAAATGTGAGGACTGATGTTTATCAAATCGAACAATTCCTGAAACACAATATAATAGAATGAAATCAGAAAAATCATTCTTATTTCCAACTGAAAATTTCCTGTCATTCAAATATCCGCACTCCTTTACATAGAAAGGAAGACTTTTTGTCTGAATATCTACAGTGTTTATTTTTGTGCCATAGGAATCCGGCAATGATTTTTTAGACAAATTTACCATGATACCTCCAAAAACGAAATCAAAAATATAAAAAAGTACAAATACAAAATGAAAAGGAACTTGAAAATCAAAAATTACACTATAAATCATACCAAAAAACAGAAAAAATAGCAATCTTGCATCAAATGACAAGAAAAGATATTGATAAAGCAAGAAAAGATATTGAATCAGTAGTAAAAGAATGGTTTAGTACAACTATGAAAGGTAGTTCCGAAACCATTATGGTGCCAGAACGAGATTTTAATTTTTACAAATTCAGAAAGGAGTAAACACAGATGAGTGATTTTATTCTGGAGTTAAAAGATGTGGTAAAGACCTTTGGTGGTGTAACCGCACTTGACGGAGTAAATTTCCAGTTAAAGCGTGGAGAGATACATGCGCTGATGGGTGAGAACGGTGCAGGTAAATCAACATTCATAAAAGTAATCACCGGTGTACATCAGCCGGATAGCGGAATTATGCTGTTGGAAGGTGAGAAGATTACACTTCGTTCCACCGCTGATTCGGCTAAACTGGGTATCGCAGCAATTTATCAGCATGTAACGGCATTTCCTGATTTGTCAGTAACAGAGAATATCTTTATGGGACAGGAAATAAAAAATAAGGCAGGCTTTTACAGCTGGAAGCTGATGCATAAGAAAGCAAAAGAATTAATGGAGCCTTTGAATGCATCAATTGATGTAACAAAGCCAATGGGTGCATTAAGTGTTGCACAGCAGCAGCTTGTTGAAATCGCAAAGGCACTTTCTAGAGATGCTCGTATTCTAATAATGGATGAACCTACAGCTTCATTAACAAGAACAGAGTGTGAGCAGCTGTATAAGATAGCTGAGAAGCTTCGTGATGAAGGTGTTTCCATTATTTTTATCACACATAAGTTTGAGGATATGTACAGACTGGCATCAAGAGTTACTGTATTTAGAGATTCCAAGTATATCGGAGAATGGGACGTAGATAAGATTTCCAATCAAAAGCTGATAGCAGAGATGGTAGGACGTGAACTTAGTCAGATGTATCCGGAAAAGGAAGCAGTGATTGGTGAAACCGTACTGAAAGTGAATGGTATTTCAAAGGAAGGTTATTTCAAAGATATTTCCTTTGATGTCAGAAAAGGTGAGATTCTTGCTTTGACCGGTCTGGTAGGTGCAGGCAGAACGGAAGTATGTCAGACAATTTATGGAATCATGAATCCTGACAGTGGCTCTATAGAGCTGGAAGGAAAAAAGGTACATATTAAGGCACCAGAAGATGCATTGAAGCTTGGAATTGGATTATTGCCGGAGGATAGACAGATACAGGGACTAATCAATGAGCTTCCTATTTATCAGAATGTATCGTCCGCAGTTATGGAGAAGTTTTCAAAGCACAATATGCTTGAGGTAGAAAAGGAAGAATCAAATGCAATTGAGCTTTGTCAGAAAATACAGTTAAAGGCAAAGGACATCAGTGCTCCACCATCATCATTATCAGGTGGTAATCAGCAGAAGGTTGTATTTGCAAAGCTGTTAAGCTGTGATTTGAAGGTATTGATTCTGGATGAACCGACAAAGGGTATTGATGTTGGAGCCAAATATTCCATTTATGAGATTATGAATGATCTGACAAAACGTGGATATGCAATTATCATGGTATCCTCGGAAATGCCTGAAGTACTTGGTATGGCAGATAGAATTATTGTTATGAAATCGGGACGTGTAACAGGAAACTTTAATGCAAAGGATGTCACACAGGAAATGATTCTGGAGGCATCATTGAAACAACACGGAGAGGAGGCAGAAGCATGATAGAAAAAGAACAGAGCTTTTTTAAGAAAGTAATGAACAGCAGAAATACTGGTCTTTTGATTGGCTTTGCTGTGCTGCTGATTGTAGCAGGCATTCTGACTCCGTCCATGTTTTCAATGAATTCCATTATGAATATGCTTCAAAATAATGCAGTATACGCATTGCTTGCAGTTGGTATGATGGTTATCATTATTACTGGCGGAATAGATCTTTCAGTGGCATCTACAATGAGCCTTGCGGGTGTTGTCTGCTCGAAGCTTATGAGTGAAAATATGGATGTACCGGCATTTGTATGGGTACTTCTTGGACTTGCCATTGGAGCAGTTTGCGGAGCATTTAACGGATTTATCGTTGGATATTTAAGAATGGTTCCGATGATTGCAACACTTGGTACGATGTACATTTACAGAGGCTTTGCGTTTCTTGCATCAGGCGGAAACTGGTGGTTCCCGCATCAATTTACAGATGCCTATGTAAACTTTGCAATTGGAAAGACACTTGGTATATCCAATATTCTATGGATCACAGTGGTTGTTTATATTATTATCGGAGTGTTCCTTGGCTATATGTCGGCCGGCAGAAGAGTGTATGCAATTGGTACAAATAAAGAGTCTGCAAAGGTTGCAGGTATTAAAGAAGCAAAAGTAACATTTATGGCCTTTACAATTGGTGGTGCGCTGGCAGGTCTTGCAGGCATGCTTTACACAGCTAATTATGCAATCTGTAATTACGGCATGGGTGATGGCTATGAAATGCAGGCAATAGCAATCTGTATTCTCGGTGGTGTCAGCATTACCGGTGGACGCGGAAAAATTGACGGCGTAGTCATTGGTGTGCTGATGATGAGTGTAATTTCATATTTTATCAGCTTGCTTCCGGGATTGAGTGTATGGCAGGATGCAATTCGAGGTGCTATCATTCTTGTCGCAGTAGCAATCAATATTTATGCAGTCAAATCCTCTGAAAAGAGAATTCTTAAGGAGAGGGGGGCACTGATCTGATGAGCACAGAGACAAAAGCAGCTGCCAGAGACTTAACTGTCAAAGAAGGCTTTCAAATATCCAAATTTTTAGTGAAATGGGAAATGATACTTGTTTACATCTTTATATTAATTAATGTAGTATTGATGGTTACAAGAACAGATTTGTACTTCAGTTCGGGAACCATCCAATCCATTATTCAGTCAGGAATGGATTTGTCACCACTTGTACTTGGAATGATTTTCATATTAATGCTTGGCGATATTGATGTTTCAGTTGCAGCAATCATGATCTTAGCATCTATGGTAACCGGTCTTGGAATGGATCGTGGACTTCCCGCAATTGTCGCAGTACTGCTTGGAATACTGGCCGGTGGTTTGTGCGGTGCTTTCAATGGTGCACTTGTTGCCTATGTAAAGATGCCGGCGGTAATTGTTACGATTTCTACTTCGCTGTTGTTCAGAGGTATTGTGGAGATTATTTTGGATGTAAATGTATTAAAAAATTTCCCGACCTTCTATACAGTTCTTGCATGGACAAATATCTTTGGGATTCCACTCGCAATGATCTGCTACCTGCTGATGGCAGTAGTGTTTATGATAGTTCTTCATAAATCTGTATTTGGAAGAAGACTTTATATCATTGGTAACAATCCGACTTGCGCAACCTATTCAGGTGTCAGTGTAGAAAAGACAAAGATGGTTGTATTCATTTTAATGGGTCTGATGGCTGGTGTTGGTTCCATCTTCTTTGTAGGACGTATGGGCGGTGGTGTCAGCTCTTCCATGGGAACAGGTTATGAATTGGATGCCATTGCAATTTGTGTTCTTGGCGGTATTTCCACAAATGGTGGTAAAGGAAAAGTGTATGGTCCGGTTATTTCTACATTTATTATGGCTTTCCTGATTTATACACTCGGATTAATGGGTGTTGATGCAAACTCCAGAAAAATTTTGACAGGCTTTATTCTGATTATTGCAGTCCTGATTCCGAGTATCAATAAACAGTTCTTTGACATGGTTAAGTTGAAATTATTCTATGCAGATAACAAGAATATTGAAGCTGTTAACCATAAGGCACAGGAAGAAGTTAAGACATTGAAGCAGATGATTGGTGATACACAGAAGGACACTTCTCTTTCATCAGCAGACAAAGCGGCAAAGATTGCAAAATATGAGGAAAAGATAGCTTCAGTCAAAACAAAATGTAAGGAGCAGACAGATAGTCTGAAAAGGGAACTGAAGGCCGATGCAAAAAAAGCAAAGGAACGGTTCGACAGAGCGGTATAAGCAGTATATCAAATACTGATTATATAAAACAACAATTAATTATGGAGGTATGAAAGGTATGACAAAATTCAAAAAGCTAGTAGCACTTGGTCTTAGTTTGACAATGATCGCAGGTTCATTAGCAGGTTGTGGGGCAGTTTCAACAACAGCACCAGCACCAGCAGGAGATGCAGCTGCAGATACTAAAACAGAGGCTTCAACAGGCGATGCAGCAGCATCAGGAGATTCACTTGAAGGAAAGCATGTATTCATGTTCAAATCAACAGGTAATTCATTTGGAGATTTGATGTTTGAAGGTTTCAACGAGTATATGGAATCACAGGGACAGTCAGCAGTTTACAAGAGCCCGGCAGAAACAACAGTTGCAGCACAGGTACAGCTTCTTGATGAGCTGATTACACAGAAGGTTGCTTCTATCACAATTTCAACAAACGGTGATGCTGGTTATGATGAAGTTTTCAAGAAAGCAAAGGATGCAGGAATCCCAATTACATCTATCGATTCAGCAGCAAACCCAGACTATCGTATTACACATGTAAATCAGGCAGAAGTAGCTGATATCGGTGCTTACCTTGTACAGGCTGCAGTTTTGATTACACTTGGTGTTGACTATCCAGAAGATGGTGACATGAAGGCAGCAGTTGAGAGCAATCTTGGAAGCTATTCAGGAGATGAAATCATTCTTGGTGTTCTTTCCGCTTCAATCGATACTCCTGTTCAGAACAGCTGGATCGCAGCAATGGAAGAAGAATTAAAGGATTCCTGCTATGCAGGCAAAGTTAGTGCAACACTTGACAAGAAGTATGGTAATGATGACCTTACAGAATCTACAACACAGGCTCAGGCTTTCATCGCAGAGAACAAAGTTGACTGTATTATTTCCCCTACAACAGTAGGTATTGCAGCAGCTGGTCAGTGCTTAAAGACAGCAAGCTCAGACATCAAACTGACAGGCTTGGGACTTCCTTCAGAAATGCAGTCCTTTATGCCGGCAGCAGCAGCTGATGACGCATTTGCTTCACCATGTCCTTACATGATGCTTTGGGATGTTATCCATTTGGGAGCTGTTTCAGCAGCATCAACACTTGCAACAATTGATGGCAAGTTCGATGGTAAGGTTGGTTCATCATTTGATATGGCTCAGTTCAGAGACTATGCACCTGAAACATATACAGCATATGACAATGGTGATGGTGGTACAGCAGTTCTTGCAGGTGTTCCTTATGTATTCTACAAAGGCAACATGGCAGAGTGGATTGACAAACTCTAAGATTTAGTGAAACTTTATCAAATTCATAGTTAGTATTCAGACAGTTATGAGCCCGTCATTATGGCGGGCTCTGACTTTCTACAGGAAGGAGTGTATATGGAAAAGGGATTTAAAATGAAACTGTATCCAGGAATGGAAGCAGAGTATGAAAAACGTCATAATGAGCTTTGGCAGGAAATGAAAGACATGATTCATGAACATGGCGGTAAAAATTATACAATCTTTTTGGACAAGGATACACTGACTCTGTTTGGCTACATTGAAATTGAGGATGAGGATTTATGGGCAAAAGGAGCAGATACAGCAATCAATCGCAAGTGGTGGGATTTTATGGCTGATATTATGGAGACAAATCCGGATAACAGTCCTGTCAGTATAGATTTGAAACCATTGTTCCATCTTGACTAGTAAATCTGAGCACAGCAGGTCAGAAGAATCAAATACAAAAACCACAAACAACACCATAAAAAATGTTTTTATGGTGTTGTTTTTTTGCTTGTGAAGATTGTTAAAACAATATCAAACAAAAATAAATGTTGAATTATGTTGTTTCTTATTGAAAAAGTGTGAGAAGGTGTGTTATACTATTACAGTACTGGAAAGCCGTATCAGGCCGGGATGTACAATAAGGGTGACAGTAGGAACGTACTGTTCAAGAAAAAGACAATGGTTGGAGGAAATGAGAATGAGTAAATGGGTGTACCTATTTAGTGAAGGGAATGCGGAC
>CAZOHM010000041.1:0-21434 GCA_964579795.1 uncultured Lachnospiraceae bacterium | reverse complement strand
ATCGCCCTTTCACGGCGGTAACACGGGTTCAATTCCCGTCGGAGTCATTTTTAATTATGGCGCCATAGCCAAGTGGTAAGGCAAAGGTCTGCAACACCTCTATCACCAGTTCAAATCTGGTTGGCGCCTCTTTGAGAGTACTGATTTTATCAGCACTCTTTTTTTGTGCAATAAGCCAACATGCAGAAATCGAGTTTACACAGATTTCAATATGTTGGTCAATGAACATCAAGCCGTTAGATGAGATGGACATATTGCAAGAAAGTAGTGGAGTTGACGGGATGGCTGTATAAGACTAAAATAAATATGTATTGTGTATATTGATAAAGACTGTAGAAAAGAGGAATGAAAGTGGGAGATAAGTATCAAGTAATTGATGAAAAGAATTGGAAAAGAGCAATGCATTGTATGGTGTTTCGAAATAGCGTTGAACCGGCATTTTGCATTACAGTAGAGATTGATATTACAGAATTCCTTGAAATGATAAGAAGAAACAAATATTCTTTTACAATGGCTTTCATATATGCAGTGACGAAATGTGCAAATGAAATTGAAGAGTTCAGATATCGTTTTGTTGATGGGAAGGTTGTTCTATTCAACCAGATTGACACGGCATTTACTTATTTGAATAAAGAAACAGAGCTGTTTAAGGTTGTAAATGTTCCTATGAAGGATTCAATGAAGGAATATGTTTTATTAGCAGAGAAGACTGCAAAGGAGCAAAAAGAGTATTTTACCGGTCCACTTGGAAATGATGTATTTCAGTTTTCGCCACTTCCATGGGTATCGTATTCTCATATTTCACATACAAATTCAGGAAAGAAAGACAATGCTACGCCGTTATTTGACTGGGGAAAATATTATAAAAGAGGGGAAAGAACCATTCTTCCTTTTTCGATACAGGCTCATCATTCATTTGTTGATGGATTACATGTTGGAAGACTTGTTGATTTGCTGCAGAATTATATCAGGGAGGTATGAACTTGGAAATATGTATTGTATTATTTGATGACTTTGAAACACTAGATATATTTGGACCTATTGAAATATTAGCAAGATGTGCAGAGCATAAATTAAGTTATTATTCTGTCAAAGGTGGACAGGTGAAAAGTGCACAAGGTACAATTATTCAGACAGACCAAATTGAGAACATTCCAAAGGGAGGAACACTTGTATTACCTGGTGGAAGAGGAACAAGAGTATTAATAAATGACTGTGTATTTTTAGCATTGATAAAGGCAGCAGCAGAGAAGTCTAAATATTGTATGTCAATATGTACAGGCTCATCATTATTTGCAAAGGCCGGAGTTCTTGATGGAAAACGAGCAACCTCAAATAAAAAGGCCTTTGAATGGGCAATGTCAACATCTGATAAGGTGAGCTGGATAAAGAAAGCACGTTGGGTTGTTGATGGTAACTGTTATACATCATCCGGTGTTTCTGCGGGAATGGATATGGCACTCGGATTTGTTGCTGATTTATATGGACAGAACGAAGCAGAGAAAATAGCAGAAGATATTGAGTATATATGGAATCAGGACAAAGATAATGATCCATTTTCATAAGTAATATGACTTGATTGAATATAAATTTTCTAGTAATTTTGTGAGGTATAAATATGCTGTATCAAATGGCAAAACATTTGTCTAGAGGAAGTCGGATAAAGGAAACTACAACAGGGGAAATTTATATTGTCGAGCGAATTGATGATAAAAGACAAGTAGTCTTTATTTATGGAAGAGAAGAACATACTCATAATCCGAAATGCTTTGACCATAGAAAAGTTGAAAAGGTTAGTATGATAGAAGAAATGCACCAGATGATTATTGATAAATCATTATATGAGTGGAAAAGAGATTTTCCGGTTATCAATGCAATGCTTCAATATAAAGAGCAACTTTGGATTAATTCTGAAAGAAAGCTTGCTGTACCGGAAAAGATAAATGAAGCCTCTGTTGAACAAATATATGGAGCAGCGTTGCGTATGCAAAGATTTGCGCCATATATTAGGAATGCTTTTCCTGAAACAAGTAAAACAAATGGATTAATTGTGTCAGATCTTGTTGAAATTCCAAACATGCTTAAATGGATAATTGAAAACAAGTCTGATAAAATAACAGGAAAACTATATCTAAAATGTGATAATTGTTTACCTGTTTCGGGTTCAATAAAGGCACGAGGAGGCTTTCATGAAGTATTATTTCATGCAGAACAGCTTGCTCTTTTAAAGGGACTACTGAAAGAAACCGATAATTACAGTATTCTAGCAAACGAAACATTCCACTCGTTCTTTTCACAGTATTCGATTGCAGTTGGTTCAACAGGAAATTTAGGACTTTCCATTGGTATTATGGCTGCAAAACTTGGATTTCAAACAGTTGTGCACATGTCGTCAGATGCTAGAAAATGGAAGAAAGATTTATTAAGAGAAAAAGGAGTAACCGTAATTGAGTATGAAGGAGATTACGGAGAGGCGGTTAAAGCAGGTCGAGAGAAAGCAAAAAGTGAAGAAAACTGTTACTTTGTTGACGATGAAAGTTCAAGGCTTCTATTTTTTGGATATGCAGCAGCAGCAATTGAGTTAAAGGAGCAGCTGGCAAAGCATCAAATCCAGGTAGATAAGAAGCACCCATTGTTTGTGTACTTACCGTGTGGTGTAGGTGGAGGACCGGGAGGTGTGACTTTTGGACTAAAGGAAATTTTAGGTGAAAACGTGCATTGCTTCTTTGCTGAACCAACTCATGCACCATGTATGATGCTTGGTATGACAACAGAATATTACAATCAAATTTGTGTACAGGATTTTGGATTAGATAATCATACCGAAGCAGACGGTCTTGCAGTTGGAAGAGCATCAGGATTTGTTGGTCAAATGATGGAGACAATATTAGATGGCTGTTATACAGTAAAGGATGATAGACTGTTTGAATATTTAAAACATCTGTCTATGCTGGAACAAATTCATTTGGAGCCAAGTGCACTTGCCGGTATGCATGGTCCCTTTCAGCTGTTTGAAACACAAATTGGACGGAAATTTTTAGAGGAATGTGATATTGAAAATTATGAACAGATTACACATATAGTATGGGCAACAGGTGGTGGAATGGTACCTTTGGAAGTTTTACGTGAATATGGAGCAGATGTTTAGTACCAATTAAAGGAGACAGTATGGAAGCTGGATTTACACACTTTGATTCTGCAGGAAATGCAATCATGGTCGATATTTCAGATAAAGAAGTATCTGACAGAGTAGCTGTTGCACAAGGGAGTATTATTACTAATATGGAAGTAGTAAAAGCAATCAAAAACGGAACGGCCAAAAAAGGAGATGTTTTGGGTGTGGCGCGTGTGGCGGGTATTATGGCAGTTAAGCAAACCGGAAATTTGATTCCTATGTGTCATATGCTGCCTATTGATACATGCAGTATAGATTTTATACTACATGAAGATGAAACGGAAATCACAGCAGTATGTTCAGTGAAAACAACAGGAAAAACCGGTGCAGAGATGGAAGCGTTAACAGGCGTGTCAGTTGCATTACTGACAATTTATGATATGTGTAAGGCAATCGACAAAAAAATGAATATTTCAAATGTGCATCTTGTTAAAAAAACAGGAGGAAAGAGTGGAGAGTTCTATGTTTGATTCTTTTGGAAGAGAAATCAATTACATCAGAATTTCTGTAACGGATAAGTGCAATCTGAGGTGCAGCTACTGTATTCCGAAGGAAGGAGTTCCTCTTTGCAGACACGAAGATATTCTTAGTTTTAATGAAATAGAAAGGATACTTCGGATTCTCGTAAAGCAAGGAATACAGAATGTAAAACTGACAGGCGGAGAACCATTTATAAGGAAAGATTTTTTGCATCTTGCACGTAGAATAAAGAATTTACCGGGAATAGAAAAGCTGACAGTGACAACAAATGGAACATTTATTAGTAGAGAATCTGTTCAGGAAATAATGGACGTGTTTGATGGAATCAACATCAGTCTTGACACATTATGCAGCGAAACATATAAAAAAATAACAGGTAGAGATGCCTTTTTTGATGCATACAATGGTTTCCAAATTACACTGAAAGAGAATCAAAAAAGAGAATCCTTATTACCATTAAAATTGAACTGCGTACTGACAGAAAGCAATAAGACTGATGTAGTTAAGATTGCAGGTCTTGCTAAAGAGTATAAGATATATGTTCGGTTTATTGAATTGATGCCGATTGGTTTAGGAAAAGAAATGCTTAAGCAGGAGTCACATTCTCTGAGTGAGGATGAGGTAAAGGAACAAATTGAAAAAGCATATGGGTATTTAGCACCGGATTTTGGGAATTACGGAAGTGGACCTGCCGTATACTACAATCTGGATGGATTTGCTGGAAAAATAGGTTTTATAAGTGCATGCTCGCATAAATTCTGCAAATCCTGCAATCGTATTCGAATGACAACAGAAGGATGCATAAAAAACTGCCTTCAGTATGAAGCAGGGCTTGATTTACGAAAATTGTTGCGAAATGGTGCAACAGACGCCGAAATAGAAGCAAAAATTATTCAGGAAATCAAACAAAAACCATCAGGGCATGCTTTTTCCCAGATGGATATTGAACGGGAGGAAAAAAGATGCATGTCAAAGATAGGCGGATGAGAGTTGCAATTATAGTATCCAGCGACTCTGGATATGAAGGAACACGAGAAGATATTAGTGGAGCAGAAATAAGTGAAATACTGAAAAGTGCAGATTATGAAATCACAGAGAGAATTCTTTTGCCGGACGAACAGCAGATGCTGGAAGAAAAGCTCATACAAATATGTGAGAAAGAAACGGCAAACTTAATTGTTACAACAGGAGGTACTGGTTTTTCAAAGCGAGATTGTATGCCAGAGGCAACCCGAGCAATTATTGAAAGAGAAGTACCCGGAATACCGGAGGCTATGCGGGCATACAGCATGCAGATTACAAAACGGGCGATGTTAAGCAGAGGAATTGCGGGTATTAGAAAGAATACATTGATCATCAATCTTCCGGGTAGTCCAAAGGCAGTAAAAGAATGTCTGGAATATGTGCTGCCAGAATTAGCGCATGGTTTGGAAATATTGTTGGGAATTGCAAATGATTGTGCAAGACAGTAAGAATAATGGTTAACAGAATGGAGATAATATGGGAATAATCAGAGCTGTCTGTATCAGTGAAAAAAGAGGTACCATCAAAAAAAATATACAAACCTGCCAGGTAATCACCAATTATGGTCTTGCGAATGATGCACATGCAGGAAACTGGCATAGACAGGTAAGCTTACTTTCTTACGAAAAAATTGAAGCATTTAAAATGAAAGGTGCAGTTGTTGAGGATGGAGAATTTGGAGAAAATCTGGTTGTTGAAGGAATTGATTTTAAACAGCTTCCGATTGGAACGAAATTGATTTGTAAAGACATAATTTTAGAAGTAACGCAAATCGGGAAAGAATGTCACAGTGGGTGTGAAATATTTAAAAGAATGGGAGATTGTATTATGCCACGTGAAGGTGTATTTGCCAAGGTTCTTCATGGTGGGACGATAACAGTAGGAGATACAATGTCTGTTTTATAAGTGCTATAGTTTAGAATAAGCCGACGGTGAAACACCAGTTAGTTTCTTGAAAATTTTACTAAAATAATACTCATCTTTAAATCCTACAAGAGAAGCTATTTCATAGGATTTCATGTCTGTTGCAATCAGAAGCTCTTTTGCACGATTAATACGAAGAGTATTTAAGTATTGAAATATTGTAGTTCCCATACATTTTTTAAAAACACGGTTTAAATAATCAAAATTTGTTTCCAGTGCCTCTTCGATAGAAGTACCAGTAATTTTTTTGTTGTATGAGGAATGCAGATAGCTCAGAAGCAGCTGCATTTTTTTGTTAACGTTTGTGCTGATACCAAAAATGGATTCTCCCATAACAGAACGAGTAAATACATTTGAAATTTCAACAAGAATTTCAATTAATTTACAGGAGATTAAGAGACGATATTGTTCCATATCATATTCGTAGATTCGGATTCCTTCGTTTAAAAGTGTAAAAATTCGAAGAAGAGCCTGTTGGTCATTAATCGAAAAATGCTTTGGAAGATAAAGATAATCCTTACGTGAAACATTAGAATCTGTTACCGTTTGAATGTTGATACCTGAAAAATGGACATAATAGTAGTCACAAGGGCTTTTATCAAAGCCTATGTGATGAAGACCTGCTTCCAGTAGAATCATATCACCAGCCTGTAAAGTATATTGTACACCGTTTTCTTCAATATACATGGCACCGCTCTTTATGACATACAAAATAGGTGTATCAGGAGTTCGCTCAAAGTGAATCCAGTCATCTGTGAAAATAATTTCATTAAAATAAGAAATTTCCGGTAATAATTCAGTCTTTAAACTAAACATAGAAACCCTCCTATATTACAGGTAGTATAACATGTCAGGCATTTGGCATCAAGTCGCTAAAATACAAATTAAATATCCAAATTGCATGTACAGAAATGAGAAAATATCGATATACTTTTTTCATAAATAAGAAATTGAGGTGACAGTATGATTAAAAAATACAGATTGGGAACGCCCATATTAACGGATGCAGTACAAAAAGAACTTCCAATAGAGGAGCATCTTTCTCAAGTACTGCAAAATGAAGGAAATATGCTGTTCCAGTACAAAATGGAAAAGGATACGATTGTATATGGACTTGGTGAGCAGATCCGAGGAATTAATAAAAGAGGATGGAAATACACAAGCTGTTGTTCAGATGACTGGCTTCATTCTGAGGACAAGCAGTCACTGTATGGCGCTCACAATTTTCTTATAATTGCGGAAAAGAATCCTTTTGGAATTTTTTTCGATTATGCAGGTATTATGACATTTGATATAGGTTATTCACACATGGATAACCTAGAAGTATTTGTGACAGATAAAAACCTGGATGTTTATTTTATTACTGGTGATACAGTACGGGATATACTAAAGCAGTTTCGTAATTTGATTGGAAGAAGCTATATTCCTCCAAAGTGGGCATTTGGATTTGGTCAGAGCCGATGGAGTTATAAAAATGAGGAAGAAGTGCGGGCAGTTGCAGATGGACACGAAAAGAATGGTATTCCATTAGATATGATTTATCTGGATATTGATTATATGGATCAATATAAAGACTTTACGGTGAGTGAAGAACGTTTTCCTAAATTTGAGAAGTTTGTTTTTGACATGAAAAAAAGAGGGATTCGATTAATACCAATTATCGATGCCGGAGTAAAAATAGAAAAAGGCTATCAAACTTATGAGGAAGGTGTTGCAAATCATTATTTCTGTACTGACGAAGATGGCAAGAACTATGTTGCGGGAGTATGGCCGGGACGTGTACATTTTCCAGATATGATGAAACCGGAGACAAGAAAATGGTTTGGACACAGTTATCAATATTTAATTGATAAAGGAATAGAGGGCTTTTGGAATGATATGAATGAGCCTGCAATTTTCTATTCAGAAAAGCATTTGGATGAAGTGTTTGAGAAAATTGAAGAGTATCGTACACAGAATCTGGACATTGATTCATTTCAAGAATTTCAGGCTTTAGTTGCAGAGACTAGTAACAGAAAAGATGATTATGAACTGTTTTTTCATGAGATAGAAGGAAAAAGAGTACAGCATAGTAAAGTGCACAATATTTACGGATATCTAATGACTCGAGCAGCTGGAGAAGCTTTTGAAGAGCTACAGCCAGATAAAAGAATGCTTTTATTTTCCAGAGCATCTTATATAGGAATGCATCGATATGGCGGTATATGGATGGGAGATAATAGATCCTGGTGGTCACATATATTATTGAATATTAAGATGCTTCCTTCTTTGAATATGTGTGGAATATTGTACACAGGTGCAGACATTGGAGGGTTTGCAAGTGATACAACAGAGGATCTTGTTATCAGATGGACACAGCTTGGGATATTTACACCTTTGATGAGAAATCATGCAGCAAAGGGAACTAGAGAGCAGGAGTCGTATGCCTTTGACCATCCTGAAATATTACGAAATCTCATAGAATTACGTTATGCTATGATTCCATATCTCTACAGTGAATACATGAAAGCTGTGCTTCAGGACGAAATGCTGTTTAGCCCACTTTCACTAATGTTTCCGGAAGATAAGATGGCGTGTCAGGTAGAAGATCAGTTGTATGTTGGAGAAAGCATTATGATAGCACCGGTCTATACACAGAATGCAGAAGGAAGGTATGTGTATTTACCAGAGAAGATGAAAATGGTTAAATTTCGGTCAGCACATGAATATACGGAACAGATTCTGGAGGCAGGGCATCACTATGTGACATTGTCACTAGAAGAAGTAGTAGTATTCATACGTATAAATCACATTCTTCCTATGGCAGAGCCGGTACAGCATGTAGATGATATTGATGAGAATACGCTTACATTATTGAGCTTTGCAGATCAGCCATGCAAATATACACTTTATCATGACGATGGAATCAGTCGAAATTACGATGATCCGGAACATTATACGATATATGCTGTGAATGGAAAGCATTAGTTGTAAACCGTTTTGAAATACAGTAGAATAAGCGGTAAAGGAGGGAGATAATATGAACGAGATATCAAAAATTTCATTAATTGGACTTGGTGCAATGGGCGTATTTTTTGCACCGCGATTGTTTGACAAGTATGGATCCAATTTTAGAATCATCGCCGATGGAGCACGTAAGGAAAGATTAGAAACACAAGGTGTAACAGTAAATGGAAAGCAGTACAAATTTCCTATTATTACTCCACAGATAAAAGATGATCCTGCAGATTTGATTATTATTGCAGTAAAAGCATATTCTTTAGATCAGGCAATTAATGATATCAGAAACCAGGTGGGGTCAAATACGCAGATATTATGTGTGTTAAATGGTGTTGATTCTGAGAACAGGTTAATTACTGAATTTGGAAAAGAACATGTGTTGTATTCTTATATGCGTATGTCAATTGTTATGAAGGAAGGAGTAGCAGATTTCGATCCATATTGGGGAAAAGTATTCTTCGGTGAAGAAAAAAATGAATTATATACGGATCGTGTAGAGAAAATCCGGAAAGTATTTGAAGAAAGTGATATTCCATATCAGATAGATAAGGATATGCTGAAGGGAATATGGTTTAAGTTTATGTGCAATATTGGTGAGAATATGACGTGTGCTCTTCTTGGCATTCCATTTGGAATGTTTCAAAAAAGTGAGCATGCAAATTATATCAGGAAGAATGCAATGCGTGAAGTTGCAATGATTGCACAAAAGAAAGGAATTGATATAGGAGAACCGGAAATTGAAATGCAGGAAAAAACAATTTTATCGATTCCATTTTATAACAAACCATCAACTTTACAGGACCTGGAAGGAAAAAGACAGACAGAAATAGAATTATTTGCCGGGGCCGTTGTTCGTATGGGACTAGAAGAAGCCGTTCCAACACCGATAAATGAAATATTCTATCATGGAATTCATGTTTTAGAAGAAAAGGCGGAAATGAATTTATGAAAAATGTGTATACATTTAAAGATTTTTGCGCGATTATTGCAAGATTAAGGGCAAAAGATGGATGCCCATGGGATCGTGAACAGACACATGAATCTTTGCGTCCTTGTATGATGGAAGAGGCAGCTGAACTTGTTTCTTCGATTCGAATATACGAAGAAACCAAGAATCCGGAAAATATGATTGAAGAGCTTGGAGATGTATTACTGCAAGTTGTTATGCATGCACAGATTGCTGAAGAAGAAAAAATATTCGATATGGGAGATGTTTTATCTGCAATCAGCGAGAAAATGATTAGAAGACATCCACATGTATTTGGAACAGTTGAGGCAGACACATCTGAGCAGGTATTAAATAATTGGGAAGAAATTAAGAAAAAAGAAAAAGAAGGAAAGGACTGGATAGAAAATCCGTTAAGAGAAATTCCAATTGAATTGCCTGCACTTCGTCGTTCGGAGAAGCTTTTAAAGAAAATTGACAATCTTTATGAACCGCAAAAAAGTACAGAGGATTCTCTTAAAGAAATTATAGAAATATGTGAAGAGTTGAGACAGCGCTATTGTGTAAATGATTTCAGCGAAGAAAAGAATGCTATGACGCAAATACTTTTGTTACTAACTAATATTACATCAAAAAGAAAATTGTATGCAGATCAGCTTCTTTCTGACGGACTGGAAAACCTGATTAGAAAGTATGAAAATGAACAATTAACATAATGTAATGAATATGGGATTATGTAATCAGAAGGTGCACAAAATGGCATATTAGCTCATAGAAACGGTAAATATGCCTTGACAAAATGAGTAAAAAAGATTATAAATAGTGATAGGCGTTGTTTGGACGTCAAAAACATACTCAGAATAGAGGAGGAGTTCGTCATGAACAAAACAGAATTAGTTGCAGCTATGGCTGATCAGGCTGGATTATCAAAGAAAGATGCAGAAAAGGCTCTTAAGGCTTTTACAGATGTTGTTGCTAGCGAATTAAAGAAAGATGGTAAGGTTCAGTTAGTTGGATTTGGTACATTCGAAGTTTCTAAGAGAGCTGCTAGAGAAGGAAGAAATCCTCAGAGCGGCGCAGTTATGAAGATTGCTGCATCAAAAGCTCCTAAATTCAAAGCTGGTAAGGCTTTAAAGGATTTAGTAAACAAGAAATAATAAAATGTTTGCCATAAAACAGAGAGCCAATGGTTCTCTGTTTTTTTGAAAGGAAAAAGCATGAGATTAGACAAATATTTGAAGGTGTCAAGGATAATAAAAAGAAGAACAATTGCAAATGAAGCATGTGATGCTGGTCGAGTTACTATAAATGGCCGAGCTGCAAAGGCCTCTGCGGAAGTCAAAGAAGGAGACATTTTGGAAATACAGTTTGGAAATAAACCCGTAAAGGTGGAAGTATTGACAGTGAAGGAAACTGTTAAAAAGGATGAAGCAAAAGAAATGTTCAAATACGTATAAAATTGAAACCTCCTTAATATATTTAATGTGGCAAAGCAAATACTACAGGTCATATTAAATTAGGAGGTTTCTATTTTGGAAGAATTAAACCGACAACAGACACACAAATTAACAATTATTAATAGAAGGACATGTAATATTTCCGGTGTGGCAGATGTGTTATCATTTGATATTGCTGAGATATTGCTTGAGACTGAGCAGGGCATGCTGATGATCAAAGGGCAGGATCTGCATGTAAACAGACTCACATTAGAAAAGGGTGAAGTAGATATTGAAGGCAAATTGGACAGCTTTACATATTCTGAATTAACAGGCTATACAAAACAAAATACATCTTTAATAAGTAAGCTTTTTAAATAGAGAATTATTTATGAGTCAGGATATTATTAAAGAATTGAATTTTTTTTGGCAGGCGTTTCTGCTTGGTATTATGATTGCAATATTTTATGACACTATTCGTATTTTTAGACGAGTATGTAAACACGGAGTGATATTGACTGCCATAGAAGATTTTCTGTTTTGGTTTATATGCTGTCTAAAGATATTTGAAATGTTTATAAGAGAAAATAATGGAACGCTTCGATTGTTTGCAATTGCTGCAAGTATAGTTGGTATGCTGATTTATCACAAATTGGTCAGCCGGCTGTATGTTGTATATGTTTCAAGGTTTCTGCAAGGGTTACTGCGTCTTTGTATGAAAATCCTGATAATAGTTTTCAGACCAATGACTATTCTTGCAAAGTGTATGAAAAAAATGAGGAAGACATGTTCCCAAAGAAGCGAAAAGGTCTTGAAACATGCAAAAAACAGATTGACGAGAAAAGCAAAAGAAATTATAATGATATTATGTAAACGATGAGGGATTGTTTATGAATGTTCATAAAGGCTATATAGTTTATGACAGTTAAGGGGAAATTAGAATGGCTAGAAAAGTTAAATTCCGCAAGAAAAGGCAAAATCGTCTAGGGATGATTTGTGTAATAGTTGTCGTAATTATGCTGTTTGCAGTAATTATGGTTAAGAGTACTGAGCTGCAGGCAAAACAGAAGGCTTATGAGAAAAAAGCGGCAGTACTCCAGCAGCAAATTGATGATGAGGAGGCAAGAGCACAGGAACTGATTGAGTATGAGAAGTATACAAAAACAGCAAAATATGTAGAAGAGGTTGCAAAAGACAAGCTGGGTCTTGTGTATGATGATGAAATTATATTTGAGTCTGAAGACGGGAACTGAAGAAGTGACGTTTAATATAGAAGTTATAACATAAAAACACAGAAGTTTTCTGTGTTTTTTTATATATATCTAAGGCTCTTAAAGTTCATGACCTGCCTCGAAATCCTTAAGACCTACAAATGCGAAAAAAAATGTCACTTAATTATTTGATTCGTAAAAATACTTTGACAAACATTTTAAATACTATTATTTATAATTCCTTCTGAAATCAAATTTCGGAGGGTATAATATGAAAAAAGGGAAAATGAAACAACTGATTATCTGCGCATTGGGCTTTGTGATATCCTGTGGCAGCATCTATGGAATTAATCCATTTGTATTGCTTTTTTTTGCAGCTATGTATATGGAAAAGGCCATGCGGCTTCTGCTATGTCCAATGTTAGTTGCAGCTATGATGCTGTCACTGTCAATTGAGCAGGTATTTCGGTATGCAGTACCAATGATAATTATGATGGTATGTGTGGATTTACTTGAACGAAAAAACCGAATATGCAAGAAATGGAAAGGATATTTTATTGCTGGAATTTCGCTGTTTTTAATGGACGTTTCCACATGGATGTTGATGCTGACAAATCGGGAAGATTTGTTTAAGGGAGCGTTGGAGGCAGTGTTTGTAATCAGTGGAGCGTTTATTTTAGGTGGAATTTTACGATTTCTACTTGGGACAAGCAAAGGGGAAATTGGTGCGAACTGTAAAAAAGAACTGATTTATAGCGGACCGGGAAAAGGTAAATTACTTGCTTATGCTGAATCGTTTCGAAATCTTGCAGATACTTATGTTGATCTTGAAGAAAAAGAAGAATCCGAGGAAGCGGGCAAACGAACCGAACTTATTTGGAGAAATCGGTTAAGAGAAGACAGAGTTGTGCTTGCCGGACAGTTAAATGAAATGGCACAGATTATTTCTGAAGTAGCAGAAGAAATCTATGATGTTGTAGATGTGGGAGATAAGCTTGAAGAGAAAATACAAAAAGTATTAAAAGCAGAAGGTGTAATTGCTAAAAACATACTGGCTGTTGAAAAGAAAGAGCGAAGAATAGAAATTTATATGACTGTAAAGGTGGAACGGGGACAGGATATTGCCACAACAGAAATTGCAAAATTAATTTCAGGAATCTGCAGACACCATATGATTCCATCATATGAAAGTGTTGACAAAATATATAATGATTATGCAACTGTGTTTTTTGAAGAGGATGCAAACTATAAAGTACTAACCGGTGTATCCAGAGCAACAAAAAGAGAAGAGATTGTTTCCGGGGATAATTATTCGTTTACATCTCTTGGTATTGGAAGGATAGTAGCCAGTCTTTCTGATGGAATGGGAAGTGGAGAGAAGGCCTGTGAAGAAAGTGAAGAAGTTGTAGAGCTGATAGAGCATTACCTGGAGGCCGGTTTTACGAAAGAGGCAGCAGTACAAATGATTAATACGTCACTGGTTGCACGTTCTAATGAGCAGATGCTTTCAAGTGTGGATATTTGTGATATTAATTTATATGAAGGAGTTTGCGATATTTTAAAGGCAGGTGCATCAACAACATTTATTAAGCGGGATTCAAAGGTGGAAACAGTAGAATCGACATCGTTGCCATTAGGAGTTTTTCATAAACTTGATTACGATACAGAAACGATTAAGCTGTTTGATGGAGACTATGTTGTAATGGTATCCGATGGCGTACTTGATCAATTGAAAAACAAAAATCCAGAGGATATTATCAGCAAAATTCTAAACAGAACCAAAATAACAAATCCAAAAGAAATAGCAAAGAGATTATTAAACAAAGTAATTCGCATTAGTGGAGAGGAAATCAGAGATGATATGTCGGTAATAGTCATTGGTGTTTGGAAAAAATAGCATATGCGCTACTTGCAATTTATTGTTGAATTTACTATAGTTAATAATATATCAGGCAAGAAAGCATAAGGTAAAACGAATGGATTTTTCGTATGAATTGTCAGAACGTGTATGGAAGTTCTGCAAACAGCATAAAATGATTGAGAACGGTGATAAGGTTATTGTTGGGGTTTCAGGAGGGGCAGATTCCGTCTGCCTCCTATTTATGCTGAATAATATGCGAAAAAGATTACCCTTTACATTACAGGTTGTTCATGTGGAACATGGAATTAGAAAAGAAGCTTCTAAACAGGACGCAGAATTTGTAAAGAAACTATGCCAAAGTCTGTCGATACCACTTGCATTATTTGAAATAGATGTGCCCCAAATAGCCCATAAGGAGAAAATGTCATGTGAGGAAGCCGGACGACTTGTTCGATATCGTGTTTTTGCAAATGAAGCAAAGAAGTATCAGAATGCCAAAATAGCTGTAGCGCATCATATGAATGATCAGGCTGAGACGGTTTTGTTCCATATGATTCGCGGTAGCGGTCTAAAGGGTATTGGAGGAATGACACCTGTTAGAGAAAATATCATTCGTCCGCTTTTGTGTATGAATAGACAGGAAATTGAACAGTATTTGTATGAAAAAAAGATTTCCTTTTGTACTGATTTGACAAATCAGGATTTAATTTATTCCAGAAACATAGTGAGAAATAAAGTGATTCCGATTCTTGAAGAAATTCAGAATACTTCAGTAGAGCGTATTGCACTTGTCGCAGACGAGGTGAGAGAGGCAGAATATTATATAGAGCATCAGACAGAATTAATGATTCCAGAGATTGTGACTGACGAGGTAAATGGGTTTTTTATCGATGTACAAAGGCTATGTGAAAAGGAACCAATTATCAGGCGTTATGTAATTAGAGCCGTTTTGAAAAAGCTATATACAGAGTGGAAGGATATTACAAGGACACATATTAATGCAATACTTTGTCTTTTGGAAAAACCAGCAGGAAAAGAAGTAATGCTTCCGAAGAATACTGTTGCAAGGCGTTTGGAAGGAAAAATCTTTATTGGACAAACGAATAAAAAAACAGATATACAGACAGGAGAAATAACAATAGAGGTTCCTGTGAATTTATGTGGAAGAACAGATATCGATGATGACTGTTATCTGGAATGCAGTATTTTTCAGCGTGAAAAAGTCGAAGATATTCCTCAAAATACCTATACGAAATGGTTTGATTATGATAAAATTAAAAATGGTCTGTTCGTGAGAACAAGAAGACCACAAGACTATCTATGTATTGATCAACAGTTAAAAAAACAAAAGCTTAAAGACTTTTTTATTAATCAAAAGATACCGCAGGATGAACGAAACAAAGTATTGCTTCTGACAGTGGATCACCAGATAGTATGGGTTATTGGATACCGAATCAGTGAACAGTTTAAGATTACAGAACAGACAAAGCAAATATGCAGGGTACAAATTATTGGAGGAAGCTATCATGAGTGAAAAGATTAGAGTTATGCTAAGTGAAAATCAGGTAAATCAAAGAATTCAGGAAATTGGAGCAAAAATCAGCAAAGATTATGAAGGAAGAAGTGTACATCTTGTGTGTGTATTAAAGGGAGGTACGTTTTTTATGTGTGAACTTGCAAAACGAATAACTGTACCAGTTTCTATTGATTTCATGTCCGTATCCAGTTATGGAAATGATACAAAGTCAAGTGGGGTTGTTCGAATTGTAAAGGACCTTGATGAGTCTTTAAAAGATAAGCATGTTATTGTTGTGGAAGACATTGTTGATTCCGGTCGTACACTAAGCTATTTACTCAATATTCTGAAGGAACGTGGACCAGCAAGTTTATCACTTTGTACATTGCTTGACAAGCCGGATAGACGAGTAGTGGACGTTGCTGTAGATTATACAGGATTTGAGATTCCGGATGAGTTTGTTGTAGGCTATGGTTTGGATTATGCACAAAAATATAGAAATCTTCCATATATCGGTGTTGTAGAAATGGAATAATCCTTGAAGGAGGTTCAATGTGAACAAAGGAAATAAGGGATTTGGATTTTATATCTTATTAATTGTTCTGTTTCTTTTCATGGTTCTGATTTGGAGAGAGATGTGGACAGACAGGGAAGAGTATATTACTTATTCAGAGTTTACTGATATTATTGATAAAGATCAGATTAGTGCAATTAATATTGTACAGAACGCTGAGGTACCTACCGGTGTTGTTGAGATTACATTTCTCAATGGTCAGGAAAAATATTTATATGTTTCAAATGTGAATGAGGTAGAAAGCTTTCTGAAAAATAAGTTTCCTTCCTATTCACTGGAGGATGTAAAACGGGATAATTGGTTTATGAGCTATATGCTTCCAAGTTTATTGATTTTTGGCGTAGTAGCTTTGATTTTTGTATACATGAATAACCAGGCCGGTGCAGCAGGCGGTGGTGGGGGAAAAGTCATGAACTTTGGAAAAAGCCGTGCAAAGCTTTCGACAGATGATAATAAAATGACTTTTAAGGATGTAGCTGGTCTTGATGAAGAAAAAGACGAATTAAAAGAAATTGTTGATTTTTTAAAGGCACCAAAAAAATATATGCAGGTTGGTGCACGTATTCCGAAAGGAATCATTCTTGTTGGCTCACCAGGAACAGGAAAAACTCTTTTGGCAAAAGCAGTTGCAGGAGAAGCAGGAGTTCCTTTTTTCAGTATATCTGGTTCGGATTTTGTGGAAATGTTTGTAGGTGTAGGAGCATCACGAGTGCGTGATTTGTTTGCTGAGGCAAAGAAGAGTTCGCCATGTATCATTTTTATTGATGAAATAGATGCTGTTGCAAGACGCCGTGGAACTGGTATGGGTGGAGGACATGATGAACGTGAACAAACATTGAATCAGTTGCTTGTTGAAATGGATGGATTTGGTGTTAACGAGGGCATCATTGTTATGGCGGCAACAAATAGAGTTGATATATTGGATCCTGCTATTTTGAGACCTGGTCGCTTTGACCGAAAGGTGGGTGTTGGAACTCCGGATGTGAAAGGACGTTCAGAGATACTGAAGGTTCATTCAAAAAACAAGCCGCTGGCAGAGGATGTGGATATTGAACAGATTGCTCGTACAACAGTAGGATTTACAGGTGCTGATTTGGAAAATCTGATGAATGAGGCTGCTATATGTGCCGCTCGTGAAGACAGAAGCTTTATTGTTCAGGATGATATTAAAAAGGCTTTTGTGAAGGTTGGCATTGGAGCTGAGAAAAAGAGTAAGGTTGTTTCTGATAAAGAAAAAAGAATCACGGCATATCATGAAGCAGGTCATGCGATACTGTTTCATTGCCTGCCGGATGTAGGACCGGTATATTCTATTTCAATAATACCGACCGGTATGGGTGCTGCAGGATATACGATGCCGCTTCCGGAAAAGGATGAGATGTTCAATACAAAGGGAAGAATGCTGCAGGATATTGTAGTTTCTCTTGGTGGGCGAGTTGCAGAAGCATTGATATTTGATGATATTACAACAGGTGCTTCCTCGGATATTAAACAGGCAACAAAAACCGCTAAGAAAATGGTTACCAAATATGGTATGTCAGATACAATTGGTGTGATTTGCTATGATACGGATGATGATGAGGTGTTTATTGGCCGTGATTTGGCACATACGAGAGGCTATAGTGAGGCAATTGCCGGTGAGATAGACAAAGAAGTAAAACGAATTATTGGAGAATGCTATCAAGAAGCCGAGAAGATTATGAAGGAAAATGAAAAGGTTTTGCATAGTTGCGCCGCATTATTGTTAGAAAAAGAAAAAATAAACAGAGAAGAATTTGAAGCTTTATTTGAAGCATAATTGTGCAGAATTACCAAAAATAACAAACCAATTTTGTAAAGTTTGTGCATCCTACAACTAGATTTTCAAAGGGGTCGATGCTACAATACTTCTTGTAACCCCCCAATACATTGTATAGTTTTAAACTATACCCCATAAGAAAGAAATACCTTCTCCAAAAAAGACAGCATTCGTGAGGCTGTCTTTTTTACTGCGCAAAAATAATCACAAAAATAAAGACTATACTATATTTAGTATGAAATGCGATTAAAGCTTGTACATCATGTATGAAAAATGTATAATAGAAATTAAAGGAAAAAGCTAGTTTGTGTAAAGGATAGAATAAAGGAGTGTCTTATGGATTCCCAACATTTTATTTCCGAATATGAAAAAGGAATGTATTTATCAAGCATGCGCCCAGTATTGAATAAACGGGCATTATTCTGCGACTATTCAGAAGATTATATTATTCCGCTTGAACCCAGTCCATATGGACTTTTAAGACTGCGGTTCAGAACATCCAAAAATAATGCAGATTATGTTTTTTTGATTTGTAACGGCGAAAAGTACTTGATGGAAAAAAGGGAATCAGTTAATAATTTTGATTACTATGAGTATGAATATCAGCTTGATAATGAGAAGTTATCCTACTATTTTGAAATCAATTGTGGAAAATTGAAATGCTACTATAATTTTAATGGCGTATCAAAGAAAGTAGACTTAAATTATAATTTTAATATCGTTCCCGGATTTATTACACCTTCCTGGGCAAAGGGTGCAGTAATGTATCAGATTTTTATTGATAGATTTTATAATGGTGATCGGACGAATGATGTTGAAACGAATGAATACAGATATATTGGAGAAAGTACAGTTCGTGTAGATGACTGGAACAAGTACCCTGCAACAATGGGTATCAGAGAATTTTATGGTGGAGATTTGCAGGGGGTAATTGATAAGCTAGGATATCTACATGATTTAGGGATTGATGCGATTTACTTCAATCCTCTGTTTGTGTCGCCATCCAACCATAAATATGATATTCAAGATTATGATTATATTGATCCTCATATTGGAAAAATTGTTGATGATCGAGGAGATTTATTACAGCCCGGTCAGTGTGAAAATCAATATGCAACAAAATATATTAATCGTGTTACTAATAAGAAAAATCTGGAGGCAAGTAATAAGCTGTTTATTCATCTTGTAGAAGAGGCTCATAAGCTGGGTATTCGTGTCATTCTAGATGGTGTATTCAATCATTGCGGTTCATTTAATAAGTGGATGGATCGGGAACGAATATATGAAAACGCACAGGAGTATGAAAAGGGTGCATATGTATCTGCTGATAGTCCATATAGAAGCTTTTTTAAATTTTATTCTGAGGAGTGGCCATATAATACGTCTTATGATGGATGGTGGGGTCATGATACACTTCCAAAGCTGAATTTTGAAGAATCACCGAAGCTATGTGAGTATATTTTGGAGATTGCGAAGAAATGGGTATCACCGCCATATAATGTAGATGGATGGAGATTGGATGTTGCTGCAGATTTAGGACATAGTCCGGAGTTTAATCATAAGTTTTGGAAGGAATTTCGCAGAGTTGTGAAACAGGCCAATCCGGAAGCAGTTATTATTGCTGAGCACTATGGCGATCCATCAGCTTGGCTGAAAGGTGATGAGTGGGATACAGTCATGAATTATGATGCTTTTATGGAGCCGGTAACCTGGTTTTTGACCGGAATGCAGAAGCACAGTGATGACTATCGGGAAGATTTGCGAGGGAATTCTGGATTTTTCTGGAATATGATGAAAACAAATATAGCAAAATTTTCTGCTCCATCAATGTTGATTTCAATGAATGAACTGTCCAATCATGATCATTCTCGATTTTTAACGAGAACAAATCGTATAGTCGGACGTGTGGGAAATAAAGGACCAGAAGCAGCAAATTACGGAGTAAACAAAGCGGTTTTTCGTGAAGCGGTCGTAATTCAAATGACATGGATAGGTGCGCCAACCATTTACTACGGAGATGAAGCGGGTGTATGTGGATTTACAGATCCTGATAACAGACGAACATATCCATGGGGAAATGAAGATAAAGAATTAATCTCTTTTCATAAAGAGATGATTCGAATACGTAAAGAATGCAGAGAATTAAGACGAGGATCTGGAAAAATGCTGTATGTGGACTATAATATTCTGGCATATGGCAGATTTTCTGTAAAAGAACAGTGCATCATGCTTGTAAATAATAATGATTGTGAAAAGAAGTTAGAAATGAAGGTATGGGATATTGGCGTACCTCGAGAAGCTGTTGCTGTTTGCCTGATGTATACGTACGAGGATGGGTATAGTATAGAGCCGAGGGAATATGTAATATCCAGTGGACGTTTGGAAATAACATTGAAAAAAACATCAGCTATGGTACTACGAGTACAGGAAACTGTGTCCACAGAGTAAAACTCAGTTTGAAGAATTTTCAGAAATGATGAAGGGTTGAATCAGCGTGAGAGTAATGGAATTCAAAATGGAGCGTCATGGACTGCTTCAAGAAGGACAACAGGTAACCGTAACGGAAGGAATGTTGCCTACCAGTTATTATTATACAATTGATCCATCTTTGGCTATGTCAGCAAATTATTCCTTTGGTGAACGATTAAAGACAAAGGAAGGTGTTGTAAAAAGTATTGAAGAAAAGCCTCGAGGATATTATGTGGATGTGGTATTTGAAGAAGCTGAGATTTGATATATTTTTGCATAACAGTCTGGAATGGAGATTAATTTATGTGGAATAGAAAACACAAAGAAAAAAAGAATGGAAATGAAGAATTAAAAAAAGAATTTTTGGCTGATATGTCTTATGGTATCAGAAATCCACTAAATGTGATTGCCGGAATGACTGACATAGCACTTCGAAACACACAAAATGGCTGTGATGCGGATCAGATACGACCATATCTCGAACTGATACAAAATGCATCTTGTGAATTGCAGGAAGTAATCAATAAGTGCTTTATGCAATATGAACTGGAAGAGACAGAAGAAGAGAGTGAAGAAAATGAACTGGCTAACAGCGAAGATAAGCATGAGATTTTACGAAACTTGAGGATTCTGATTATTGAGGACAGTGAGCTTAATCAGATGATTTTTAAGGAATTACTTGAAGCACATGGTGCGATTATTTCTGTGGCAGATAATGGAGCAGAAGGATATAAATTATTCATTGATTCTATTACAGGTACATTTGATGTGATTTTTATGGACATCAAAATGCCAAAAATGGATGGTAACCAGACAACAGAAAAAATCAGAATGTCATCCCATCCACAAGCAAAGAGCATTCCAATTATTGCTTTATCTGCGGATGTGTTTGCGGATGATATCAATAATGCCATAAAATCGGGAATGGATGCTCATGTAGGAAAGCCAATTAGCTTAGATAAGATAGAATTAACTTTAAAAAAAGTATTTAAAAATAAAAAAATAAAAAAATTTTAAAAAA
>CAZOHM010000040.1:0-22430 GCA_964579795.1 uncultured Lachnospiraceae bacterium | reverse complement strand
GATGAAATAGAATGGGAATAAAAAATAAGGCAAATGCATATGCATTTGCCCCCCGAATACGATTAACATGTAAAATACTAAATCATGTATGGCTTTAAGACATTTAATACATCCTCAACGTTGTCTTCAGCATGAATGTTTAAGTCAATCGGCTTGGATAAGTCGAGTGAGAAAATACCCATAATGGACTTTGCATCGATGACATATCTGCCGGAAACCAGATCAAAATCATAATCGAATTTAGTAATGTCATTTACAAATGATTTTACCTTGTCAATAGAATTTAAAGAAATCTGAATCGTTTTCATTTGAATTACCTCCTTTTCACTATTTACAAGTCTATATTATGATTATGTCTACCAAAAGTCAATACACAAACATCACGAAAAAAACAGGAGTTTATTATGAAAAAAGTAGCATTGCACAATTTGGGCTGCAAAGTTAATTCCTATGAAATGGACGTTATGCAACAGATGCTGACGGAAAATGGTTTTCTGATTGTACCATTTGAACAGAAATCTGACATTTATATTGTCAATACCTGCTCTGTTACAAATATTGCAGACAGAAAATCAAGACAAATGCTTCATCGAGCTAAAAAAATGAATCCACTGGCAGTTGTTGTTGCTACCGGTTGTTATGTACAGACAGACCGTGAAGATGCAGCCGATGATGAAAGCATAGATTTGATGGTTGGAAATAACAGAAAAAAAGAAATTGTTGAGATTGTAGAGAAATACAGAAAAAATCATAATATGCAAAAGGATGCCGCAGTATGCAATATTGCTGCAGAGACAGAGTATGAGGAATACCGTCTGGAGCAGACAGGAGAGCACACAAGAGCATATATTAAAATTCAAGATGGATGTAATCAATTTTGCAGCTATTGTATTATCCCATATGCAAGAGGCAGAGTCCGCAGTCGAAGACAGGAGGATGTTCTGGAAGAAATAAAAGGATTGGCCGCAGAAGGTTATAAAGAGGTTGTTTTGACCGGTATCCATTTGAGCTCATATGGACTGGATTTTCATCGGAATGAAGAGGAACAGATGGCGTCGTATAATGGAGCGGCTGCACAGGGTGAGTATACAAACAGAGATCTGATTGAATTGATTAAACAGGTTCATGAGCTTGTGGGGATTGAACGGATTCGGCTTGGCTCGCTCGAACCAAGAATCATTACAGAGGAATTTCTGAGGGAAATGGCAGCCCTGTCTGGATTCTGCCCTCATTTTCATCTGTCTTTACAAAGCGGTTCAGATACAGTCCTAAAGAGAATGAATAGGCAGTATAGTGCAAGTGAATACTATGAAAAAACGGAATTAATCAGGAAATATTTCACACATCCGGCACTTACGACCGACGTGATTGTTGGTTTCCCTGGAGAAACAAAAGAGGAGTTTGAGGTTACGAGAGCATTTTTGGAAAAGGTAAATTTCTATGAAGTGCATGTATTCAAGTATTCCAGAAGACGAGGAACGGTTGCTGATAAAATGTCGGGACAGCTGACAGAGCGGGAAAAGGCAGAACGAAGTAATCTACTGATTACAGATGCACAGAAAAGAGGCAGACTGTTCAGAGAATGGTACATTGGAAAACAGATAGATGTGCTTATGGAAGAAGAACAGGAAATTAACGGTGAAACATATTTGACAGGGTACACAAAGGAATATGTAAAGGGGGCAACGTTTGCTGATGCAAACATGCAGTCTGAAATATTGAAGGGACCGGCGAAGAAGATGCTGACGGATGAACTCCTTGTGTTTTTAGGTAATCTGGAGTAAAATAAAAGTATCTATGTGGACGAAACTTATACAACAACCAATATTTTATCAGAGAAAGAGCAGGGATGTGATTATATGCAGAATCTTGGAAATACACAGTATTTTAAAGTGCAGACAGAACCGGAAACCGGAGTGAAGGTTGTACTGTCTACCGTATATGAGGCATTGACGGAAAAGGGATATAATCCTGTTAATCAGATTGTAGGATATATTATGTCCGGTGATCCGACGTATATTACAAGCCACAACAATGCAAGAAGTCTGATTATGAAAGTTGAAAGAGACGAACTTGTAGAAGAACTGTTAACACAGTATATTAAGAATAGTGGATGGAAGTAATATGCGTATTATGGGATTGGATTTTGGCTCAAAGACAGTAGGAGCCGCAGTGAGCGATCCCCTGCTCATTACAGCTCAGGGATTAGAAATCATCAGACGGGATTCAGAGAATAAGATTCGTAAGACTTTTGCAAGGATTGAAGAACTGATTGTCCAGTATGAAGTGGAGCGAATTGTTCTTGGATTTCCAAAGAACATGAATGCGACAATAGGAGAACGTGGAGAAAAAACAATCGAATTTCAACAGAACCTGATACGCCGGACGGGTTTGGAAGTCATTTTGTGGGATGAACGTCTGACTACAGTAGCGGCGGACAAAGCGATGATGGAAAGTGGAATACGAAGAGAAGATAGGGGCAAGTATGTCGATGAAATTGCCGCTATCTTCATTTTGCAAGGTTATCTGGATTCTATTAGGCAGGAAGGAAAAGAAAATGGACAAGATACAATTTGCGTATGATAACGGTAAAGAAACAGTAGAATTCTATGTGCTGGATCAAACGCGTATCAGCGGGAAGAATTACCTGTTGGTTGCGGATTCCCTAGAGGATGAAGCAGAGGCATTGATACTAAAAGATACTGCACCGGATGAAGCACCGGAAAGTGTGTATGAAATTGTCGAGAATGATGTGGAACTACAGGCAGTTGCTAAGGTATTCGAGGAAACAATAGGAGACATTGAGATTGAACGGGAGGATTAAGTAATTGAAACAACAGAATATTAGCGGAAGCAAGTTGAAGATTATTCCGCTTGGGGGATTGGAACAGATAGGAATGAATATTACTGTTTTTGAATATGAGGACAGTATTATTGTAGTAGATTGTGGACTGGCATTTCCGGAAGATGATATGCTTGGGATAGATATGGTAATTCCCGATGTAACTTATCTAAAGGAAAATGAGGATAAAGTAAAAGGGTTTATCATCACACATGGTCATGAGGATCATATTGGTGCGCTGCCTTATATTCTGAGGGAGCTGAATGTGCCGATTTACGCAACAAAGCTGACAATTGCATTGATTGACAGTAAATTAAAAGAGCATAATCTTCAAAAGTCTGTAAAGAAAAAAATTGTTAAGTTTGGACAGTCAATCAATCTTGGCGTGTTTAGAATTGAGTTTATTAAAACAAACCACAGTATTGCAGATGCAAGTGCGCTTGCAATCTATTCACCTGCAGGTATTGTTGTTCATACAGGAGATTTTAAGGTGGATTATACGCCTGTATTTGGAGATGCAATTGACTTGCAGAGATTTGCTGAGCTTGGTAAAAAGGGAGTACTTGCATTGATGTGCGACAGTACGAATGCAGAACGTCCAGGCTTTACTAATTCGGAACGAACAGTAGGAAAGACGTTTGACAGTATTTTTGCTGATCATGGCTCGACTCGAATACTTGTGGCAACGTTTGCATCCAATGTGGACAGAGTTCAGCAGATTATTGATTCTGCATATAAATATGGCAGAAAGGTAGTAATCGAAGGTCGCAGTATGGTCAATATTATTCAGACCGCATCTGAGCTTGGATATATAAAGATTCCTGATAATACTTTGATTGATATAGAACAGCTGAAAAATTATCCGGATGAAAAGACGGTTATTATTACAACTGGAAGTCAGGGTGAGGCAATGGCTGCGCTCAGCAGAATTGCATCAAGCATTCATAAGAAGCTGACAATTAAGCCGGGGGATACAGTTATTTTTAGCTCGAATCCGATTCCGGGAAATGAAAAAGCTGTTTCCAAGGTCATCAATGAATTGGGTATGAAGGGAGCAGATGTCATTTTTCAGGATGCACATGTTTCAGGTCATGCATGTCAGGAGGAAATCAAACTCATTTATACATTGGTAAAGCCAAAGTATGCGATTCCGGTGCATGGAGAATATCGACATTTAAAGGCACAGGCAAAAATTGTTCACGAGCTTGGTATTCCTAAGGAAAATATTTTTGTACTTTCATCTGGAAATGTATTGGAGCTGGATAGTAATGGAGCTGCTGTTACCGGTGATGTAGTAACAGGTGCGGTATTTGTAGATGGTCTGGGAGTTGGAGATGTCGGCAATATTGTTTTACGAGACAGACAGCATCTTGCAGAGGATGGAATATTGATTGTTGTATTAACATTAGCCAAGGGTACCAATCAGCTCATGGCAGGTCCAGATATTGTATCTAGAGGATTTGTATATGTACGCGAATCAGATGAAATCATGGATGAGGCACAGGCTGTTGTTGAAGGTGCACTTTTGCAGCTTCTGGACAGAAATATTACTGACTGGGGTAAAATGAAGAATACAATGAAGGATGCCTTAAGCGGATATGTCTGGAAGAAAATGAAGAGAAGACCAATGATTCTACCGATTATTATGGAAGTTGAGTAAGAATAAGGAGCATATATGAGTGTTTCGACAGGACTGGATCAGGCAATTAATGATTTGATAGAAAAAATGCATGATACAGATATTTGCCAGAATTATAATAAGCAAAGGGAAATCGTAAAAGAATTTCCAGAATTAAAAGAGAAAATTGATATGCTGAGAGAGCTGAATTATCGCATGCAGAAAATGCCGGAATCTGACAGCTTGTATGAAGAAGGCGAAAAACTTGAACAGCAGTATGAGGAATTATGTGAGGATACAAGAGTACATGATTTTATGCAGGCAGAGTTGGATTTTTGTCGCATGTTTCAGGAGATTCTTGCAAAGATCACAGCGAGTATTGGGTTTGATTAGTCTGCAGCAGACTTTTCAAAAGATTTCGGGAGGAATGGTTTATGAAAATGAAGCAGTTGACCATGTCTTTTATTGGAACAATCATTAGAGGCGTAGTGTTAGTGATTGCAATTCTTTTGATCTATAAAGCGGGTGCAAAGGCATATGATTTTGGATTCCGTATTTTTACAGAAAAACCAATGTCGGAGGCACCAGGAAGAGATGTCGAGGTAACAATTTCACAGGATGAAGGTCTGAGTGATGTGAGTAAGATGCTTGAAGAAAAGGGTCTGATTAGAGATGCTCAGTTATTTATGATTCAAAAAAAGCTTTCTCAGTATTCTGGAAATGTATTGCCGGGAATGTATACACTGAATACATCTATGACAGCTGAAGAAATATCTGCTGTAATTTCAGAAAAAAATGATGAAGGCGAGGAGTCTCTATCTCAGCCGGATAAACTGCAGGAAGCAGATCAGGAAACCTCATCAGAGCCGACACCTCTTGAAAATGCCGGTGATGTAGTATCTCCGATTGATCAGACAATACCCGATGACGATGTGGCACCTGCAGAGGATACAGCACCTGCAGAAGACGGCGGTGAGGCAGCAGAGTAATGGCAGATATCGTTGATGAAAGAATAGCTGCATACATTGATTCTCTTGATAAAGGAAACACCCATTTTTTGAATGAACTGGAGTGCTTTGCCAAGGAAACCTATGTACCGATTATCAGACGTTCTGCACAGAATTTATTAAAGCTTCTTCTGGAAATGAAGCAGCCGAAGCAAATTCTGGAGGTGGGAACAGCAATTGGATTTTCTACTCTTCTGATGGCAGAATATAGTCCGAAGAGTCAGATTACAACAATAGAAAAATATGAAAAAAGAATTCCATTAGCAAAAGAAAACTTTATTAAAGCGGGAAAAGAGAAACAAATTACCCTTTTGGAAGGTGATGCCTGCGATATATTAGGAAAGCTTGTTGAACAGAATCCTCAAAGTTTTGATTTCATTTTCATGGATGCCGCAAAAGGACAGTATCCTCGTTTTTTACCTGCGGTTAAGCAGCTTTTGTGCCCGGGTGGAATACTTGTGTCAGATAATGTACTGCAGGAAGGGGATCTTATTGAATCTCGTTTTGTAGTTACACGCAGGAATCGTACGATTCATTCAAGAATGCGCGAGTATTTATATGAATTGTCTAATGATGAAATGCTTCAGACGACAGTGCTTCCTGTTGGGGATGGCATGACAATCAGTGTTAAAAGGTGGGTATGTAATGAATAATAGAAAAAAGCCTGAGCTACTTATTCCTGCAAGTAGTCTGGAAGTACTGATGACAGCAGTGATATTTGGCGCAGATGCTGTGTATATTGGAGGAGAAGCATTTGGACTTCGTGCAAAGGCAAAAAACTTTTCCAAGGCGGATATGAAAACTGGAATTGAGTTTGCGCATGCTCATGGTGTCAGAGTACATGTAACGGCAAATATTCTGGCACACAATGGTGATCTTGCAGGCGCCAGAGAGTATTTTTCTGAATTAAAGGATATGAACCCGGATGCATTAATCATATCGGATCCCGGAATGTTTATGCTTGCCAAGGAAATTTGTCCAAAGATTGATATTCATATTAGTACACAGGCGAATAATACAAATTATATGACCTATGAATTCTGGTGGAAGCAGGGTGCAAAACGAGTGGTTTCTGCTAGAGAGCTTTCTCTTTCTGAAATTAAGGAAATCAAAGAGCGTATTCCGAATGGAATGGAAATAGAAAGCTTTATTCACGGGGCAATGTGTATTTCCTACTCCGGTCGCTGCCTGCTCAGCAATTATTTTACAGGTCGTGATGCGAATCAAGGTGCATGTACACATCCGTGCAGATGGAAATATGCGGTAGTTGAGGAAAAACGGCCGGGAGAATACTTGCCGGTTTATGAGAATGACAGAGGAACCTATATATTCAATTCTAAGGATTTATGCATGATTGAGCATCTGCCAGAGATGATTGATGCCGGTATTGACAGCTTTAAGATAGAAGGCCGTATGAAAACTGCTCTCTATGTTGCAACGGTTGCACGCACATACCGCAGAGCAATTGATGACTATTTTGAATCAGAGGAAAAATATCGTGCCAATATGGCATGGTATCAGCAGGAAATCTCAAAGTGTACTTATAGACAGTTCACAACTGGTTTCTATTTTGGAAAGCCTGATGAGACAACACAGATTTACGATAATAATACATATGTAAAAGAATATGTATATTTGGGAATTGTAGGAGAGAAGGATTCACAAGGACTTGTAACCATCGAGCAGAGAAACAAATTTTCTGTTGGAGAGCAGATTGAAGTCATGAAACCTGATGGAACGAATATTGATGCAAAGGTGCTTTCGATTATAAATGAAGAAGGCACAGAACAGGAAAGCGCACCTCATCCGAAGCAGATAATTCATGTGAAGCTTTCTACAGATTATGTTACCCGATATGACATACTGAGAAAAAAGGAAGAAACAGAATGAAATTATTGAGTGTAATCGTGCCTTGTTACAATGAAGAGCAGGCAATTCCATTTTTTTATACTGAAATGGAGAAAACAAAAAAGGAGTTTGCAGAAAAGTATCCGGATACAGAGTTTGAGCTGCTTTTTATAGATGACGGCTCCAAAGACAATACACTTGAATGCGTGAAAGCTTTAAGCGCGCAGGATACAAGTGTGCACTATATTTCTTTTTCGAGAAATTTTGGAAAGGAAGCAGCGATTTATGCCGGTCTTAAAAAATCCAACGGCGATTATGCCGTAATCATGGATGCAGATTTGCAGGATCCGCCAAGTCTTTTACCACAGATGTATGAAGCGGTTACAAAAGAAGGATTTGATTCGGCGGCAACAAGACGTGTAACAAGAAAGGGAGAGCCTCCAATTCGTTCTTTCTTTGCAAGATGCTTTTACAGACTGATTAACAGATTGTCCAAGACTGAAATTGTTGATGGCGCACGTGATTACAGAATCATGTCAAGACAGGTAGTAGATGCCATTTTATCAATGGGTGAATATAACCGTTTTACAAAGGGAATCTATGGCTGGGTTGGTTTTGAAACAAAATGGATTGCATTTGAGAATGTAGAGCGTGTAGCAGGCGAAACAAAATGGTCTTTTTGGAAATTGTTCCTGTATTCCATCGAAGGTATTATTGCATTTTCCACAGCTCCGCTTGCTTTAGCGGGAATGCTCGGATTCCTGTTTACATTTTTTGCATTCTGTATGATTGTATTTATTATCTGCCGGACACTGATTAATGGAGATCCGACAAGTGGCTGGCCATCCATGGTATGCATTATCGTTTTTATTGGCGGAATCCAGCTGTTTAGTATTGGGATAGTAGGACAGTATTTGTCAAAGACATATTTGGAGACAAAGCATCGTCCGATTTATATAGCAAAGGAAGAAAAATAAGGAGTAGACTATGAAGCTGATTATACAGATTCCCTGTCTAAATGAGGCAGAGACATTGGAAATAGCATTGAATGATCTGCCAAAGCATATAGAAGGAATTGATACAATTGAGTATTTGATTATTAATGACGGAAGTGTTGACAATACTGTAGAAGTGGCGAAAAACTGGGGCGTTAATTATGTTGTCAACTTTACTAAGAATAAAGGTTTAGCAAAAGGCTTTATGGCCGGAATTGATGCCTGTCTGAGAAATGGTGCAGATATTATTGTTAACACAGATGCAGATAACCAATACTGTGGTGAAGATATTGAAAAACTTGTTCGTCCCATACTTGAGAAAAAGGCAGATATTGTTGTTGGAGAGCGTCCGATTGACGAAACAAAGCATTTTTCTCCTCTAAAAAAACGACTGCAGCATCTTGGAAGCTTTGTAGTAAGAAAGGCATCCAAAACAGATATTCCGGATGCACCAAGTGGATTTCGGGCTTTTTCCAGAGATGCAGCCATGCATATGAATGTAATGAATAATTATACCTATACATTGGAGACAATTGTTCAGGCCGGCAGGACAAGTATGGCAATTACTTCTGTACCAATTCGTACGAATGGAGAGCTTCGTAAATCGAGACTTTTTCATAGCATGTATGGATATGTGAAGCGGTCGATGCTGACAATTGTGAGAGCCTATATGATGTATCGCCCATTGACATTTTTCAGTGTGCTTGGCTGTATTCCTTTTGTTTGCGGACTTGGTATAGGCATACGGTTTCTTGTTTTTTATTTTAGCGGAGCAGGAAATGGTCATACCCAATCACTTATTTTTGCCAGTACGCTGATGCTTCTTGGATTTATGACATTTATTGTTGGTTTGCAGGCAGATGTAATCGCAAATAACAGAAAGCTTTTAGAGGATATTCAATATAGAATCCGTCGTCTTGATTACAAAGAAGAAGAGCGTGAGCGAGAGGAAAAGAATGAGAAATGAAAAGCTGGTACTGATTGGTCCTGTTTATCCATATAAAGGTGGAATTTCTCACTATACGGGGCTGTTGTACAGGACACTTTCCGAAAAATATGATACATGGATGATTTCCTATAAAATGCAATACCCGAAAATCCTTTTGAAACGTGAACAAAAGGATTTTTCAAATGATACATTTAAAGTGGATGATGCGCAGTTTTTGATTAACACAGCAAATCCGTTCAATATTCTGTTAGTTGCGCAAAAAATCAAGAAGGAAAAGCCGGCACTTGTGATTATTCAGTGGTGGCATCCGTATTTTGCACCCTGCTATTATCTGCTTGCAAAGGTGCTGAAGCATAGCCGGATTATATTTGTATGTCATAATGTATTTCCACATGAACGTTTTATTATGGACAAAAAACTGACAAGGCTTGTATTAAAGAGGGGCGATGGGTTTGTTCTGCATTCTCGAACAGAAGCAGAAGAGCTTTTGTCAATTAAAGCAGATGCGGAATATCGTATACAGGTACACCCGACATATTCTGCTTTTCAATTTAAAAAAATGGACAGAAAAGAGGCCAGAGAGCAGCTACAGATTTCATCAGATGAGAAATTGCTGTTGTTTTTTGGGTATGTCAGGGAGTATAAGGGATTATCACATTTGCTGGAGGCTATGAAGCTGTTAAAGGAAAGAGGACAGCAGGAGATAAGGCTTTATGTGGTAGGAGATTTCGATGGAAACAAGGAGCAGTATTTGACGCAGATTATGGATAATGGTATTGAAGAGCAGGTTACGATTGTAGATGGCTATGTGCCTGATCGGGAAGTGGAAAAATACTTTGCATCGAGCGACCTTGTCGTACTTCCGTATGAGTCAGCAACACAGAGCGGAATTGTACAGATCGCATATGGATTTCATAAGCCTGTTATAGTGACAAATGTCGGTGGTCTGCCAGAGGTTGTCGAGGACGACAGAACAGGAATTATTGTGGAACCTCAAAATCCGAATCAGCTTGCAGATGGAATTACATACTTTTTTGAGGAGAAAAAAGCCCAGGAGTATGAGAAAAATATCCGGGATAATGAATATAAATTTTCGTGGGATCGGATGCGTGAAACGCTGGAAACATTTTTATAATGATTGCGAATTATTAATGACGTTTCAAAAGCATGATGAAATCGTACAGAATGCGTTCCAGATAAGCCAGTGCGTAAGCGACAGCAAACATACTATCCTGTAGTACAGATGTATGCAGATAATGTTTGTTGTATATTTTGAAGCTTTGATAGAAATGATGAAAAGCTTTTGCTTTTGAAGAATGATATTCTTTCTTAATACTGACAGAGTGAAAATGGTCATAGTGGACTTTTGTCAGTACACCGACTGAAAGCTTTGCTTTTTGCAAACGTTTAGAGAGAATGATCTCCTCAGAATAAAGAAAGGTGCGCTCATCAAGACCATTTACAGCCTGATATGCAGAACTGCTGATACAAAAAAAAGAACCTTCTACTACGCCGACAGTCTCAAGAGAATGCGAAGAGGAAGCCAGCTTTTTCTTGATACAGCGTTTGTCTAGATTGAACCATATAAGAAACAGGCTTTCCAGCACCCCTGCAAAGCCCGGAAGATTCCAGACATTATAGCCCTGGTTGACAAGACAGCTCATAACGCCATAGGCAGGATTTTGCTGCATTGCAGTAAGAATGGATTGTAAGGCTTGCTCTTCTACTTTAATATCAGGATTTGCTACAAAAATGTAATCCGGTGCAAAGTGTGTAATTGCATAGCGGATGCCATAATTATTACCTGTAGCATAGCCTTTGTTTTCGGGTGTACGAAGGACTGTTATTTTGGATGACACAGAATCGTCAGATGATTTCGAAAACTTCTGATTCATGTAGGAATAGGAATCATCGAATGAGCAGTTGTCAACGACAATAACCTGCGACAGACATGCATATTCTTTTATTGAATCCGCAAGTGCTGCAGCAGTTTTTCCGTCATTATAATTTAAGATAATCATTACAGCTGAGATATCCATGACTTATCTCCTTTCATACAAAACAACTAAAATTACTCTATCATAAAAGAGAAATCCTTACAAGAAAGAAAATCATGTGTTTGAATGCTTAGGCAGGAGGAAAAGGAATGCAGGAAGAAGAAAATATGAGACCGGTAGTTTCTGTTATTACAATTTGCTATAATCCCGGGAAATCATTGATTAAAACATTTGAATCCGTGCTTGCACAGGGCTATATGAATTTTGAATATATTATTCAGGACGGAAATTCCACGGATGGGACAGAAAAGCTGATTAGTTCTTATTTAGAAAGATTTCATGCGAAAGGGATTTCTCTGCATTATTTTCGTGAAAAGGACAGTGGCATCTATGATGCTATGAACCGTGGTGTTCAGCATGCACATGGAGTCTGGATCAATTTCATGAATGCAGGAGACAGCTTTTACAGTGCCGGTGTGTTGAAAGAAATCTTTGGAGAGAAAGACTATGCTAGCTCGGCGATTCTGTATGGAGATGCTGTCGAGTGTGAATACAACAGATATTATATGTTTAGAAAAGCATTTGATCAGATCGAGGCTCGTATGCCATTTTCTCATCAGTCGGTATTTGCACGCAAAGAATTGCTGCTTCGCTTTCCGTTTCGAACGGATCTGCGCATAGGGGCAGATTATGATTTTCTGCTGACAGTCTGGAAGAAGGGGTTCTTTTTTACGGATGTGAATACGATTGTCTGTATTGTTTCAAAGGATGGTGTTTCATCAGTAAAGCTATATGATACGTATCTGGAAACAATTGCAATCAGAAAAAGCCATGGCATCAATCAGCTGGATGATGAACAGCTGGTTAAAAAACTTAATGAGCTGAAGTTAAAGCAGTTCGTGATGGATTATTTCCCAGGATCTGCAAAGAAAATGATTCGCTCGGTACAGCTTACCGTACGAAAACAAAAGGCAGAGCTTACGCTTCCACCATGGGAGAAGAAGCAATAGAGTGATAAAGTGTCTCTATGATTGTGTCCCAACAGAAAGCACCTTTGGCAAAAGAAGCTATTTCTACAGCTTGTTCATTCCAGTTGACGGTGCTGTGAAATACAGTTTGGAAGGCATTGGAAAGAGCATGTATATCGTCTGTTGGCACGACAACACCAAATCTACCATTTCCGTTGACATCATAGCCGGCGGGAACCATATCTGTCGTAATCAGATAGCAGCCTTGACTTGCTGCTTCAACAAGTACAATACCAAAGCTTTCACTTCGTGATGGAAGTGTAAATACTTTGGCTTTTTGATATTCTTTCATAAGCAGCTGTTTATCTCTAATACTTCCAAGAATACATATCCGATTTTTTAAGTCAGGATATCTGATAAAGAAATTATCAAGATAGCTCTGAAACGTGCTGTCAATAGAGCCAATCAGCTTTAGGTTCCAGTCATGTGTGTGAGCACTTTCTGCAAACGCCTCCAGTAATGTATCCGTTGCTTTTTCCGGTGTACCAAGATTTCCGACAGTCAATAAGGTGTTTTCCTTTTGACAGCAGTCTGTACAATTATCTAAGGAGTTTTCTGGCATATAGCATCCATTTGTAATATAAATAATCTTATTCCCAAAGTGTGCCTGAAGCTCTTTTTGTAACAGTATAGTTTCGACAGAAACAATATCTGCTCGTCGAATGCTTGCACGCTTAATAATACCGACAAGGTTCTTTTTTAGACAGGTTTTAAGTCCAATCATATTCATATCGAGTTTCAGATATAGCTTTCCATGTCGATTCCATACACGGTATGCGATCTCAAAAAAATATGTGGACAGATTCAGGTGATAAAGGTTGAGCACATCTATGTCTTTTGCATGTGCATGTAAATAACGCAAGCCATCAAAAATTTTTCCAAAGCATGTTTTCGGAACGAATGTTAATTTAAGTCCCTGAACCTCCTTGTCAAGATAAGGATAGGAAGGACTGTTTTGGTAAGTAGCAATCGAGGCATCCACATGATGATTTCTATACAACAGGTATGGAATCATGCCGACATCCTTTAGAAGATGCACGTTTTCAGTTTTTAGGAACAGTGTCACAAATTTCATTGCAAGGACTCCTTATCAATGGCTTTTTGTTGTGCTTTTTCCCAAAGTATACTATACTTAATGGGATAATGTAAACATAATCAATAGTAAAGGCGAGATGCAGACTGTAATGTTACGAAGAAAACTGGAAGAAATCGGTTCGGGAATCTATCGATGCCTCATTTATCCTTTTATCAGAATTACAATTGAAAAAAGAACACATAGTATTATGAAACAGAAGTCTTATTTAAATAAGGGTTCTGTTCTTTGTGGAAAAAACTACATTGGAAAGAATGTTCAGCTGTCGCATGTAAATATTGGATTTGGTTCCTATATTAATGACAGAGGTAATCTGTCGAATACCATAATTGGAAAATATACATCTATAGGAACAGATTTATCCTGTTTACTTGGAAAGCATCCTGTTGGTAAGCTTGCTGCAATGCATCCGGCATTTTATTCTACCGGTGCGGCACTTGGGTACAGCTATGCAAAAAAAGATTCCTTTGAAGAGGAAACATATATCGACAGGAAACAAAACATACAAATCTCAATCGGTAATGATGTATGGATTGGAAATGGTGTAAGTATTTTAGAAGGTGTGACGATTGGAGATGGTGCAGTTATCGGAGCAGGTGCACTTGTACTGAAAGATATTGAGCCATATGCAGTATACGCCGGTGTTCCGGCAAAGAAGCTTAAAATGCGTTTTTCTGATGAACAGATTCATGGATTATTAAAACTGCAATGGTGGAATAAAGATGAAGCATGGATACAGGAGCATATAGATGAGTTTCAGGATGTTGACAGACTGTTAAAGACAGTAACAGATGGAGAGACAGTATGAGTGACAGTATGAATAAAGTGACAGCAATTGTAGTTGTTGCATATAACAGAGACGTGTCATTACAAAGACTGCTGACATCGCTTGCGGCAGCAAATTATCCAGTGAATGAGAACATTCCTTTGATAATCAGCATCGATAAAAGCAATAACCCGCGTGTGACAGAACTTGCAGAACAGTTCGTTTGGAAACATGGCGAAAAAATTGTAAACCGACAGAGAGAAAATCTTGGATTAAAAAAGCATGTTCTGATGTGTGGAGATTTGACAGAAACATATGAAAGCATCATCATGCTGGAGGATGATTTATACGTTGCTCCTTCATTTTATTTTTATACAGAAGCAGCACTTGAATTTGCAGCAAACAAGCCGGGTATAGGTGGTATTTCGCTGTATTCCCATCAATTGAACGTTCATATGCGTGAGCCGTTTTGTGCAGTGGATGACGGATATGATAATTGGTATTTCCAGTTTGCATCCTCCTGGGGTCAGGCATTCACAAAGAAACAGTGGCACGCATTTCGCAATTGGCTTTCCGTGAATGACCAAAAATCACTCGTTGATGAAACAATTCCGCAAAATGTATCTTCGTGGTCAGATAAATCCTGGTTAAAGTATTACATCAAATATCTTGTTGAGAACCGATTATTCTTTTTGTATCCGCGTATTTCATTAACAACAAATTTTGCAGAAGAGGGCACACATGCAAAACGTGCAGACAGCTCTTGTGATTTACAGGTGCCGCTTGCAGGCAGAAAAAGCAGAGACTATCATTTTAGTTCTCTTGAAGAATCGCATTCCGTTTATGATGCTTTTTTTGAAAACATTTGCATAAAAAAAGTTCTTCGGGAGCAAATAAAAAAAGCAGTATGGACTGAGAGTCCGGATACACCTGCAGACGAAACAATACAGGAACAGGATATTGAGATTGATTTGTACGGCAGCAGGCCGATTGACTCAGACAAACGATATTTACTGACATCACGAGGACTACCATATAAAGTAATCAGAACATATGGAAGACGACTGCGTCCTATGGAAGAGAATATCATCCATGAGCAGGCGGGTGAGGAGCTGTTTCTGTATGATCGAAAATGTCAAGGTGCAGCGCCAAAGATAAATGCTGCAGGTAAATATTTGTATATATATAAAGCAATAAAGGTTAAAACTCTGTTTGCCATCATGTGGTTTCGAATCAAACAGAAATTTCTGAAATAGAAGACAAAATGGAGAAATGATATGTGTGGGATATTTGGCGTAGTTAATGAAAAAATAGATCAGGCACTTGCCAGAACCTGTGTAAACAGAATTGCACACCGTGGACCGGATGGATATGGATTGTGGCAGGAGAATGGTGTCACACTTGGTCATAGACGTCTTGCAATATTGGATTTGACAGATAACGGATCCCAGCCGATGGCTTATGCGGATGGAAGATATATGCTTGTGTTCAATGGTGAAATCTATAATTTTATCGAGATCAGAAAAGAGCTGGAGCAAAGGGGCTATCAATTTAAAAGCGAGTCTGATTCGGAGGTACTTCTTGTTTCCTATATTGAATGGGGAGCTGACTGCCTTATGAAATTTAATGGTATGTGGGCGTTTGCCATATGGGACAGAGAAAAACAGCAGATGTTTTTGAGCCGTGACAGATTTGGTGTAAAACCGTTGTATTATGCGAAACTAAATAACAGGAATGCTTATGCGTTTGGATCCGAAATGAAGGCACTGACTCCGTTAATGAAGGAAGTGCGTCCAAACAGAGAGCTTGTAACAGATGCTAGTCGAATGGTGTATTATGAAAGCGGAGAAGACTGCGTGATTGAGAATATCAAGCGCCTTCCGTCAGGCTCCTATGCATATCTGGATGAGAACGGTATTAAAATTACACGGTGGTGGAATACATTAGAGCATCAGATAGAGGTACCGAAGCGTTATGAGGAACAGGTAGAGATGTTTAGAGAGCTGTTTCTCGATGCATGTAAGCTGCGAATGAGAAGTGATGTAACAATTGGAACAGCTCTTTCCGGTGGACTTGATTCTTCAGCAACGATTTGTGCAATGTCCCATCTATCTAATAACTGTAAAGAAACCCGCATGAATCAGGACTGGCAGCATGCTTATGTAGCGACATTTCCGGGAACAACAATGGATGAGAGCGTATTTGCAAGGCAGGTAACTGATTATCTTGGAATTAACAGTACCTTTGTGGAAATAAATCCAGTGAAGGCAATCGATAAGCTGGATGAATATATCTATTTATTTGAGGATGTATATTTAACAAGTCCGATTCCAATGATGATGCTGTATCATGCTTTGCGAGAAGACGGTACGCTCGTAACGATTGACGGACATGGTGCAGATGAGCTGTTTGGCGGCTATACATTTGATTTTATTCAGGCTTTGGAAGACGCAAAGAATAAAGAAGAACGAGATATGATATTAACAGCATATATTGACAGCTTTCCAAAGGATGCATCAAATATGTCACTTAAGAGTCAGTCAAAATCCGGCGTTTACATGAACTATATGAAAAGACGTCTGCGTGACAGAATACGCGGGGGCATGGAAGGGTACAAGGCTGTTAAGGCAGCGCGAGATCCGCATTATCAGAAAATGGATAAGCTGAACAAAATTTTGTATGCATCTTCCCATGAAACGATACTGCCTACACTGCTTCGCAACTATGACAGATACAGTATGTCAAGCGGAATCGAAATCAGAATGCCGTTTATGGATTACAGAATTGTGGAGATGGCGATGTCAATCGGCTGGAAATCCAAACTTCATGGTGGTTATTCCAAGTCCATTATTCGTGATGCAATGGCACCATACATGCCGGAGCAAATTGCTTACAGAAAAACAAAAATTGGATTTAACACACCGATTGTTGAATGGATGCAGGGACCGTTGAAGGGATACTTTGAGGATATTATTCATGCATCTGATTTCACTTCCTGCGATTTGATTCATGCAGATACAGTCAGATCAAAGGTAGAACAGGTGTTGTATAATGAACAGGCGACCTTTGCAATGGGAGAACAGGCCTGGAGTGCACTCTATCCGTATTTATGGGAGCGTTCAGTACTGAAAAATGCAAAGAGCAGATAGCGGGAGATTTGAATGAGTATACTAAAAAAAATTAACTATATTTTTTCCAGAAAGCAAAAAGTGCAATCAGTGTTTTTATGTATAGGATTGTTTATTGGTGCATTGTTGGAGCTTGTTGGTGTTTCATTTATCACTCAGCTTGTTACTTTGGTAACAAAGCCTTCAAGTATTCATAAAAGTGCCATTCTACAGACTGCATATGATGTACTTCACGCAAAAAGTAACAGAGAATTTTTTCTGTATGTTGTAATTGCGTTGATTTTTGTATATCTGGTTAAGAATGCATTTTTGCTCTGGGTTAATTATATACAATATACGTTTATTTACAGCAATCAGCTCAGACTGTCGGGCAGGCTGATTGACTGTTATTTGAAAAAGCCATATACATACCATCTTGATAAGAATTCTGCTGAGATGGTACGAAATGTTATGCTTGATTCGGAACGTTTTTTTCAGATGCTTTTGAGTGTATTCCTACTTTTGTCGGAGGTTCTGATTTCGGGTTTACTGTGTCTCTATTTACTTGTTGTTGACTGGTTTATTACAGTGTCTGTAGTTGTGATTCTTGGTTTATTTACAGGACTATATTTGATTGTATTCAGGAATAAGGCAAAGGAATACGGAAAAGAGAATCAGATTTATGATGGAAAGATGCATCAGTCAATTAATCAGGCACTTGGTGCAGTTAAGGACATCAAGATTCTCCATCGTGAAAAGTATTTTGTAAATGCGTTTACCGGATATGGTAAAAAGAAAATGAACGCTGTCAGAAATAATAATGTTCTCGGTCAGGCACCGAAATATGTGATAGAGACAGTTTGTATTGGAGCGGTTCTGCTTGTACTTGTATATAAGATTTATCAGGGAGAGGATTTGAATGCCATGCTGCCACAGCTTGCAGCATTCGCTGTTGCGGCATTTAAGCTGCTGCCATCGGTCAGCAAAATCAATAATTTTGCAAATTTGATTATATTTTTAAAGCCATCAGTTGATTTGATTTATCGTGATATCAAGGATACGGAGGATATGAAAAATTTTGAATTACAGGATGCTACTGTTTCTGATGAAGTATATGCAGATAATCATCCTAATTGTGTAACAATTTCCAATGTATCATACAGATATCCGCATACGGACAGAGATGTACTGCATGACGTGTCGTTTAAAGTACCGCTTGGTTCTGCTGTCGGTTTGATTGGACCTTCAGGTGCAGGAAAATCTACTATGGCAGATATTATTCTTGGAATTTTGACTCCTACAGAAGGCTGCGTAAATTATGGAGTCATGAATGTGCATGAGCATCCATTGAAATGGTCCAAAAAGCTTGCATATATTCCACAGGCAATTTATCTTGCAGACGAAACCATCCGAAATAATGTTGCATTTGGAATAGAGGATGACCAGATTAATGAAGAAAAGGTATGGGAAGCACTTGAAGAAGCACAACTGAAGGAATTCGTACAGGAGCTTCCTGAAGGACTTGATACAATGGTAGGAGAACGAGGCGTACGTTTGTCAGGAGGTCAGAGACAGAGAATCGGAATTGCAAGAGCGCTTTATGATAATCCTGAAATCCTCGTACTGGATGAAGCAACCTCGGCACTTGATTCCGGTACAGAGTCTGCGGTTATGGAGGCTATTGACAGACTGCAGGGACGCAAGACGTTAATCATTATTGCACATCGCTTAACGACGATTAAGAACTGCCAGATTGTATTTCGGGTAGAGCATGGAAATATCACGAGTGTAGATCCGGCATCATTGTAATAAGTAGAGACGGAAATGTGCGGCATGAACCGCATGGAGGATTAGAGACAGATGTCAGAAATAACAGTCAGTGTTGTATTTATTACTTACAATCATGAAAAATATGTGAAGAAAGCGTTGCTGAGTGTACTGGAACAGAAAACAGATTTTTTATTTGAAGTTGTTGTCGGCGAGGATTGCTCGACTGACAATACACGTGCAATTCTAACTGAGATAAAAGAGCAGTATCCTGACAAGGTTCGATTACTTTTTAGAGAGAAGAACCTGGGTAGACCAACGTTAAATGTATATCAGACTATGATGGAGTGTAAGGGCGATTATATTGCATATCTCGAAGGAGACGATTACTGGGAGGATTCTGATAAGCTGCAGAAGCAGGTAGATTTTTTACGTGCACATCCTGAATATATTGCAGTTACGCATTCTTGCAGAATGATTGATGTGAATGATGCCCCAATTACAGATTCTGCGATATTGAAGGTCGGAGAAATGTATGATTGGAGCGGTACGTTTACATTTAATGACTATAAGCATTCAGGAAAGTGGCCGGGGCATTATGCAACTGTGCTTTCCAGAAATATTTATAAAGAAGGAAAGTATGATTATACAATTTTGTATCGAGCACATGATTTTGTGGATGACGGAGTAATTCTGTTGTTTCTTCTTATTCAGGGAAAAATATTTCGCATGGATGAGATTATGAGTGCCTGGAGATATGTACGTAAGGCAGAAGCCGGTAACTGGAACTCGCTTTCTTTAAAACGGAATATTGTCAAGGAGGACTGTTATCTGACACAAAGTCTGATGAAATGGTGCGAGGAAAGTATAGGTTTGTCTGAGTATGGAAAGGAAAAGTGTAAGAAAGATTTTGAAACTGCACTTAACATGTTTCTTCATCAGCCAACCGGTGAAAACAGACAGTTTGTAAAGGATATGTTTGCGTATAATATTTTACATGTTGTCAGAAAAGATCAGCATACATCATTAGTTTTTTATTCAATGGAAACGATTTGTCGAAAATTTTTTGAAAGGAGATGCAGTAGAAAACACTCTGCTGTAATAAAATAATGAGTGATGAAAAGAAAATATTGGTGACGAGATCTTCTATGCCACCATTTGAAGAATATGTAGAGGCAATTCGTCCGATATGGGACTCGGCATGGCTGACAAATTTTGGTTCCGGCCATAATGCTTTGCGGGAAAAATTAAAGGACTATTTACAGGTACCCGATGTATCGCTGTTTGTAAATGGACATATGGCTTTGGAACTCAGTATTCAGGCAATGGGACTGACAGGAGAGGTCATTACGACACCATTTACATTTGTATCCACAACACATGCAATAGTCAGAAATGGGTTGACACCAGTGTTTTGTGATATCAATACAAAGGATTATACAATTGATACGGACAAGATTGAATCGCTGATTACAGAAAAGACATCAGCTATTGTGCCGGTACATGTATATGGAAATGTCTGCGACGTAAAGAAAATAGAAAGAATTGCAAATAAGTATAATTTGAAAGTGCTTTATGATGCGGCACATGCATTTGGAGTCAAGGTCGATGGAAAGGGAATTGGTAGTTTCGGAGATGCATCCATGTTCAGCTTTCATGCGACAAAGGTATTTCATACGATAGAAGGTGGTGCCGTTACGACATCAGATGAGAGACTGTTTAATGAGCTGCATAAGCTGAAGGATTTTGGTATTAAGGATGAAGAAACAATTGACGGAGTGGGTGCAAATGCAAAAATGAATGAGTTTCAGGCGCAAATGGGGCTATGTAACCTGCAGCATATTGACGAGGAGATTGCAAAGAGGAAAGCTGTTGTTGAGAGATACCGCGATAATCTAGACGCAATTCCGGGGATTCGTATCCTTAAGGAGCAGCCTGGTGTGACATCAAACTATGCATATTTTCCGATTGTGATAGAAGAAACATTGTTCTTAAATACAAGAGATCAAGTATTTGAACGTCTTAAGGCGCATAATATTTTCGCACGCAAGTATTTTTACCCTTTGACAAATCAATTAGACTGTTTTGAAGGAAAGTATACATCTGCAGAAACACCGATTGCACGATGGGCAGCCGGTCATGTTCTGACACTTCCGCTGTTTGCTTCACTGGAGATGAAGGATGTGGATAGAATCTGCAGTATTATTCTTGATAAATAGCATTGCCATAGCAGTATAATTTTATCTGGCAGGAAAGGAAGAAGTCAATGATAGTAGTCAGATTTACGAGTGGTTTGGGCAATCAGATGTTTCAGTATTCCTTTTATCGTCTGATGCAGGAGACTTATCCCAACACAGAGGTAAAAGCAGATCTGACATGGTTTTATGCAAATAATGATCATCATGGATATGAGCTGCATCGTATATTTGAAAAAGTACCGAATACACAGTTTCATATACAGGAAGCATCAAAAAAAGAAATTCTTGCAGCAACAGGGCTAGTTCCAAATCTTTGCAGCAGAGGATTTGGAAAGGAATTTGAAAAATTCAGACGTTATCCAAACCGAATTTTACGCGAATTTACGCAGAGTAAAAGAGCGCCATTTATGATAGACCAGCTAACAGGAACGATTGAAAACAAAGATCAGATTCTTAGTGACGGTACAGTGAAAAATGAAATGTTTGAAAAGGTCATGCATCTGGATACAAAAAGGAACTGGTATTTGACAGGCTTCTGGATAGAAGAAAAATATTATCGAAACAGAATGGAAGCGTTATATAAAGAGCTCGTGTTTCCTGCACTCGCATCGACAATAAACAGGGAGCTTGCTGCGAGAATACAGTCTGAAAATTCAGTCAGTATTCATGTCAGAAGAGGAGATTATCTAGTACAATACGCAGACATGTTTGCGGTATTAGACAGAGGCTATTATGAGAAAGCCGTGCATTATATCGAGAATCATGTAACACAGCCAAGTTATTTCATCTTTTCTGATGACAGCACCTTTGTCGAAAAGGAGTTTGATTGGCTGTCAAACAAAACAATCGTTATAAATAACAAAGGCGATGACAGCTACTGCGATATGCAGCTGATGAGCCTGTGCCATCATAATATTATTGCGAATTCCACATTTAGCCAATGGGGAGCATTGCTAAATACTAATGAAAATCATATAGTAATTTATCCTGCAGAGTATCTGAAGCAGCAGGATAACGAGTTAAAAACGCTGCCCGGCTGGGTTAGGATAAGTACAACACAAATATAATATAGATAAGAAAGAAAAAAAGTAAATTTAGGTATTGAAAAAAATAAATACATCATGTATAATAGCCATTGTCGGTGCTACCGTACCGGGAGATTTAGGGCTATCGCCAAACGGTAAGGCAACGGACTCTGACTCCGTCATCTGGAGG
>CAZOHM010000039.1:0-22583 GCA_964579795.1 uncultured Lachnospiraceae bacterium | reverse complement strand
GACTTGATGTAAAGCGTATCATCAATGAGCCTACAGCAGCAGCACTTGCATATGGACTTGATAACGAAAAAGAGCAGAAGATTATGGTATACGACTTGGGTGGTGGAACATTTGATGTTTCTATTATTGAAATTGGTGAAGGTGTTATCGAGGTTCTTTCAACAAGTGGAAATAACAAACTTGGTGGTGATGATTTTGATCAGAGAATTACAGATTACATGCTTTCCGAGTTCAAGAAAAACGAAGGCGTAGATTTATCAAATGATAAAATGGCATTACAAAGACTGAAGGAAGCTGCTGAGAAAGCAAAGAAGGAACTTTCTTCTGCAACAACTACAAATATTAATCTTCCGTTTATTACTGCAACGCAAGAAGGACCTAAACATTTTGACATGAATCTTACACGTGCAAAATTTGACGAGCTGACACATGATCTTGTAGAGATGACAGCTACACCTGTTCAGAATGCATTAAAGGATGCTGGATTGACATCTTCTGAGCTTGGTCAGGTGCTTCTTGTTGGTGGTTCTACACGTATTCCTGCTGTACAGGATAAGGTAAAACAGCTGACAGGTAAAGAACCATCCAAGACATTGAATCCTGATGAATGTGTTGCAATTGGTGCTGCAATTCAGGGTGGTAAACTTGCGGGAGATGCAGGTGCAGGCGATATCCTTCTTCTGGATGTTACCCCACTTTCCCTTTCCATTGAAACAATGGGTGGTGTTGCAACAAGACTGATTGAAAGAAATACGACAATTCCGACAAAGAAGAGTCAGGTATTCTCTACAGCAGCAGATAATCAGACTGCAGTTGATATTAATGTTGTACAGGGTGAAAGACAGTTTGCAAAGGACAATAAAACACTTGGTCAGTTCCGTTTGGATGGAATCCCTCCAGCAAGAAGAGGAGTTCCACAGATTGAAGTAACATTTGATATTGATGCAAATGGTATTGTAAATGTATCAGCTAAGGATCTTGGAACAGGAAAAGAACAGCACATTACAATTACAGCAGGATCCAATATGTCTGACAATGATATTGATAAGGCAGTAAAAGAAGCTGCTGAGTATGAGGCACAGGACAAGAAGCGTAAAGAAGCAATTGACGCAAAGAATGATGCAGATTCTTTCATTTTCCAGACAGAGAAGGCAATGGAAGAAGTTGGAGATAAACTTGATGCTAATGATAAAACGGCTGTAGAGGCTGAGTTGAATTCACTGAAAGAGCTTGTAGCTAAAGCAGATCCGGAAAATATGACAGAGGATCAGGTTGTTGAATTGAAGGCTGCTCAGGAAAAAGCAATGCAGGCTGCACAGAAATTGTTTGAGAAGATGTATGAAAAGACACAGGCAGCAGGTGGTGCAGGTCCTGATATGGGCAATATGGGTGGTGCAGCAGGCGCCGATATGGGTCAGGATGCTGGAAACGGCAATGCAGATGATGTAGTTGATGGAGACTACAAAGAAGTATAAAATATGCAGGATAAACTGAAGTATTGATTAACGGCAGGTGGCTTCACAGATATGTGGAGTCACCTTGTAATAAAAAAATGTATAGCAGGCTGTGAAATACAGGACAGCTATGAGAGGATACAGTTATGGCAGAGTCAAAAAGAGATTATTATGAGGTCCTCGGTGTTGATAAGAATGCCGATGAGGCAACAATTAAAAAGGCATATCGTACCCTGGCAAAGAAATATCATCCAGATATGAATCCAGGAAACACAGAAGCAGAAAAGAAGTTTAAAGAAGCTTCAGAGGCTTATGCTATATTGAGTGATCCGGATAAAAAGAGACAATATGATCAGTTCGGTCATGCTGCATTTGAGAACAGCGGTGGCGGCGGATATGGCGGATTCGATTTTAATGGAGCAGATTTTGGAGATATTTTTGGAGATATCTTTGGAGATATCTTTGGCGGTGGAAGAAGCAGAAGCGGTGGACGTGCAAATAATGGTCCTATGAAGGGTGCCAATCTTAGAACATCTGTCAGAATTACTTTTGAAGAGGCTGTATTTGGTGTTGACAAGGAAATCGAGTTGAATCTGAAGGATCCGTGTAATACCTGTCACGGTACAGGTGCAAAGCCGGGAACAAGTCCGGAAACATGTACGAAGTGTGGTGGTAAAGGGCAGGTTGTATATACAACACAGTCTTTGTTTGGCATGGTAAGAAATGTTCAAACATGTCCTGAATGTCAGGGAACGGGTCAGGTGGTGAAGGATAAGTGTCCGGATTGTCATGGAACAGGATTTGTATCTAATAAAAAGAAAATACAGGTATCCATTCCGGCAGGAATAGATAATGGTCAGTGTGTGCGTATACGTGACAAAGGAGAGCCGGGAACAAATGGCGGACCAAGAGGAGATCTGCTTGTGGAAGTTGTTGTTGCAAGGCATCCGATTTTTCAGAGACAGGATACGAATATTTTTTCTACAGCACCAATATCTTATGCACAGGCAGCACTTGGTGGAGAAGTATTGATTGATACTGTAGATGGAAAAGTTATTTATGAAGTAAAGGCCGGTACACAAACTGATACGAAAGTACGTTTAAAAGGGAAAGGTGTGCCATCCTTGCGTAACAAACAGGTTCGAGGAGATCATTATGTTACACTTGTAGTGCAGGTTCCTGAACGCTTGAATTCAGAAGCAAAGGAGCTGTTACGTCATTTTGATGAATTGACGGGAAACTCACTACATGCAACAGATGACTATGTGGATAAGAAGTCTGGAGACGACAGCGATAAAAAGAAAAAAGGCTTCTGGAATAAGCAGTAGCAGTATGGATGAAAAGAAAGCATTGATTTATACGGTCAAATAAATTATAATATGGGTTGTTTGTATTTGCGAAAATACAGACAACCCTAAATTAATGAGAGTGTTTAACAAAATGACATCCAGTGATTAAGAGAGGCCATGAATATGAAGCTGTTAAAAATGATAAAAGAAAAACAGGTACTGCTTTTGCTCAGCGTTTTTTGTGCTGCAGTAGTAATGCTGACAGGCTGTGGTAGTGGAGCACCTGAGGAAAACACACCTGAGCCAGATAATCAGAACAATCATACTGCACAGGAAGAATCGACAGAAGATGCACAGGAAGAGCCTAAAGATACAAACATTCTTGCAGAAGGTCAGATGCGCAGTTATTTGAGCGGATTACCAATTGATGAGAAAATTGGCAACAGAAGACCTGTTGCAATTATGTTGAATAATCTTGAGGCTGCTCAGCCAATGAGCGGTATATCCTATGCGGATGTTGTCTATGAATATGTAGTTGAAGGCGCAATTACAAGATTAATGGGAGTTTTTGAAAACTATGATAATCTGGATAAAATTGGATCTGTAAGAAGCTGCAGAGAGTATTTTGTATATACAGCATTAGAATTTGATGCTATATATATGCATTTTGGACAGGCTGCGTATGCAGTGGATTTGCTTGATCAGGAGTATGTAAATAATTTGAATGGTCTTGGAAAAGCAGGAGATACATCATTTTATCGGACAACTGACAGACAGGCTCCACATAATGTATACACAAGTGCAGCCGGTATTGAGGCCGGTATCAAAAAGCTCGGCTATAGAGAAGATCATTATGAAGGATATAAAGGAAAGTTTAAATTCTGTGATTTAGATAAAGAAGTTACGAATGAGGATGGTCTGTCTGCTACGCATATTGAACCAAAATACAGAATTAATAAGCCATGGTTTGATTATAATGAAGAGACAGGTAAGTATGACAGATATCAGTATGACGGTCCACAGATAGATGATTTGACCGGGAAACAGATTTCATATGACAACGTCATTCTTCAGTACAATAAGTGGGTACAGCTTGACGAAAAGGATTATCTCGCATTTGACTGTCATTCGGGTGGAGTCATTCAGTATTGCACAAAAGGAAAGATGACTGTTGGTACATGGCAGCGAGAGATCAATGAAGACAATTATGATATGAGTGCCATTCGATATTACGATATGGATGGAAATGAAATCGAGATTAACAACGGAAAGACATGGATTTGTGTAGTGCAGGATAATGAGATTGAGAATGTTGTAGTTAAATAGACTATAGAGTATAAAAAACTTTGCCATTAAAATGATTTAGCTGGCAAAGTTTTTTTGTGCTGTAAGCCAGCAAACGGATTTATACTCTTCGTGGACTAGCCACAAAATACAAATATTTTCCAGTATCGGTATTGACTATTTATTACAATAAATATATTATTAAATTAGAGAAAAAAGTAAATTTTGTTAATTCAGAAAGAACAGGATGTTGACGTGTGGACTAGCCACAGAACGATATCAGGTTTGTTTTCTGTCTTTTAGCATTTATACCCTTACAAATGAAAGAGATGCTGCTTATGAAACAGAGTCTGACCGATAGGGTTGTAAACAAAATACGAAAGAATATAAAAGAACATATATGGAACAGCGGAGAATATATTCTGCCGATGCGTGTTATTGCTGAACAGGAGAAGGTCAGCCGTGGAGTTGTATCTGATGCTGTTTCTGTACTTGTTGGCGAAGGTGTGCTTGAACGTGTTCCACGTCATGGTATCAAAGTATGTGACGGTGTTTCTGCTTCTGCCGGAGCACATGATGCTCGAAGGGTAAAGGAATTAGCTGAGCAGTGTGCTGAATTGATCAGGAATCGTCGAACGGGAGACGAGTTATCATGTCGTCAGGAGGATATTGAGGCTATTCAAAACTGTTTTGCAGAATTGATGGGTGAAGAGCTTATAGCTACAAAAGAACAGCGCAGTGTACTTATGACAGCTGAGGATGTTCTGCTTTTTGATAAGGGCATTCGCTGCGCAGGCTGGTCACTGGATCGTTTTACGTTATTTTTGTGTAATCTCTCATGTGATAAATCTGATTTAGTGCGTGGAAATCTTTTGGATTTTACGTTCGATTCTGCAGATAATTCATTTGATGACCGTACAATGGATTATGTAGAAAAACGGGTTCATCCAAATGATACAAATGATTATCTTGCTCTCATGAATAGTAAGTTTTTGATAGAAAAGGGCAAGGAGGACGAGTACAATGCGTCAATTGAATATAGAGAAAGAATAAGCGAAAAGTATAGATGGATCAAGCTTAGTATAAATGTATCAAAGGATACACAGACAGGAGATATACAGGCTTATCTGTTGTATCAGGACATTGACGAAGAAAAAAGGAAAATTATTCTTTTGAAGGAACGCACAGAAGAGGATGCCCTTACTGGGGCACTTAATCGACGTGCATTTATGCTGCAGTCTGAGCAGCTTTTATCGGAAAGTGACGAAAACAGACAGCATGCTTTCCTAATGCTTGATGTCGATGGATTTAAATCAGTAAATGATATGTTTGGACATCCAATTGGAGATAAAGTACTGAGCGATCTTTCTAAGTCTCTTCATACTATTCTTAGACAGGGAGACTTATTTGGAAGAATCGGAGGCGACGAATTTGTAATTTGTCTAAAAGATATTTCATTTGATGCAGTGATTGAAAAGAAGGCTGAGCAGATAAATTCGCTTATGCGAAGAGTTTTTGATAATGGAATATCTATTTCCGGAAGTATAGGAATTGCAGTTTTTCCAAGAGATGGAAAAACTTATGATCAGATATATAGTAAAATGGATATGGCGCTATACCATGCCAAGGAAAGCGGTAAAGACAGATTTGAGTTTTTTAAGCCAGGAATGACAAGAAATGAAGATGGAATTGCTGTCTCAGAACAGATTAGTGAACAGGAAGGACAGGTGGAAACGGATATCAGTCTGTCTAGAAAGAAGATATTAGTAGTTGATGATGTGGAGACAAACAGAAATCTTCTTACAGAAATGCTCAAAGATGAATACATTGTTCTTCAGGCCAAGGATGGCAGACGCGCGCTTTTAACATTACGACGATATGGTGTCAGTATTTCAGCAGTGCTGCTTGATCTTGTGATGCCCGGAGTAGATGGATTTGAAGTATTGCAAAATATGCAGAGAGAACCAATTTTGAAAAGCATACCAGTAATCATTGTCAGTGGTATGGATGATGATGAGAATGAATTTAGAGCTATTGAAATGGGTGCGATGGATTTTGTGAAGAAACCTGTTGATCAGAAGCTGCTTAAGCTTAGAATCAAAAATACTGTTAACAAACAGGAAAATGAGCGTCTTCGTATACAGAATTCTTATCTTCAGCTACAAGGAGAGGAAGAACAACGCTACAGACACATTGTGCAGAGTACAGAAACAGTTGTGATAGAGCACGACTGGGTGAATAGTGTTTTTACATATGATAAAGCTATTTCCCAGCACTTGGCAGGAAAATATGATCATCGCCCGCTTTGGAGAATATTACTATCTGATATGGTAGCTGGTTCCATGGATGTAAAGGCTATGCAGACAATGGTCTATGAGCTGGCCAATTCCAAAACACAGCAGCATGCATCGATTCGGATTAAGCTTAAGACAAATACCGGTGAAAAGCATTGGTTTGAAATGAAGGCATTAAAGATTAACGACGAGTTTAATATTGCCCATAAGCTGTTAATTACATTAAATGACGTCAATGAAGATATGACTGCTGAAGAGAAGCTACGTAAACTTGTCGAAAGAGATTCTCTGACCGGTATTTATAATCGAACATTTTTCCTTCAGAAAATGAGAGATTTGCTTGGTCACAGCCAGAATGGCAAGTGGATGTTAAGTATTATTGATATTGATGGATTTAAAGTGTTTAACTGTTTATACGGTCATGATGAGGGTGACAGACTTCTCACCTATATTGCCAAGCAGCTGGATTCGGAGCTTAATCATTATGGCGGTGTCTGCGGAAGAATCCAGGCAGATACGTTTGCTGTTCTTCATCCATCCAGACAGGATTGTGTTGAGCGTATTACATATGCCTTTAATAAGGGACTTGAGAAATATGCAACTACCATGAAGCTTTCTTCCTGCACGGGCAGATATTATATAGAAGATATTACAATGTCAATAAATGCAATTTTGGATTGCGCAATGATAGCCCATAGGGCAGCAAAAAAGGGGACTGATAAGGATATCTATTTTACAGAAGGAATGCAGAAAATGCTTCTTCACGATCAGAAAATTATCTCCAACATGGAAAATGCATTAGAAAATACTCAGTTTTGTTTATATTTTCAACCAATTTATGAATATGAAACACATAGAATTGTTTCTGCAGAGGCATTAGTTAGATGGGTACTTCCGGATAAACGGGTAATTCTACCGGATGAATTTATTTCGCTGTTTGAGCAGAACGGATTTGTTGTAAAACTTGATAACTATGTTTGGGAGGAAGCCTGTAAACATCTTCGAAAGTGGATTGACGAAGGAAATAAAGTAGTACCTGTTTCTGTAAATATTTCACGCATGGATATTTGTGGCGGAACGCTTATCGATACAATGATATTCCTGACGCAAAAATATCATATTTCACCTTCACTTCTCAGGATGGAAATTACAGAAAGCACCTATATGAGTAATATTGATCAAATGATTGAACAGGTAGAGATGCTTCAAGAAAAGGGATTTATTATAGAAATGGATGATTTTGGAAGCGGATATTCTTCCTTAAATATTTTATCGGAGGTTCCGGTAGACATTTTAAAACTTGATATGAAATTTGTCCTTGGCAAAGATCATACCGGAAGGAAGAGCAAAATTCTCGGTCATATCATTAACATGGCAAAGAGTTGCCATATGGATATCATTGCTGAAGGGGTTGAAACCCAGAAACAGGCTGAATTACTGAATTCACTTGGTTGTAATCATATGCAGGGATTTTATTTCAGCAAGCCTGTATCCAGCGAAGAATTTATTAATTTGCTGCAAAACTAATAGAGAAAACTGATTTCAAACAGAAGGTATGGGAGAAAAAGGATGGATGAAGAAAAGAAACTAAATTATAATGAGTTATTGAATTTGAATGCGCATTTGATTACAAAGAACAAACAACTGGAAGAAGAACTGGTTAGAAGAAATGATTACATTGCAGATTTGTCGCATCGGTTGCGCACGCCTATTAGTGTGATTTTTGGCATGACAACATTGGCTAAGAATCAAAAGGCTGACCAGCATATGATAGCGGACTGTATCACAAAGATTGATTTTTCTACCCATATGCTTCTTAATACAGTTAATGAGATACTTGAATTGGATGCGGTGAGAAAAGGAAATCTCATTATCCATAATTCCTGCTTCGATTTTAAACTGCTAGTTTCATCGGTTTCATCTGTGTGTAGTGCAGAATGTATAGATCGCGATATTTATTATGATGTACTTTTAAGTGGGGTAACAGAGGAGAGTTTAGTCGGAGATTCCGTGCATTTGAACAGAGCATTGATGATTTTACTTATGCGTGCAATTGAGGCAACAGATGCCGGAGGACATATAAAATTTCGTATTACCCAGAGAGATATTAACAAAAGATCTGTACAGATTCAATTCTGTATTTTAGATACCGGTACTGCGCTTACGCAGGAGGAAATCGAACGATACACAAATGAAGATGAGAATTCAAACATTACACTTGCCAAGCAGCTATGCTCATTAATGGATGGTACATTCGCTTTTGAAAGCAAAAAAGGTGTTGGAACAACGTTTTCCATGACATTTACGTTTGGCATTAACTCAGCAGCAGAAATTATTACGCAGGATTTTTTTGATACATATCGTGTACTGCTTGTAACAAAGGATGAGCAGACATTGACAAATGTTGTGGAGGTATTAAAACGTATAGGAACGGAATGTGTATTTGTTGAAGACAGCGAAAAGGCTACGGTAGCATTACTTGAAGCATCTACAATGAATAAGGATTTCGATTTATGTCTGGTTGATTGGGGAATTTCTGTCCACGAGGGAATAGAAAATACAAAAGCAATTCGCAAAGCTGGACAGGATAAGCTGAGAATTGCAGCAGTTGCTGCAATGGATTCGCCTGATTTACAGCTTGCTGTTCGGATTGCGGGAGCAGACAGAGTACTGCTAAAGCCTTTGTTCCAGTCAACTGTGTTCAATTTAATGATGGAGCTTACTGGACGAGAATATACGCATATTACAACAAAGCCAGATGATTATGATTTTTCAGGGTGCAGAATTCTGTTTGCAGAAGATAATGATTTGAATGCACAAATTACTTCCACTCAGCTGGAAGCTGTCGGTATTTGTGCAAATCGTGCAGATAACGGGGCTGACTGTATAGAAATATTCAGAAGTGCAAAGATAGGGTATTATGACCTGATTATTCTTGATATGAGGATGCCGGTTATGGACGGTCTTAGTGCGGCAATTAAGCTAAGAAACTCAAATATTCCGGGAGCAGACAGAATACCAATTATTGCATTGACAGCAGACGCACTGGCAACAGATATCACTGATGCGTTTGACGCGGGAATGAATGATTATGTAATTAAGCCAATTGATTCATACCAACTATATTCGACACTTGCAAAATATATTAGTAAAAAACAGTAATAATTCAGAGATAACTATTGATTGCTGCAAATAGAATCAAGATAGCGAAAGGAAAAATTATGGAAAACGAAAAAAAAATGAACAACTCTGAAGTTAACATTGTTATTGGCTTAGGTGCTTCAGCAGGGGGTCTGGAGGCGCTGCAGCAGTTTTTGGCTAATATGTCATGTACTTCAGATATTGCATTTGTAATAATTCAACATTTATCGCCTGACTACAAGAGCCTTCTTGCAGAAATTCTTGCAAAGCATACACGCATGGAGGTGATTCAAGCCGAAAACGGAATGGAAATAAAGCCGAATCATGTCTATTTGATTCCCCCTAAAAATAATATGATTATTGAACATGGTCATCTGCTTTTAAAGGAATATGTACATTCGGGTGTCAATCATCCAATTGATATTTTCTTCAGTTCACTGGCGGAAGAAATGAAAGAGCACTCCATCGCAGTTGTTTTATCAGGAACAGGAACAGATGGTACAAATGGAATTAAAGCTATCAAAGAGGCTGGTGGACTTGTTATAGCACAGGAACCAACAAGTGCTAAATTTGATGGAATGCCGAAAAGTGCAATCAATACTGGGCTTGTCGATTTCATCTTAACGCCTCATCAAATTGCAGATGAAATATTAAACTACATTAATTACCCAACAGTAGTGAATAATGATCAGTTTCCGATTTTTTCAGATGAAGAAATGCTGGCCAAAATCTATCTGATATTGAAACGAATAAGTAAAATTGATTACACTCATTATAAACGTACTACAATTTTACGACGTATTGAACGAAGAATGGTTGTCACTCATAAGGAAACGCTTGGCGGATATGTTGAGCTGCTGAGTGAGAACGGTGAAGAATCAAAAATTCTGGCAAAGGAGATTTTGATTGGAGTAACCAATTTCTTTAGAGATGAGTCGTACTTTGAAACTCTGAAGCAGACAGCAATCACAAGTATTCTTAAGCAACCGGCAGAAAAAGAACCAATCAGAGTTTGGTCTGCAGGTTGTTCGACAGGAGAAGAGGCATATTCACTTGCCATTCTGTTCAGAGAAGTTATGGATGAGCTGAATGTGAAACGTGAAGTTAAGATATTTGCCACAGATGTAGATGTTCATGCAGTTGAATTTGCCAGCAGGGGTGTTTATTGTGAAAATATTGTGGATGATGTCACGAATGAACGGCTGCAGAAATACTTTATGAAAAAAGGTGACAGTTATGTAATTAACAAAGATATTAGGAAAATGATTGTATTTGCACCACAGAATGTTTTTCAGGACCCGCCTTTTGGCAAGCTTGATATGATTGTATGTAGAAATGTAATGATTTATTTTCAGCCTATTTTGCAGAAAAATCTTTTTTCTATCTTTAATTCAGCATTGAAGGATGGTGGCTTCTTATTTCTTGGAAAAAGCGAGACTGCCGGAGAATTCTCAGAAGTGTTTGTACCAATTTGTCCACTCGAAAAAATATACAAGCACAATTCGGACGGGTATGCGCCGGAACTTGTGCCTATATCCTATTCTACTCCAAGGGTTTATCCTATTCAATCAGGTGGAGGAGAAGATGCGAAAACGGAGCGGTCATTGATCAGTTCTGATGAACCATATGTAGAGTTCCTCGAAGAGTTCATGCCACCTGCGGTAGTAATAAATGACAGTAATGACATTGTGCATATATTTGGAGAATTTGGGAAGTTTCTGCATATGCCAAGAGGAGAGGTTGATTTCAACATTTTCCGCTTGATTACTGAAAAACTCAGTCTTGTTGTATCTACTGCTCTTAATAAGGCACGTGTTGAAAAGAAGCAGATTACATATACAGATATTTCTGTTACCAGTACAGATGGAGAGGATGTTGTAATTAATCTGACAGTTTACCCATTTTTAAGTAAACGTGGTGTGGAAATGGGATTGACAGCTATTATTTTTGGATATAAGAGTAATTCATTACATGGTGGATTTATTGAACAGTATGATATTAACAAAACTGCTGCACAAAGAATCATTGATTTGGAGCATGAGCTTCAGGATTCTCAAGAACATTTGAAAGCAACAATTGGAGAACTTGAAACAGTAAATGAGGAGCTGCAGGCTGCAAATGAAGAGCTTTTGACTGCAAATGAGGAGCTGCAGAGCTCCAATGAAGAGTTGCAGTCGGTTAATGAGGAATTGTATACCGTAAATGCAGAATATCAGCAGAAACTGGAGGAATTGACGGATCTGAATAATGATATGTCCAATTTCCTTTCCTCGACGATGATTGGAATTCTTCTGATAGATAATGCATTAAATATCAGGAAATTTACTGACTATATTGCACGGGAATTCAATATTCTGGAGTATGATATCGGAAGACCACTGCAGATTCTGTCACATAATTTCCTGGATATTGATCTTGTAAGTGACGCTCATGATGTTTTAAAGAACTTAACCTCTATAGAAAAAGAAATTCATTCTGTAAATGATAAGAATTATACAATGAGAATTTCTCCATATCGAACAACAGATAATTCTATTCAGGGACTTGTAATTACAGTGATTGATTTATTAAATGGAGAAAATCGTTAGAAGGGTATTAAGGATAAGGAGGAATGTTCATGAACTTGCTGATAGAACAACTTCGAAATAACAATTGTAAAGTAGATGAAGCAATTGCGCGACTTCGTGGTCATGGAGAAATATATATAAAGCTTGTAAAAGGATTTCTGGATGATAGAAGTCTTGATGATTATCAAGAGGAGTTCGATAAGGGTAATTATGAGACAGCATATCGTCATGTACACAGTATGAAAGGTCTTGCAGCAAGCTTTGGGTTCACGGATTTGTATGAAGCAGCAAATATTATTACAAAGGCATTAAGAGATTGTGATTATGAGAAGGTAGAGGATATGAATAATACGTTGTGGTTGGAACATGATAAAATCGCAGCAATTATTGAAGCATATTCAGAAGATTAGATGATTAGATAAAAAGGATAGAACAGGAGAGATACCTGTTCTATTCTTTTTGTGCACCGGCGAGTGCATGTTCTGGATTTTTATTGTTGACAATTATAAATCAGTGTGATATAAACTTATTAAACATACTTTTAAAAGTAACATTAAAAACAAAAGGAGAAAAAAATGAAAAATCAGGCTGCTCATTATGACTTAATAAGGGACACAAATTTAAGGCTTGTCAGAAATCTTGTCAGAAAACATGATGTTGTTGGAAAGACAGAGCTTGTAAATTACTCGGGTCTTAGTTTTCCTACAGTTTCCGCTGTGTTGAACGAGTTAGTTAAGACAGGTGAAGTGCTAGAACAGGAAGGAAGTTCAAACGGAGGAAGACCGGGAGCAGTTTTCCGGTTGAATAAGGAGTACGAATCAATTGCCTGTGCAGCGATTAAACAATATGAAATCCATATTAAAGTATATGATTACTGCCATAATGTACAGCAGATATATAGAGAGAAAATCGAAGAAACAATTGATAAGGTCCGTCTTGTACAGATTTTTGAAGGAATATTGCTTGATTATCCGAATTTGCGATTAGCGGTCATTGGAATTCCGGGTGTTGTTTTGGAGAATTCAGTGAAATATCTGCCATATCTTCCACAACTGGAAGGTGTCGATATCGGAAATCTGTTTGAAAAAAAGCTTGGAATCAAAACATTTTTAGAGAATGACATTAACACAATCATCATGGGAGAATGTGACAAGGGATTGGACTATGCACACGTTTTCTGGAATCAGGGATGTATTGGAAGTGCAATCATGATTTCAGGGAAACTACTGCAGGGTGCACATGGTTGTGCTGGAGAGCTGGAATATTTGTGTGATGAGGCAGAGGGAAGTCTGATATGTTTAGAACAGGCGCTACGGGCACTGACATGTGTGGTGGATGTCCCGTTAATCGGAATTTCCGGTGCGGACATATCAGAGGAGGAAGTCAGGATGCTGGATAATCGACTAAGGGTACAATTTCCGGAGTATAGAATGCCACAAATACAATACGTACCTGATGAAGAGGCATTGTATGATAATGGATTGTGGCAGATTGTATTGGATTACTGCATGAATGTGGAGTAAACATATTAAGCTGAAAGAGGAAAAGAAAATGAAATTAATTACAAAGTTAAAAAATATTTGGATAATTGCATTGCCTATTGTTATACAGGGAATCGTATTTCAGCTGCAATCGTTAACAGATAAGGCGTTTTTAGGAAATTTGGATACAAAATATATCTCTGCACTTGGAGCAGCTCAGTTTCCATACAATACAACAATGGATACGGTTGTTGCGCTTGGGATCGGTCTTGTTGTTTATACCGCACGATTTGTTGGCGCAAAAAAACGTGATAAGGTCAATAACTATGCATTGAGCTCTATGTTTTATGGCTCTGTTATTTCTACACTGCTGTTTTTGGCATGGTTTTTCTGTACGGAGGAGATACTGCGTTTATTGAATATTGATGCAGGAATTTTGCAGGAAAGCGCCTTGTATATCAGGATTTGTTCAGGTGCTCTGCTGCTTTTGGGTATTGACAGCGCACTCCAGGCTATGTTGCAGGGTATTGGTAATACAAAACCAATTATGGTATGTGGCGTGATGAAAGTACTGTTGAACATTGTTATTTCTTATGTTTTGGTTTTTGGACGATTTGGATTTGAAGCAATGAATATCAAGGGCGCGGCAATCGGAACATTGCTAGCAAATCTTATTTCTTCAGTATCATTAATTGTTTACTGCTTTGTTTGCAAAAGAAAAGAATACTATCTGTTTGATGATTTAAATAGATGCCTGGATTTCAAAAGCTATCTGGCAACTGTTAAAATTGGTCTTCCGACAGCTATGGAATATTTTCTTTGGAACGCATCAAATCTTGTTTTGATTGCATTTTTGAACAGCTTAAGCTATAAGGCGACTGCCGTGTATACATTGACATTTGGAATTGAGGTTGTGGTGTATGCTGTTTTCAACGGAACAGGGAAATCGGCAATGACGCTGATTGGACAAGGAATAGGAGCGTCTGATTATAAAACAGCAGACAGTTACTTGAAAATATGTATGTTTGTCAATGCCATACTGGTTGCGGTATCCGGTACAATATTTGCAATATTCACAAAAGAGCTGCTTGGAGTTTTCACAAAAGATGCCGGCTTGATGGAAATGGCCGGACCGTATTTGATTTTTACAGCTGCTATTATGTTTCCGAAGTCAATGAATGTGATTATTGGTAATGGAATCAGAGCATATGGCGATACAAAGTGGATGCTTTATTCACAGATGATAGGTTCTGTATTTGTTGTCAGCTGCTCACTTGTACTTGTCAAATTTGCAGACATGGGAATTGCAGCAATCTATATTACACTGTTAGCTGATGAGTGTCTTCGTGCAATTATTAACACCATTCGATATAGAGGGACTTATTCACCACAAGTACTGAATACATCTAAAATAAAACTGCAGGGGATTTAATCCTCTGCAGTTTAAAAGTAGCTTACAAATATTCATTTCTGTTACAAATGCGAAGATTCTCAAGAACTTTCTTGATATCTGCTGTGCTGTCTTTTTCACAAATCAGTGTTGCATCTTCTGTATCGACAATAATTAAGTCTTCGAGGCCGATAGTTGCAATCAATTTCTGTCCACCTTGTATAATGCAGTTTTTTGTATTGATTGTAACAATATTACCATCTACTATATTTCCGTATTCATTCGATTTCTTTATTCGCTCTACAGCAAGCCATGAGCCGACATCATCCCAGCCAAAAGTTCCGGGGATTGTATAAATATTCTCTGCTTTTTCCATAATGCCGTAATCTATTGAGATGGAAGGGAAGGAAGGAAAGACTTTTTCCAAAATCTCATCCTGTGCTGATGTACCAACAGAATTACGAATCGTCATCAAGCCTTCGTAGGTATCCGGCATAAAACGTTCAAATTTCTGCATAATTGTTGAGAGCTTCCAGAGAAACATACCACTGTTCCATAGATAATCATCAGAAGCCAGATATTCCTTTGCGAGCTCGAGTGTAGGTTTTTCTACAAAGCAATCGACCTTAAAAGCACGTCCCTCACAAATTTCGTTTACAAACTTGATATATCCATATCCGATTTCCGGGTAGTCAGGGGTAATGCCGACAGTAACAAGATTGTCATCCTGCTCTGCAATTTCACAAGCATCACGCAAAGTCGTCTGGTACATACTACTGTATTTTATCAGGTGGTCAGATGGCAAAACCATCATGATTGCATCCTCATATTTTTTTGAAATATGTGCAGCACCAAGTGCAATGCATGGTGCAGTGTTTCTACCGACAGGTTCGCATAAAATATTTTCTTTTGGAATAGAGGGAAGCTGTTCTGCTACAAGCGGAAGATAATCCCGATTTGTTGCGATGTAGATATCTTCTATATCTACAAGGGGAAGAATGCGCTCGACAGTAAGCTGAATCATTGTCTTTCCGTCATCGGTAAGAGACAGAAACTGCTTTGGAAGATTTTTGCGGCTTTTTGGCCAAAAACGTTCACCCCGTCCGCCAGCCATAATCAATGCTGTTTTTTTCATATCATAACCTGCCCTTCGGTAATCTGATTTTGAAATTCTGTATCTAATAGTATATAGGAAATAGTGTAAAATGGCAAATACTATAGATTAGAATCCATTTCTTCGCTGGTTCTTTCTTAGGAATCATGATATACTAATAAATTGATAATCAATCAATGAATTAACGAAACAGAAGGAGTCGATTATGCGTTATAATAAATATACAGTAAAAACTCTGACTACTGCTGAAGATGTGGTAATCAGTACATTGGTAGATCTCGGAATAGAAGGTGTGGAGATTGAAGATAAAATTCCGTTGACAGATCAGGAAAAAGCACAGATGTTTGTAGATATTCTTCCTGATGGTCCTGCTGATGATGGTATTGCATATTTAAGCTTCTATCTTGATGCAGATGAGGATAATGAGAAAATGCTTGCAGACGTACGAAGCGAGCTTGACGATTTAAAGAGTTTTATGAATGTCGGAGAATGCTCCATTCAGATTTCACAGACTGCGGATGAAGATTTTTTGAATAACTGGAAACAATATTTCCATCAGTTCTATGTAGATGATATTTTAATTATCCCGTCTTGGGAAGAAATAAAAACAGAGGATACAGGTAGAATGGTGATTCATATTGATCCGGGAACAGCGTTTGGAACGGGAATGCATGAGACAACACAGCTTTGTATCAGACAGCTTCGCAAATATGTAACACAGGAAACGGCTTTGCTGGACGTAGGTACAGGAAGCGGGATACTGTCCATTATGGCATATAAGTTTGGAGCGGCTTCTGCAATTGGAACAGATCTTGATCCATGTGCAGTCAATGCAGTTCAGGATAATATGGAGGCAAATGGTCTGCAGGATGCTGGTTTTGAGCTTTTGATTGGAAATATTATCGATGATAAGGCAGTTCAGGATCGAGTTGGCTATGAAAAATATGATATTGTAGCAGCAAATATTCTGGCAGAGGTTCTTATACCATTGACTCCTGTCATTATGCATCAATTAAAGCCAGGCGGAACCTATATTACATCAGGTATTATTGAGGATAAGGAACAGGTAGTTGTAAAGGCAGTGAAAGAGGCTGGAATGGAAGTTCTTGAAGTTAATCATCAGGGAGAATGGGTAAATGTAACTGCAAGAAAACCGATGTGACAAGTAGGAGAGACGAGGGTATGTATCAGTTTTTTGTAGAACCGGAACAGATTATTGATAAAAAAATAGTAATTATTGGCTCGGATGTCAATCATATAAAAAATGTGCTGCGAATGCGAATTGGAGAAGCTATTCGTGTTGTGACCGCGTCAGAAGATCGATATTATCAGTGCGAGATAGAGAACTTTGAAGATGACCGAATAGTCTGCCAGCTGTTGTTCATCAAAGAAGAGGCAGTAGAGTTGCCTAACAGAATCTGCCTGCTTCAGGGGCTGCCAAAAGGTGATAAGATGGAAATGATTATTCAAAAGGCAGTGGAGCTTGGAGCAAGTGAAATCGTTCCGATACAAACAAAACGTGCGGTGGTAAAGCTGGATGCTAAAAAAGAAAAATCCAAGCTGCTTCGATGGAATGCAATTTCTGAGGCTGCTGCGAAGCAGTCACAGCGTAGAATTGTACCTGAGGTAAAAAAGGTAATGACAATGAAGGAAGCGGCTGATTATTGCAAGGATTTTGAAATCAAGCTTATTCCATATGAACAGGCAGATATGAACGGTATGAAGGAGACACGAAAGCTGTTGTCAGAAATATTACCGGAGCAGAGAATCGCTGTTTTTATCGGACCAGAAGGCGGGTTTGATGATATGGAAATTCAGCTTGCAGAAGAAGCAGGTATCACACCAATTACGCTTGGACATCGAATATTACGAACGGAAACAGCGGGGATGACGGTGTTGGCGTGGTTAGTATATCAGTTGGAGCAATAAAGGAGGAAACATGCAGGTCTATCTTGATAATTCTGCTACAACCAGATGCTTTGATGATGTAAGAAAGCTGATGGATACAGTGATGGATGAAGCATACGGAAATCCATCCAGCATGCATCATGTTGGAGTAGAAGCAGAAAAATATATCAGAAGAGCAAAGGAAATCTTTGCAAAAAATCTCAAGGTGCAGGAAAAGGAAATACTGTTTACTTCGGGAGGAACAGAGTCGGACAATTTGGCAATTATAGGCTGTGCGCAGGCAAACAAACGTGCAGGCATGCATTTGATTACAACGAAAATAGAGCATCCGGCAGTGCTTGAGCCTATGAAATATTTGGAGAAGCAGGGATTTCGGATAACTTATCTTAATGTAGATACGAGCGGAAGAGTCCGATTAGAGGATGTAGAGAAAGCGTTGTGCGAGGACACAATACTGGTTTCTGTGATGTATGTGAATAACGAAATTGGTTCACTGCAGCCGATATCTGAGATTGGTCATTTGATTAAACAGAAGAATCCAAAAACATTATTCCATGTTGATGCTGTGCAGGGATACGGTAAATTTGAAATCTACCCGAAAAGAATGAAAATTGATCTTTTGTCTGTGAGCGGACATAAAATACACGGTCCGAAGGGTATGGGGATATTATATATTGATGAAGCAGTTAAAATTCAGCCGATTTTGTTTGGTGGCGGACAGCAGAAGGGTCTGCGTTCCGGAACAGAAAACGTGTCGGGAATAGCCGGAATAGGAAAGGCCGCAGAAGAAATCTATGCTGACTTTACAGATAAAATTGAACAGATGTATGAACTGAAGCATTTTTTTGTTGATGAATTAGTGCAGCTTGAGGGTGTGACAATAAATGGTTTGACACCCGGGGGCAGCATGGATGTGAGGAGTACAGCACCCCATGTTGTCAGTGCTTCTTTTTCAGGCGTTCGTGCAGAAGTATTGCTTCATGCGCTGGAGAATAAAGGAATTTATGTTTCTTCAGGTTCTGCATGCGCAACAAATAAGCCGGCAGTTAGTGCAACATTACAGGCCATAGGTATAAAAAAAGAGCTTCTTGATTCCACACTTCGGTTCAGCTTTTCTGTTGACACTACGAAGGAAGAGTTGGAATATGTACTTGATACACTGCGCGAAATTCTTCCGGTATTCAGAAAATATACGAGACATTGAGAAATAATATAGAAATGGAGATAACCATATGAAATATACGGCGTTTTTAATTAAATATGCAGAAATCGGAATTAAAGGAAAGAATCGATATCTGTTTGAGGATGCACTCGTGAAACAGATTCGACATGCGTTAAAAAAAGTTGATGGAGAGTTTCAGGTAACAAAAACACAGGGAAGAATCTATATTGAATGCTTAAGTGAATTTGATTTCGACGAAACAGTGGCAGGGTTACAGTGTGTATTTGGAATTACGGGAATATGTCCGGTTGTGCATGTAGAAGACAACGGGTTTGAGCAGCTTTCAGCCGACACAGTAAAATATATGGAAGATGTCTATCCGGATAAGAATAAAACATTTAAGGTTTGTGCTAGAAGAGCAAGAAAGAATTATCCTCTTGATTCTATGGAACTGAATCGAGAACTTGGCGGTGTGATTCTGGATGCATTTCCTGAAATGAAAGTGGATGTGCACGAGCCGGATATTTATTTGACCGTTGAAATTAGAGAAAAAATCTATATTTATTCGGAAATCATTCCGGGACCCGGAGGAATGCCTGTTGGTACAAATGGCAAGGCAATGCTTTTATTGTCTGGTGGAATAGATTCTCCGGTAGCGGGCTATATGATTTCAAAGAGAGGCGTAAAGCTGGACGCGGTATATTTTCATGCACCGCCATATACGAGCGAACGTGCTAAGCAGAAGGTAGTAGATCTTGCAAGACTTGTGTCCAAATATTCAGGACCGATTTATCTGCATGTGATTAATTTTACGGACATTCAGCTGTATATTTATGAAAAATGTCCGCATGATGAGCTGACAATTATTATGCGTCGTTACATGATGAAAATAGCTGAGCATCTTGCAAAAGAGACGGAATGTCTCGGCCTGATTACAGGTGAAAGCATTGGACAGGTAGCAAGTCAGACGATGCAGTCACTTGCCGCAACAAATGAAGTATGTACTATGCCGGTATACAGACCGTTGATTGGATTCGATAAGCAGGAAATTGTGACAATATCAGAAAAGATTAATACGTATGAAACGTCCATTCTTCCATTTGAGGACTGCTGTACGATTTTTGTAGCAAAGCATCCGGTTACAAAACCGAATATTAACATAATTAAACGTTCAGAGCGTAATCTGGAAGAAAAAATAGATGAATTATTTCAAAAGGCAATTGAGACGGAGGAATTGATTATTGTGGAATAGTGAACGGTCAGAATACCGTACGTTATTCAATATGGGCTGCTTGATAGGTCTGATTTGCTTTATTGCCATATATGGAGTTCGCATTCTTGATTTTACATATGATGCATGGTTGTTAAATGGTGATATGGATCTAAGACAGCATTATATTGGTTGGTGCCATTTTCGCATGGATAAATGGAGCATGCCAATTGGACTGATTGACTCTCTTTCCTATCCAACGCGTGTTTCGGTAATCTATACGGATTCGATACCTTTGTTTGCTGTGTTTTTCAAACTGTTTGCGCATGTACTTCCTGAGCGATTCCAATATTTTGGATTGTTCGGATTATTGAGCTTTACGCTGCAGGGTGGATTGGCAGCAATTATAGTCAGACGGTTTGTCAATAAACGATGGATTTGTCTGTTATCCTGTGCGGTATTTGTTTTGAACTTTCCAATCCTGCAAAGAATGTATTATCATACAGCACTTGCAGCACAATGGATTATTCTGCTTGCCCTGTTACTTTGGTTTTATGATGACAGGCTGGATAGCACAATAAAAAAATGTCTGGCTTGGTTCGGTATGGGGGCACTGTGTGTGTTTATTCATTCCTATTTCCTGCCAATGGCCGGTCTGATTTTGCTTGCTTCTTTTGCTGAACAGTGGATTGGAAAAAAAGAGACAGTGACAGCACAAAAACAGCGTCTTTGGCAGCAGATAAAGATACTGTGTACATATTGTGTTTCTGCACTGATTGCATTAGCGGTTCTGGGAGCATTTTATGGAGGAGCATCAGCCGTTGGAGAAGGACTTGGTACGTTTTGCAGTAACTTAAATACTTTTATTAATCCACTTGGAATGGGAAGAGTGTTTGCGTCCGAGCCACTGTATTATGATTTTCAGTATGAGGGATTTGGATATCTTGGTGCGGGTGTACTGCTTCTTGTCTGCATATCAGTCATTATAGTGATTATTTTGTATGTCAAAAAAAAGCCGCGCATCAATCGCATATTTTTCAGGACACACTGCAGAGTAACCGTGATAATTGTATTGTTTGTTGTATTCTGTATTCTTGCAGTATTTCCGATTGTAACATGGAATCAGTTTAAACTGTTTGGTGTTCCCTATCCATCCTTTGTGCGTAAATTATTGAATGTTTTTCGCTCGAATGGGCGGTTTATCTGGGTACCTGTTTACTTAATCACTTTGAGCGTAATCGTTGTTATTGACAGATATTTGTTGTCATTTGTCGGAAAGCTTGTATTTGCAGCGGCATTTGCTATTCAGCTGTATGATATATCAGCTGTTGCAGGACAAAGGCGCGCCTGCTACGATGTATCGCAGAGCTATGAAACAATGTGGGAAGAGAATGAGCTGAAGCAAATACTGAAAGGCCGTAATGAATTTGTTTTTATGTATGACGATAATGATATCATTATGGAAACAGCATATTGCGCATATCTGCATGGCATGCGACAGAATAATTACTATTATGCAAGAGATATCAGTGCTTTGGTTGCAAGCGATATTAACAGATGGAAGGAAGAATTGAAAAACGGTATTGTCAGAAAGAATGTGATTTATATTTTTAAGCAGGAAGACTTTGATGAGACAAAGTTTCAGGGGCTTGAATTTGTTTATGCAAATGAGCATGTATTTGCTGTTGCAAAGCAGGATCATAGAAAAGAAAACACAAAAAAAGGACAACTGCCCTTTTGACAAATGCCCTTTGGTTGTCTTTAATTGTACGAAACCTAAATCATGTACGGCTTAATAACAGCCAAAACGTCCTCTGCATTGTCTTCAGCATGGATGTTTAAATCGATTGGCTTAGATAAATCTAAACTGAAAATACCCATGATAGATTTGGCATCAATTACGTATCTACCGGATACTAAATCAAAATCGTAATCAAATTTTGTGATATCGTTTACGAAAGATTTTACTTTATCGATAGAATTTAAAGAAATCTGTACTGTTTTCATACAAATACCTCCTTTTCTTTTATATTTACTACAATTCTTATCATAAGACCGGTAAACTGAAAAGTCAATATCAAAACAGTACAAAAAATAAGGAGTATCTTATGACAAAAGTAGCATTCCACAACCTTGGATGTAAGGTTAATGCATACGAAATGGAATTTATGCAGCAAATGTTTACAAAATCAGGGTACGAAATTGTACCCTTTGCTGAAATGGCAGATGTTTATATAGTAAATACATGTACAGTAACAAATATTGCAATCAGAAAATCAAGACAAATGC
>CAZOHM010000038.1:0-22932 GCA_964579795.1 uncultured Lachnospiraceae bacterium | reverse complement strand
CAAAGGTATATCGTACATCCTGCAGTGGACATACTGTGCTTGGACGATCTGAAAATTCATGTGATTTTGTAATAGAGCATGATGACTCCATTTCAGGAAGACACTGTGAATTATACAGAAGAGAAGAACAATGGTTTGTCAGGGATCTTCATTCTTCAAACGGCACAAAAGTAAACGGACAGAAAGTATATCAGGAATTGGAAATACATGCAGGTGATATTTTGAGACTTGGACAGGCGGAATTTTTGCTTAGTATCTGAATGAAATAATAAATGCTTTTGGTTAACGTTACATGGAGGAAGGAAATATGCAAAACAGAAGGATAATCGTTCTTTTGGCAGTCATAATGATGGGAGTGAGCGGATGTATGCAGAATAACGGAAACGCAGAACAGGGAAGGCAGCAGGCAGAACAAATAAAAATAGAAATAGAAGAGTATTTGGAGGAAAAATATGATGAAAAGTTTTCTGTGCTGTCGTTACAGGGGCAAGGTTTATTGGAAAAACAGGAAGTTTGCAGAGCGATAGTCAGAGGAGGGAACAGTGAAACAGACAGCTTTGTTGTTAAAAGAAATCAGTCTACTCCTTTCAAATCGGTAATGCTGGAGGATGGCTATTATGGAATTCTGATTCGACCACAGATGGAACAGATGGTATATGAGCTGCCGGCAATGACGGATGTAAACTGTAAGGTATATATCAGACGTTTTCTGTTTCCCGGATTTGATCAGAAGTTTACAAAGAAAAATTCGCTAAAGGAGGCTAAGGAGGCAGGGATTATTCTGGATGCGGATTACTATATTTTTACTGAGGAAGCAGGAAGAGAGCAGGAAGAATTCTATGAAATGGCTGAGCAGCTATTTGAGCAGATGTCTGAATTGGGACAGCCGGGACTCGTAAGGGTGTGCGGTTTGAACCGGAGTGCATTTGAGAAGATTGACAGAAAGAATTGTGATGTGTATCTGCCAGATTACTATCATGCAGATGGAATAGAATGTCTCATGCTTGTACGGGAGGTTGTTAAGTAGTATGCGTGAACTGAGTGAACAGGAGCTGCTGCTTTTATCAAATTATTTATATATGGACTGTTCTGTAAATCAGATGACAATAGAGGAAACATTGACATCGATGAAAAATGAACAGGGATTGTTTGATGTACAGAAGGTACAGCAGGCCGGAGTCGGTGGGGGAATGAGTGTGGAAGAAGCTGTTGAATTGTTTACAAGGATGGATCAGATGCCAAAACAGTTCCAGAATCTTGAAGTCGCACGAAGCATTGATGATGGGGGAATCCGTGCGGCATGCTTTACAGAAATGGGAAGTGCAGATGCTGCAGTTGTATTTCGTGGGACAGGAGGAGAATACCATGCCTGGACAGACAATGTATATGGAGCCTATATGTCAGATACAGATATTCAGATGCTTGCTGCAGATTTTATTAACGATAATTGTGGAGTTTATGAGAATATCACAGTGAGTGGACATTCAAAGGGAGGAAATCTGGCTCAGTATGTAACAGTTGTCTGCAAGGACAAAGTCGATCGTTGTCTTTCTTTTGACGGTCAGGGATTTGGCACAGCATTTCTTGAAGAAAATAAAGTGGAAGTAGCTGCTGCATCATCAAAAATCACATCAATTAGCGCTCATAATGATTTCGTTAATATTTTACTTACACCAATTGCCGGAAAACGGATTTTTGTAGAAAATGAGGGAGAGGGTGTTCAGGCACACAGCAGCTTTTCTCTGCTTGTATGCAGCAGGTTCGATGAGCAGGGGCAAATAGTCAACGTGAGCAAGCAGGCTGCTACAATGCAGGCACTGGAGAGAGCAACTGCATGTCTTGTGGCTCAAATCGAACGACTCCCGGATAATGGAAATATCCTTGTGTGTAATTTGCTGGCGTCAATGATAGCGGGAATTATGAGCTCTGATCAGGGGGAGTCGTATGAACAGTGTGAAATGAAAAAAGCGTCAGAAGCACTTTATAGTTATGCTATAGCAGCAGTCCCTTTTTTCAAATTACAGGAGCGGTCAAGAATCATGCTGTGTACACAGAGTACATTCCTGAGTGTACCAAACTTGAAAGGTGCATGCCAAGGTTTGCTTAAATCTGTAGAAAAACTTGAAGCTGCAAAGAAATCATTGGAAGACCTGAAGGGACAGGTGGATTATAGTTTGGCAGCACGAATATATACAGATGTAGCCATTGGCAAAATAACGGAAAGATTGTTTGAATGTCAGAAAAAAACCAGCTGTATGGAACAGCTTTTGGAAGAAATCATATACCTGTATGAAGTAAAGGAAGGACAGCTTGTAGAATGGAATAATTTAAGGACAAACTGGAAATAATAATTTAGAAATTCGAGAGAAAAGAAATATGTTAGGAGAACGGTAAAATGAATTATTTGAATGCATTTTGGGTTGGAGGGATGATCTGTCTGCTTGTTCAAATACTAATGGAAAAAACTAAACTAATGCCGGGTCGTATCATGGTGATGCTTGTATGTTTGGGTGCTGTGCTGAGTGCAATCGGAATTTATGCTCCATTTATAGAATATGCAGGTGGAGGAGCTACCGTGCCGCTGCTTGGATTCGGAAATGTTTTATTTCAGGGAATAAAGAAAGCAGTTGATGAGAATGGCTTTATTGGTATTTTCACCGGTGGCTTTACAGCCGGTGCAGCGGGCATTTGTGCAGCCCTGGTTTTTGGATATCTTGTCAGTCTGATTTTTGAACCGAAGATGAAAAAATAATTACAGCTCCTCGTAGCCGATATCCTGTTTCGACAAGAATTTTTTAATCATGCTATCCCAGGAATGTTCAACTGTTTTATCCATAGTGAACAACTTTAGGGATGTAGCAGTTGTACAGGTAAGAGACTGTCCATCATATTTGATATTAAATGTCAGCCCATTGATATCCTGCAATGTAAGCGAGGTTTCGATACTGCTTAAAAAGCGTTCGATATTATCCGGCGCAAGATAGAAAATGAAGCGAAAAGAGAGAGGTGTTTTTTTCCCTTTAATCAGTTGGAAGCAGTATGCCTTCAGTGTATCCCAACGAGACATTTGAAGGGAACAGATGCGTCCGTTTATAGATGCTGTTTCTGTCATGCTTTCTATTTCTTCGGCTGAATAGAAATCCTTGTTGATATGTCCGTCAATGGAAAAGGTGTTGCCTGTTGTAATGGAAGCTTCTGCTAAAAGAAAACTGTCAAATGCAGTTTCGTTTTCAGATAAAAGCTTTTTCATGAAATGCTTGATATCGGTTATTTTGAGTAAAATCATGGATGCCTCCGTTTGATGTGATTTGCTACCTTCACTCATTGTACCATGAATTTGGAAAACGTGGTATAATATCTGGCAATGGGGAACATAAAAGATAAAATCCGGAGGAATGAAAATAATAATGAAAAACAATAGTGAAACAAGAGAAGCAAAACAGTTACTTTCTTTAATTGAGGAGGCAGTATCGCCATTTCATGCAGTACAGGCAGTGAAGGAGCAGTTGAATAAAGCCGGATTTGAGGAATTGTCCATGCAGGAGGACTGGCATCTGCAAAATGGCGGTAAATACTATGTCAGCAGTCATGGCTCATCGATGATTGCTTTTCGCCTGGGAACAAAGAAGTCGATTTCTACGAGTGGACAGGCATTGCTACGAATTGCAGCCGCACATACAGATGTACCATGTCTGAGAGTAAAAACAAGCCCGGATATGGAAAAGGAAGCATACTCAAGTGTAAACGTTGAGATTTATGGCGGAGCTATTTTAAACACATGGCTGGACAGACCGCTTTCAGTTGCAGGTCGTGTTGCCCTCAAAAGCAAAACAGTTATGAAGCCGGAATTGAGACTGGTTAACATAAACCGACCCATTCTTACGATTCCTAATTTGGCAATTCACTTGAATAAGGAAATTAATAAAGGTATAGAGCTAAATAAGCAGACAGATATGATACCTGTTGCTGGAATGAAGAATACGAAGTTTATTAGGCTGCTTGCAGACGAATTAAATGTTTTCCCGGAGGATATTCTTGATTTTGAATTGTCTGTGTATTGTGCGGAGCCGGGCTGCATGCTTGGCGTAGAACAGGAATTTATTTCTTCTCCAAGACTTGATAATATGACTTCTGTTCAGGCTATTACAACCGGGCTGATTGAGTCAGAACGTGAAGAGGGAATCAGCGTGGCTGCCTATTTTGATCATGAGGAAATAGGAAGTAAAACAAAGCAGGGGGCAGGTTCCCTGTTGTTATCATATGTATTGGAAAAGCTGATTACACAAATGAATGGAACTCACGTGGATTTTCAAATGGCTGTCGCAGGCGGGCTTTTGTTATCTACTGATGTGGCACATGGACTGCATCCAAATCAGGCAGACAAATATGATCCGGTCAATAAAGCACCGTTGAACTGTGGTGTGTGTTTAAAAGAGGCTGCAGGGCAGACATATGCAACTGATGCTGAAGGAATAGCAATCATTGAACAGATGCTTCTGAGTCAGGAGATTCCATATAAGAAATTTGTAAATCGTTCAGATGGAACAAGCGGTGGAACACTTGGTTCCATAGCGTCTACACTTCTTCCAATGCTGACAATTGATGTAGGTGTTCCATTGCTTGCGATGCATTCTGCACGTGAATTGATGGGAAGTCGTGACCAGAAGGCACTGACTGACTTGATAAGAGTTTTTTTTACAATAGTATAAATTAAAAAAATGGTTTTCCCCTCTTTGCAAACACAGAAAAAGATGCTATCATAAGTAGTAATTAAAACTACATGCGATTGAAAAGAGGATTATATGGACTATAAAATTGTATTGGACAGTTGTGGAGAATTACCTGAAGAATTGAATAATGACAGACGATTTGTGCATGTCCCATTGACAATACAGGTTGGGGAGAAACAGATTGTTGATGATGCGAGTTTTGATCAGGCCGCTTTTTTAAGGCTTGTGGACGATTGTTCCGAGTGCCCAAAATCTGCCTGCCCATCACCTGATGCATATACTGAAGTGATGCGTGAATGTGCGGAGACGTATGTTGTAACACTTTCGGCAGAACTCAGTGGTTCCTACAACAGTGCTGTGCTCGGGAAACAGTTGTATGAGGAAGAGGATATGGATGCAAGGATTCATGTGTTCAATTCAAAGGGAGCCTCTGTTGCACAGACGCAGATTGCACTGGAAATAGCTGAATGTAAAGAGCAGGGAATGAGTTTTGAGCAGGTTATAGCACATGTGGAAGAATTTATTGAAGATCTGGATACTTTTTTTGTCCTGGAGACCTTGGAAATGCTGCGAAAAAATGGTCGCTTGAGCAACGTGAAGGCTTTGGTTGCCGGTGTGCTGAATATTAAGCCAGTTATGGGGTCGACACAAGAGGGAACCATCCAGCAGCTTAGTCAGGCACGTGGAATCAATCGTGCAATACAGAAAATGATAGAAATTATTCAAAAAGCAAAGCCGGATTCGGAAAACAGGAGATTGGCTATTTCACATTGTAACTGTTTTGAACGTGCCATTTTTTTTCGTGATGAGATATTAAAAGTCATGAAATTCAAGGAAGTATTGATTTTAGATACAGCAGGAATTTCGTCTCTGTATGCATCAAATGGTGGAATCATCGTGGCATTATAGAGCAGGCAGCGCCCTGTTAGATACATGAATTTTTGAAATTTGCCAATGCCAGAAGCAGTTCCTTCCGCTTGAAAGTATGGAAAGCTACAGTTTGCCCTGTAGACAGGATAAACGAATTTCGTACATTTCCTGTGATATGGTGAAGATTAACAAGAGTATTTTTACAATATATAAAGCAATGATAGGGCTTAATCAGCAGCTCAAGTTCATTCATGGAACCAAGCATGTACAAAGTAGAACCGGATTTAAGTGTAATCTCTATCTGGTGGTCTTTTGGACAGGCACAGACAAAATCCAGGTGACTTACAAAATGTGTTTCATTTTCTCCTCTGATTTCAATCAGGGGAGTTTTTTCTTTGGCATGTTCAATTGCCATATCCAAAAGATGAGAAAGCTGTCCTTTTGAGATTGGTTTTTGCAGGCATGTAATATGAGAAGCCGGATTGCCAAAAGCTGTGTAGTCAATGTTTGAACTGCACAGTACAATAGGTGCCAATATCCCCATTGCGCGAAGCTCCTTTGCAATTGTCATTCCGTTGTGCTGTTCGGAAATAATATCAATTAAGAATAAATCATACTTGATTGGTGTATTCATGAGTGCATTTCGACTTCCGTAGGAATCGATATAGATGACACCGCTTGTCTGTTGTCTGATGTCGTTTTCTCGAGTGAGCAGTCGTTCTAACTGTTTACGGTCGGCAGCATTACTGTCACATACTGCAACATAAAGAGCCATATGTACACCTCCATTGTATTACATGAGCTTCAGATAGACTGGTGAAAGAAATAAAATAATAATTAGAAGCACGTGCAAAGTCAGAATGGCCGGCATTCCAATTACAAACATCGGCTTTTGTGTTTTGTGTCGAAAAGTATACATGCCAAGCAGAGAACCCATACAGCCACCAAAAAGTGAAACAGCGAACAGAGTAGCTTCTGGAATACGCCAGGCTTGGTATTTTGCACGTTTTTTGTCAATTCCCATTATAATAAAGCCGGTCAGGTTAATACCGATTAGATAAACTCCAATAATCAATAATACAGTCATATGATTCCTCTTTTGTATGATATATCAATTTATTTCCAAAGCTGAAGACTGCAAACAGTTTTGCTGCTGTCTTCAGCTTTGGTTGTCATTTGTCATGCCTATAACAGATTTTGCCTGTTTGGCTTATTAATGTTTATTATACCATGAAACTGGATTTCTAGTCAAAGCTGCTTGTAACAAAAAGAATCATCAAGCCTTCGCTGTCGTAGACATTTCCAAGCAGATAAACCGTATAGAGCTGATTGCTTGCAACCTGAACCTGTGAAGCTTTCAAAAGATTAGTCATACATGAGGAGCTGCTTGTGCCAATGATAATCGGAATGATATTCACAAGACCGCTGCCCGTACTCGTTGAAGAAATATTATTCTTGCATCTGTTTTCATATACAAGAAGTCGGTATGTGCCAGGAGTAAACTGTTTATAGCTGCCGATGCCCATGTAACTGAGGTTTTTGGCAATTGTTCTTCCATCCAGAAGAGAGATGTCCAGTGAAACGCTGTCGGGCGACAGATTGATGGCACGCATACACGAGTTGTATAATGATTTGTTACAGGAAACATCAGAAATCTGGTACAGAGAGCTTCCTTTTGCACTTGGAATAATGGCAACAGTATACGTATCACCATTTTGAAAACGCATGGTTTCCTGTACGATGTATTGATAAATGTTATCTGCGGAAACAACTGTAACAAGCAACGTTCCGGAGGATTCCTGTGAATATGCTGAAATGCTTCCGTAGTTAAGTGAAGTTACAAGGGTTACTCCGCTTAACAGGACAGTAACAGGACCAAGATTTTTATCAGCGTGAAGTATTCGAATGTTGCAGCCGCGTGCTACAGGAATATTTGGATAAACAGGTGGATACGGCGAAGCGACCGGCGTATCTGGAAATGATGGAAGCGTCATAGGAAAACTAATTCCAGGGGAGCCGTTCATTGGAGTTTCCGGTTCGCTCGGTGGAGTACTGCCATCCTGATAGTAAGGCAGAGTCATGGGAGTATCCTGATAGTAAGGCAGAGTCATGGGAGTGTCTTGATTATAAGGCAGAGTCATGGGAGTGTCTTGATTATAGGGAAGAGTCATTGGTGTATCACCAGCTTTTGTATCTTCCGAAGGTGTATTTGATTCATCAGAAGTCGAATTTACTTCAGGATTGTAAGGAAGAGTAGCCGGTGTATCAACAGCATATTGTAGTGGCTTACCCTCATTCCAGTTGTTTTTATACATAAAAAACCTCGCATATACAAGTTAATTTAGTATATGCGAGGTCATTGGTTTATGAAACAAATTATTTGACGGTTTTGTCTACCTCAGCCATTTTCATAGCACGAACCTTACAGGAAAGACCAAACAGATTGATAAAGCCAGTTGCATCATGATGATCATATAAATCACCTGTCTTGAAGGATGCAATGCTTTCATTGTAAAGGGAATATGGAGAAGTAGTACCTGCTTTAATGATATTGCCCTTGTACAGCTTGAATTTCACTTCGCCGGTAACATATTTCTGTGTAGACTCAATAAATGCCTGAACAGCTTCACGAAGTGGAGTAAACCATTTTCCTTCATAAACAATCTGAGCAAGCTTAGATCCCATATCTTTTTTCAATGCATATGTGTCGCGGTCAAGAATCAATTCTTCGAGCTGCTGATGAGCTTCCATTAATATAGTTCCACCCGGTGTTTCATATACACCACGGGATTTCATACCAACAACACGATTTTCAACGATGTCAACAATTCCAATTCCGTGTTTGCCACCGAGCTTATTCAGCTCACGGATGATATCAGACACTTTCATGGTTTTTCCGTTGATGCTCTTTGGAACACCTGCTTCAAATGTCATGGTTACATATTCACCTTCATTTGGAGCTTTTTCAGGAGTAGTACCAAGCACGAGCAGATGGTCATAATTTGGTTCATTGGCTGGATCCTCCAGCTCAAGTCCTTCATGACTGATGTGCCATAAGTTACGGTCGCGGCTGTAACTGTTGTCTGCTGAAAACGGAAGATGAATGCCATGAGCTTCACAATATGCAATTTCTGATTCTCTGGAATCCATTGTCCATTTGTCATCACGCCATGCTGCAATGATTTTTAAATCTGGTGCAAGTGCCTTGATTCCAAGTTCAAAACGAATCTGATCATTACCTTTACCTGTAGCACCGTGACAGATAGCAACAGCATTTTCTTTTCTTGCAATTTCTACAAGGCGTTTTGCAATGACTGGTCTTGCCATGGAAGTACCAAGCAGATATTTGTTTTCATAAACAGAATAACCCTGTACACATGGAACAATGTAATCATCACAGAATTCATCGACAACATCTTCAATATACAGCTTAGTAGCACCACTTGCTTTTGCACGTTCTTCAAGACCGTCCAGCTCGCTTTCCTGTCCACAATCGATGCAGACACATACAACTTCATAATCATAATTTTCTTTCAACCACGGAATAATTGCTGTAGTATCAAGTCCGCCTGAATAAGCTAAAATAACCTTTTCTTTCATATATTAATGACCTCCTTAGTTTCAATCTGCAATTAATATACAACAATCATGTATGAAATGCAAGCTTTTTATGCATAAAACAAAATAAAACATGCATAAAACGCAAAAAAGTGTTGCATAATATTCATATGGGATGTATAATTATGCAATCTTAACCAAGAAAAAATACCATAGACGTAATTGTGTTCAAAGAGATTCTGTAGTATGATGAATAATACGGCTGGTGACGGTAGAGACAATGTTTTAGGTAATTGAAGCGATAGGAGGAGAAATGACGATGATTAAGGTAGGAATTATTGGCTCAACAGGATATGCAGGAGGCGAGCTTGTCAGACTTTTGTTGAATCATAAAGATGTTGAAATCAAATGGTATGGTTCCAGAAGCTATATAGATAAGAAGTATTACGAAGTGTTTCAGAATATGTTCCAAATCGTAGAGGATATTTGCAAAGATGATAATCTGACAGAGCTTGCAAAAGAGGTGGATGTAATTTTTACAGCAACACCACAGGGCTTTCTGGCTTCTATACTTAATGATGAGATTCTTTCCAATACAAAGGTTATTGATTTAAGTGCAGATTACAGAATTAAAGATGTATCAGTCTATGAAGAATGGTATAAAATTGAGCATAAATCTCCGCAGTTTATTAAGGAAGCAGTATATGGACTTTGCGAAATTAATCGTGAGGATATTAAGCATACAAGACTGGTTGCCAATCCTGGTTGCTATACAACCTGTTCGATCTTGTCTGTTTATCCGTTACTGAAGGAAGGGATCATTAACAGGGATTCAATTATCATTGATGCTAAATCAGGTGTGTCGGGTGCCGGTAGAGGTGCGAAGGTAGCAAATCTGTATTGCGAAGTCAATGAAAATATGAAAGCCTATGGCGTTCTGACTCACAGACATACACCGGAGATAGAAGAGCAGCTCGGATATGCAGCAGGTGCACCACTGAAAATAATATTCACACCGCATTTGGCACCAATGAACAGAGGAATTCTTGTAACCGCATATGCAAATCTTATTAAGGATGTTTCCTATGAAGATGTCAAAGCAGCTTATGACAAGTATTATCAGACAGAAAAATTTGTCAGAGTATTGGATAAGGATGTCTGTCCGGAAACAAGATGGGTAGAAGGAAGCAACTATGTGGATGTAAATTTTAAAATTGATAAACGGACAAACAGGGTAATTATGATGGGAGCGCTGGATAATGTAGTAAAGGGCGCAGCTGGTCAGGCGGTACAGAATATGAATCTGATGTTTGGCTTTGAGGAAACAGAAGGCCTTACATTTGCTCCTGTGTTCCCATAAATAACAATGTTATTTAAAGAAAGAAGATGATGATATGATACGTGTTATGAAACCGGAAGATTACAATGAAATATATAAATTATGGAAATCCATTCATGGATTCGCAATCAGAAGTGTGGATGATTCAGAGGAAGGTGTTAAACGCTTTCTGAAAAGAAATCCGACAACCAGTGTTGTAGCTGAGGAAGACGGAAGGATCATAGGAAGCATTTTGTGTGGACATGATGGACGAAGAGGCTGTTTCTATCATGTATGTGTTCATCCAAAGGAGAGACGGAGAGGAATCGGAAAGGCAATGGTTGTGTTTGCAATGGAGGCACTTCGAAAAGAGAAAATCAGTAAGGTGTCATTGATTGCATTTACAGAAAATGATATTGGAAATGCATTCTGGAACACAATAGGCTGGACAAGACGACTGGATTTAAATTATTATGATTTTGTTTTAAATATTGAGAATATTGTTGAATTTAATAAATAGGAGCGGAAAATGAAAATGAATACTAATATTAAAAAAATTGATGGTGGAGTAACTGCAGCGAAAGGATTTATGGCAGCTGGTGCTGCGGCAGGAATTAAGTATAACAACAGAAATGATATGGCAATGGTTTACAGCAAGGAGCCGTGCACCGTAGCAGGAACTTTTACTTCTAATTTAGTAAAGGCAGCACCTGTAAAATGGGATCAGAAGGTAGTAAAGGATTCTCCGTTTGCACAGGCAATTGTAGTAAATGCAGGGATTGCAAATGCATGCACAGGTGAACAGGGTATGGAAGTATGCCGTAAAACAGCAACTGCGGCGGGAAAAATGCTGCATATTCCGAGCGAATCGGTTTTGGTTGCATCTACAGGAGTAATTGGATATCAGCTTCAGGCAGAAAAGCTGACTGCCGGGGTGGAAAAGCTAGTTCCTTTGCTTGCAGATACACTTGAGGGAGGAAAAACAGCAGCAGAATCAATTATGACAACAGATACAGAACGTAAAGAGGTAGCTGTTACAATTGAACTTGGTGGAAAGACAGTAACAGTTGGAGGAATGGCAAAAGGATCCGGAATGATTCACCCGAATATGTGTACATTGCTTGCCTTTATTACAACCGATGCGGATATCTCCAAAGAGCTTTTAACAGAAGCAGTCAAGGCTGATGTTGTAGATACCTTTAATATGATTTCCATTGATGGAGATACATCTACAAATGATACCATGCTTGTTCTTGCAAACGGTTTAGCTGGAAACGAGAAGTTGACTGAGAAAAATGAGGAGTATGTACTTTTCTGCGAAGCATTGCATTATGTAAATGAAACACTGGCAAAGAAATTGGCTGGTGATGGAGAAGGAGCAACCGCACTGTTTGAAACTACAGTTGTTGGAGCAAAAACAAAGGCAGATGCAAGAGTTCTTGCAAAGTCGGTTATCAGTTCGTCTCTGACAAAGGCTGCAATTTATGGTCATGATGCAAACTGGGGCAGAATACTTTGTGCACTTGGGTATGCGGGGGTACAGTTTGATCCGGAAAAGGTAGATGTATTTTTCCGGGCCGCAGAAAATAAAATTCAGATTTGTAAGAATGGCGTAGCTACAGATTACAGTGAAGATGATGCAACGAAGATTCTTGCTTCAAAAGAGGTAACTGTCGTTGTGGATATCAAGCTTGGAAGTGAAACAGCAACAGCCTGGGGCTGTGATCTTACATATGATTATGTAAAAATCAATGCAGATTACAGAAGCTAAAGAATCAGAATGATAGGAAAGAGGGAACAGATTTGAGTATAACGAATGAAATATATATGGAAAAATATCTTCATAAAGCAGAGGTGTTGATTGAAGCCCTGCCATACATTCAGAAATTCAATAGAAAGGTAATTGTTGTAAAGTATGGCGGAAGCGCCATGACAGATGATGAACTGAAAAAGAACGTCATTAAGGATGTAACATTACTGAAGTTAGTTGGCTTTAAACCGATTGTTGTACATGGCGGCGGAAAAGAAATTAGCCGATGGGTTGGTAAAATAGGAAAAGAAGCGAAGTTTGTCAACGGTCTTCGTGTAACTGATGAAGAAACTATGGAAATTGCCGAAATGGTACTCGGAAAGGTAAATAAGTCACTGGTTGCAATGGTACAGGAGCTTGGTGTTAAGGCTGTTGGTATTTCCGGTAAAGACGGAGGCTTGCTGAAAGTAGAAAAGAAGTACTCCAATGGAGAAGATATTGGATTTGTAGGAGATATTACAGAAGTCAACACGAAGATTTTAGAGGATCTTCTGGATAATGATTTTCTCCCGATTATTGCACCAATTGGTTTAGATGAGAAGTTTATGACCTATAATATTAATGCAGATGATGCTGCCTGTGCAATTGCTAAGGCAATGCATGCTGACAAACTTGCATTTCTTACAGATATTGAGGGTGTTTATAAGGATCCTGCCAATAAGGATACATTTATTTCCAGACTGACTGTGTCGGAGGCAGAGGCATTGATTGAACATGGACATATTGGCGGAGGTATGCTTCCAAAGCTGAACAACTGTACTGATGCCATTATGAGTGGTGTGAATCGTGTGCATATTCTAGACGGAAGAAAACCGCATTGCTTATTACTCGAGATTTTTACTAATAAAGGAATTGGAACCATGTTTTTCCCTGATGAGGATAAGGAGGCATTATTATGACAATGGAACAATATATAGAGGAAGCAGAAAGCGTACTGCTTCATACATATAACCGTTATCAGATTGTATTAGATAAAGGTGAGGGAGTACATTTATTCGATGTTAACGGAAAGAAGTATCTGGATTTCGCTTCCGGAATAGCAGTATTTGCACTTGGATATGGAAATAAAAAATACAATGATGCTTTGAAGACACAGATTGACAAGCTGCTTCATACATCAAACCTGTTCTATTCTGTTCCGACAATTGAGGCAGCAAAAAAGCTGACTAAAATATCGGGAATGGACCGGGTATTTTTTACAAACAGTGGAGCAGAAGCAATTGAGGGTGCAATAAAAACAGCAAGGAAATATGCTTTTTTGAAGGACAACAGCACGGACCATGAAATTATTGCAATGGAGCACTCTTTTCATGGACGTACAATGGGCGCGCTGTCTGTAACAGGTAATCCGAAATACCAGGAAGCATTTTATCCTATGATTGGGAATATTAAGTATGCAAAGTATAATGATCTTGAGAGTATAAAATCACAGTTTACAGACAAGACATGTGCAGTGATTCTTGAAACTATACAGGGAGAAGGCGGCATTTATCCGGCAAGTGAGGAATTCTTGAAGGGTGTTCGTAAGCTATGTGATGAGAAGGGTGCACTGTTAATTCTTGATGAGATACAATGTGGAATGGGCCGCTCCGGAAAAATGTTTGCTTTCCAGAATTATGGAGTAATGCCAGATATTATGACAGTTGCAAAAGCAGTTGGATGTGGAGTTCCTGTAGGTGCGTTTTTAATGACCCAGGCTGTCGCAGAGCATTCTCTTGTGGCAGGAGATCATGGAACAACCTATGGAGGAAATCCGTTTGTAACAGCAGCAGTGAGTGAAGTATTGGATTTGTTTGAGGAAAATCATGTTCTTGAAAATGTAAATGAGGTTGCTCCTTATCTGGAAGAAAAGCTGGATGCACTTGTACAAAAATATGATTTCGTAATCGAGCGTCGTGGAATGGGATTGATGCAGGGACTCGAATTTGATATCAGCAAGAAAACACCGTCAGAGGTGAGCAAAAAGGCAATGGAAAACGGCTTGATAGTTATTACTGCAGGATCGAATGTCCTGCGTATTATTCCGCCTTTGGTTATTTCAAAGCAGGATATTGATGAGATGATTACTCGTCTGGAGCAGTCATTGATATAAAATGATAGGAGCATTTTATGGGTAAAAAAAGATTATCAGCCTGCCTGTCTTTAGCACTTGTAATTGTAATGCTTACAGTTTCGTTTGTGGATCAAAATCCATTATATGATTTTTTAATGACAACAAGACTGGCAGATTTAGTCTATAATCCTCTATATGTAGGAGAGACGACCAAAGAGGAAGCAGTCAATACAGCAGAAGCGGAGACTGTGACAGAAGTAAATGCAGAAAATGATGATAATGCATTGATACTTTGGTATACAGATGATGCACTGACTGAATATGTAACGACAACAGCACTTTCCTATCAGGCAGATTATGGAGTAAAGGTAATACCGGTTCTTGTCTCCGGTGTGGAATATCTGGAGCAGATTAATCATGCATCTGTTTATGAAGGGGAAAAATCAGAAAATGGGGAGCAGGTGGGACCCTCTCCTGATTTATATATCACAACACATGATAACCTGATGAAAGCCTATTATTCAGGGCTTGCGACGCCGATTACCGATATGGCGTCTGTTGTGCTTCCACAGAATTATCCGCAGACAGCGCTTCATGCAGTGAGCTGTGATGAACAATACGTTGCTTATCCGCTTTATTATGAGACAAATTTTTTCCTGTATAATAAAACATATATGGCAAATATGGCAAAGGAAAGGCTGGAGGGAGAAACAGATGCAGCAGAAGCCGAAGCTGCCATGCAGGAATTGAATGATTCCGAGGCTGATTTGCAAGAAGCAGAGGAAATAACTTCTGAGGAGTCAATACAAGCTGATGAAACCGGCGAAGAGGGTACACCTATGGGAGATGAGAGTACTGTAGCAAACAAAGAAGTTCTTGAACGTCTTTCTACAATGATTCCGTCTACGCTTGATGATATCCTTACATTTGCAAATAACTATGATGCTCCCGAGGCAGTAGAAGCCGTATTTAAGTGGGATGTTTCAGATATTTTCTATAACTATTTCTTTGTAGGTAATTACATGGATGTAGGTGGTGAAAATGGAGATAATAATTCTGTTTTCAATATTTACAATCAACAATCTGTAGACTGTCTGAAAGTATATCAGAATATGAACCAGTTTTTTTCTATTGATGCAGAAGCAGTTACCTATGATGGAATATTAAAGGAATTTGTAGACGGAAAAACAGTATTTACAGTTGCAACAACAGATGCCATTGCAAAAATTGAAGAGGCAAAGGAAGCTGGAGAGTTCGCATTTGATTACGGAGTTGCGGTGCTGCCGGACATCAGTTCCACATTAAAGGCACGCGGTCTGTCCGTGACAAGTGCTGTGGCTGTAAATGGTTATTCAGACAAAAAAGAACAGGCCAATGCATTTGCTGAGTATTTTGCTTATGCAAAAGCAGATGATTTATATAAAAAAGCAGGAAAAATTGCCTGCAAAAAAAATGTGGTCTATGAAAATCCGGAAATAAACAATATTATGTCCGAATATGAAAAATCTGTATCACTTCCTAAAATGGTAGAGGCAAGCAATTACTGGGCACAGCTCGAAATTGCTTTTACAAAGGTATGGACCGGTAGTGATCCGGATGAGACGTTAAAGGAATTATCAGATACGATTGGTGGTCAGATTGAGGAAATCGAATATCATATTCCAACACAGGAAAGCATTAGTGCCGGAGCGGATAGTGATATTAAATAGAAGAGTTCACAATTTGAACATACTTTTTTCACTTTTTTCTCACGTGTCCATCAAATTTCTTTCATAGATTGTTTGTATGATACACGTAACATAAAAAACAAGCTGGATGGCAGAGGGCATTTAGATGACTGCAAAGTGGTAGGTGTTGGCTGGCACTAAATACTGCAAGCATATAGAACGAAGCTGTCCAAACTTGATAATTGTTGTATATACAGAAAAGAAAGTGAGGATGAAGGTTATGTACGAATATTATAATTATGAAAATCAGACAATCCCGGGAGCTAGGGAAGCGCAGGAAGCAGAACAGAAGGCAAAGGCCGCACAGGAAAAATTGAATGAAAAGGCAAACAGAAGAAAGAAGTTTGCATCCTGTATCGTATACGGACTCGCATTTGGTATTGTAGCAGGATGTGCATTTCAGGGAGTGAACTATATAGGAAACAGACTTACTGCTGCAAATACAGCTGAAGTGAAGATGACAGAAAACACGGTTACTGCTACAAAACCCGAAACAGTACCAGAACAGAATACAACATCAGTAAAGACACTTAGTACAGCATCATCAGAAGACGATACATCCATGGCTGTTGCAGAGGTTGCACAGAATACGATGCCAGCAATTGTTTCTATTACAAACAAGAGTGTACAGGAAGTACAGATGATGTTTGGCATGGGAACACAGCAGTATGAAAGTGAAAGCTGTGGCTCTGGTATCATTGTCGGAAAAAATGGCAGTGAATTGCTTGTAGTAACAAATAATCATGTTGTTGAAGGCGCACAGACACTGACCGTTGGCTTTATTGATAATGAAGCATATAAAGCAGTTGTAAAAGGAACTGATTCTGAGAATGATCTGGCAGTGATCGCAGTTTCAATTGAAGATATTAAGGATTCTACGATGAATCAAATTAAAGTAGCAACATTAGGTGATTCAAGTTCATTGGTAATTGGTGAGCCCGTTGTTGCAATAGGAAATGCATTAGGATATGGACAGTCTGTTACAACAGGCATTGTCAGTGCACTTGACAGAGAGGTCAGTATCGAAAATCTGACAAGCAAGCTGATTCAGACGGATGCTGCTATCAATCCTGGAAATAGTGGTGGTGCACTTTTAAATATGGATGGTGAAGTAATTGGAATCAATTCAGCAAAGTTTGCATCTTCACAGGTAGAAGGTATGGGTTATGCAATTCCGATATCAACAGCGATGCCAGTAATTGAAGAACTAATGAATAGACAGACAAGAGAGCTTGTCAGCAATGATGAGGCGAGCTATATTGGTATTTCAGGATTGTCAGTAACAAACGAAGTGTCACAGACTTATGGTATACCTGAAGGTATTTATGTTTCTGAAATTGGTGAAGGAACTCCGGCAGAGCAGGCAGGTTTGATAAAGGGAGATGTTATCAGAAAATTTGATGGAATTTCTGTTATGAGTATCAGTGAACTGCAGGAGCAGCTTAAGTATTATAAGGCAGGTGAAACAGTTGATATGCTCATCGCTCGTACAGATAATGGAGAGTATCAGGAAACAACAATATCCATTACACTTGGAGAACGTTCGAAATCTGAGCTTGCAAATAATGATAATACTAATGACAGTGAGAATGGTAATGTCGACAGTCAGGACGCGTCTAATTCGGAAAATTCTGATAACAGCTCACCGGATAACAGTCAACAGGACTTTTTCAAATTCTTTGGCTATTGATCTTATTACTGTGAATAATCAATAAAATATTGGATAGAATAAACAGGGAATTTCTTAGTTGAAGTTCCCTGTTTATTGTTTACGGAAAACTATTTTATTTGTAAATACAGAAAAGAGGAGAATACATGGGAGTAATAACAGCGTTAATATCTGGAGCATTGATGAGTATTCAGGGTGTATTTAATACAGAGGTTACAAAAAATTCGAGTATATGGGCTGCTACTGGCTTTGTCCAAATTACGGCGTTTCTTGTATGCTGCATATTTTGGCTTGCTACAGACAGAACTCCTGTTATAGAGGTGTTTTCTGTATCGCCAAAGTACATGCTGCTTGGAGGCGTGATTGGAGCATTTATTACTTTTACCGTAATTCAGAGCATGAATGCACTTGGACCGGCAAGAGCTGTTATGCTAATTGTGATCGCTCAGCTTATTGTTGCATATCTGATTGAACTGATGGGATTATTTCAAGTAGAGAAACAGCCGTTCGAAATGAGAAAGGTATGGGGAATGGTACTTGCCATTATAGGAGTGATAGTTTTCAAATGGAAATGAATAGATAACGTTTTCGTAACAAAATTGCAATAGTTTATCTTGTATTGACTGTAAAGTATGTTAAAATATAACTATTAGAAATTTTGCATAGCGGGGCCTGGGAACAGGAGTCTATGTAATGAATAAAATCGTATATATAGTGGCATGTCTTGTGATAATTCTGCTGGGCTTAAACGGTTGTGCATCCAGACAGGAGAAGCTGATTCTCGAAATGGATGAGCCTAAGGATTCCTTTATCGCAGAGGATACAGAAGTAACCAAGGAAGTGGAAGAATCAGATGAAATCAAAGAGACAAGAGAGACAATAGAAATAGAAGAAGAGTTGCCAACAGTAATTGTAGTACATGTATGTGGGGCTGTTCAAAGCCCGGGTGTATATGAACTAAAGGGACTTTCGAGAGTTTCTGATGCAATTGAGGCTGCCGGAGGCTTAGGTGACAATGCTGCTGCAAACTATCTGAATCAGGCAGCTGTCATAGCGGATGGACAGCAGATATACATACCAACAGAGCAGGAATTGGACGAACTTAAGGTGGATTTTCCAATATCAGATGCAGGTGATAATCGTATTAGCAGTACAGACAGTGCTAACAATATGAGCACACTTGTTAATATTAATACGGCATCAAAGGAACAGCTGATGACGCTGCCAGGAATTGGGGAAGCAAAAGCGGACAGTATCTTGACATATCGCTCAGAAGCCGGCGGGTTTTCCAGAACAGAGGATATTATGCAGGTGGAAGGAATCAAAGAAGGGCTGTTTCAAAAGATAAGGGAATATATTTGTACAGAATGAGAAACGGAAAGGATTCAGAATGGGGAAAAAGGTTTTAGTGGTTGATGATGAAAAACTAATTGTAAAGGGAATCCGTTTTAGTCTTGAACAGGACGGAATGGAAGTCACTTGTGCATACGACGGTGAGGAAGCAGTAACACTTGCAAGAGAAAACACATTTGATATCATACTTTTGGATTTAATGCTCCCCAAGCTGTCCGGACTGGAGGTATGTCAGCAGGTACGTGAATTTTCAAAGGTGCCAATTATTATGTTGACAGCAAAAGGCGATGATATGGACAAAATACTTGGACTGGAATATGGCGCTGATGATTACATTACAAAGCCTTTTAATATTTTGGAAGTAAAAGCACGAATAAAGGCAATTATGAGGCGTGCTGTGCCGGATTCGCTAATCAGCATATCAGCGGATAAAAAAGATATTGCAATCAGTGATCTACGTCTGGAGATAGAGGACAGACGTCTATATATTGACAAAAGAGAAGTGAACCTGACATCCAAGGAATTTGATGTTCTGGAGCTTCTTGCCAGAAATCCGGATAAGGTATACAGCAGGGAAAAATTACTAAAGCTTGTATGGGGAACTGATTATCCGGGTGATGTCAGAACGGTTGATGTACATATCCGTCGTCTTCGTGAAAAGATTGAACCAAATCCAAGTGAACCGAAATATGTCCATACGAAATGGGGTGTCGGTTATTTTTTTAAGGGTTAAAGAGAGAGTAATAAAGTCAAGATTAGTGCGAAGCCTTCGGTTTCGCATTTTCCTGATTATCTGTCTGGTTGGAATCATTCCAAGCTTTATTCTTCGTGCTGTAATCTTGCAGAATTATGAAACACGAGCTGTTTCTGTCAGAACCTCAGAAATACAGAATCAGTGTCTGATACTTGCAAATCATCTTGTGACAAATAATTATCTGGATGATACCTCTTCTGAGACAGTTAACAGTGAGTTGGAGCAGCTTTCTACATTATATGACGGACGTGTGCTTGTTATTGATAGAGATTTGAGAATTATTAAGGATACATATTCTATCAGCCAGGGAAAAACCATGGTATCAGAGGAAGTTGTGAAATGCTTTCAAAAGGAAAATGTGTCAAAGTATGATGACAAAAATCAATATATTGAAATTGCTACACCAATTACAGATCGGACAAGTGGAGAAGTTTTTGGCGTGATGCTTACAAGTGTGTCTACCGACAGTATTGTTGACAGCATTGCAATACTCGGACAAAAGGCAGTTATTCTTGAAATTTCCATGGCAATTCTGATATTCGCATTTGCCTATTTCATGTCTATGTTTTTATTAAAGCCGTTCAAAGGTATTATTAGTGCAACAAATGAAATTAAGGAAGGGTTTACGCAGAATCCGGTACAGGTACCGGAGTATATTGAAACAGAAGCAATTTCCGAAGCGTTTAACCAGACACTTGCACGCCTAAAGGTTTTGGATGATTCCAGACAGGAATTTGTATCCAATGTGTCGCATGAGTTAAAAACCCCAATTACATCAATTAAAGTGCTTGCAGATGCACTTGTTTCACAGGAGGATGTACCGAATGAGCTATATAAGGAGTTCATGCAGGATATTGTCGAGGAAATTAACAGAGAGGATAAAATAATCAATGATTTACTGTCTCTTGTGAAAAAGGACAAGACCGCTGCAGATATGAATATTGTGCAGACAGACATTAATGAAGTTGTTGAGTTAATACTCAAACGTCTTCGCCCGATTGCAAAAAAGAGAAATATTGAGCTTGTATTGGAAAGTATCCGGCCAGTCAGTGCTGAAATTGATGAGGTCAAATTCACCCTTGCCATATCTAATTTGGTGGAAAACGCAATCAAGTACAACATAGAGGATGGGTGGGTAAAAGTGACGGTGGATGCCGATCATCAGTATTTTACGATTGATATTTCTGATTCGGGTATTGGAATACCGGAAGAATCCCAGGCACATATATTTGAACGTTTCTATCGCGTAGACAAATCTCATTCGAGAGATATTGGCGGGACAGGACTTGGTCTGGCTATTACCAGAAATGCAATTTTGATGCACCGGGGTGCAATCAAGGTGTTTAGTGAGGAAGGCAAGGGAACGACCTTCACTGTGAAAATACCGCGCAGCTATATTGCCTGACACATGGGAGGAAAAAGATGAGCAGAATCAGGGGAATATCCATTATATTGCTGTTTGGAATTATACTGTGTACAGGTCTGCTGTTTTGTGGATGCAAAGAAAAAAACGCAGAGGGTGAGCAGCCATTTTACTTATATTATGTCAACAAGAAAGATACAAAGGTTGTTCCGGTTGAATATACGCCTGTTAATACTGAGACAGCTGCTCTTGTACAGGAGTGCCTGTCTTTATTGTCTAACCAGCCAGAGGATGTGGAACTGAAAAATCCAATAAATGGAGACTTGACTGTCCTTAACAGCATATTAAGTGAAGGACAGCTTAGAATTAATTTTAATAACAGCTATTATCAAATGCAGACAATTACAGAAGTTTTACGTAGAGCAGCGATTGTTCGGACACTTATTCAGATTGATGGGGTCGAGGGTGTACTGTTTACTGTTATGGATTCTCCAATTACAGATTCAAAGGAACAGCCAATCGGCATGATGACTGCAGAAACATTTATTGATAATACTGGGGCGCAGATTAATTCCTATGAACGTACTGATCTGCACTTGTATTTTGCAGATGTGAGTGGAACAAAGCTTGTTTCAGAAGTGGAATCCGTAGTGTACAGCAGTAATATTTCAATGGAAAAGCTTGTGACAGAGCATATTATTTCGGGTCCGCTGACAACAGAGGCATATGCAACAGTTGATCCGTCGATTAAAATAATCAGTGTAACAGTAAAAGATGGCATATGTTATGTTAATCTTAGCCAGGAGTTTTTGACAAAAACACATAAGGTTTCTGATGAAGCTGTAATCTATTCTTTTGTCAATTCGCTTACAGAGCTTTCAAATATCAATAAAGTTCAGTTTATGATTGACGGAGAATCAGAGATAACATACGGTGATCATATATATTTATCTCAGCCTTTTGAGAGAAATCTGGATATTGTACAGTAAGGAAGTTAACATAACATAAAATCATTAAGGAGGGCAGCTTGTATATCAAAAGACCGGTCTGTGTACTGAGTCTTGGATTCCTTCTGTTTATGTATATTGCATTATTATTCTATCCGCCACAAGTCGAAATGGACAGAGTAACATGTGATTTAGAAGACTGGACGAGTCTTACGGTTTATGGGACAGTAGAACGAAAGGAATATGGAGACCAGAAGGCAGTTATTTATTTAAAAAACGTATCTATTAAAATTCAAATCAGCGACACCTCAATAGAGAAAGACATACGAACATGTCATGGATTTATCCTCTATTTATCTCAAAAAGAAAATAAAAAAACAGATGTTATAAATATAGGATCATATATTTGTGCAGAAGGAAAACTGCAGAAATTTTCTGTTGCAGAAAATGAAGGGCAGTTTGATACGAGAAACTATTATTATGAAAGAGGGTATGTCGGTAGTTTATTAAATGCAGATATTATCGCCCAGTCAAAATCTTATAATATTCCTGCGGAATTTCTGTATCAATTGCGTGAACAGATTAAGAAGGTTTATGCAAAGTATATGGATAAAAAGTATGCTGCTATTATGCAGGCACTTGTACTCGGAGATCGGACTGAACTTGATAGTGATGTAAAAGACCTGTATCGTAAGGCTGGTATTTCACATATTCTAAGCTTGTCGGGTGTTAAGATGCTATTATTGGCACTTATGAAGCACCCGCAAAACCGCACAAACA
>CAZOHM010000037.1:0-23178 GCA_964579795.1 uncultured Lachnospiraceae bacterium | reverse complement strand
AATTCTGAGGCAGTTTCTATAACTGTTTCTATTTGAAGTATTAATTACTACAGAATGTAAAACGAAAGAAGTGATTAACATGACTCATCTGGAAGATTTATATAATGGATTGTTTTAAAACCTCAAAACAATTGCTTGCAGAAGAAATTTGTTATTAAAGAAAATCATTCCTGCAAATGTAGTTGCAGTAGGAAATCCCTGCCGAATAATCAGAAAACTTGATTCAAAAAAGGAGATTTACAAAATGAAACAAGAATTATCTCATATTAATCAAATACCTGTCATTCTTTATGGCGAGTCTTGTAATAAAGTACTTTTAGTTATTCATGGAAGAGGTGGAAATAAAGAAGAAAGTGCTCGCCTAGCCTTATTCGCCTTGCGAAAGAGGCTATCAAGTACTTAGTATTGATTTACCGGGATATGGGGCACGTAAGGATGAAATGGATAATTCTTCCTTGGAAAAATGTGCCTGAACTACAAATCGTATTGAACTATACTAAACAGAAATGGTACAAGGTATCTCTTTTTGCTGCCAGCTTTGGTGCCTTTTGCAGTCTGCTTGCATTTCAAAATGAAATGTTCGAGACTGCAATGCTTGTTTCTCCGGTTCTTAATATGACAAGATTAATACAGAATATGATGCTTTGGGCAAATGTAACCGAAGAAGAATTAAAGGAAAAGCGAATCATTCCAACAAGTTTTGGTGAAACATTAGATTGGAACTATTATCAATATGTAATAACACATCCTATTGAAAAATGGAATCATCCTACAAAAATATTATATGCCGGTACAGACACACTTACAGACAGAACTACTATAGATGAATTTGTGAAATCACATAATTGCAGTCTTACTGTTATGGAAGATGAAGAACACTGGTTTCACACAGAAGCAATTAGCCATTTTAGATAAATGGATTATACATAATATCTGAGTATTGTTTTCATTTTGCTTAACTCTATCTTTCTTGTATCTTTTAAATAAATTTCCTTATGATAAAACTGCTCTGTTCCTATTGTAAAAGATCTCTTACATAAATCATTTTCTTCAATATATGTTTGCATAATTCGAAACGTTTCCGGTTCATTGTCAAATGGACCGGTATGCAGCATCTGAACACATTTTCCTTCTTCAAGCTCTACAAATCCCGCTTCTGACAATAGTTTCGTATCTACTTTTTTTTCTGCCTCCTCAAATGCTCTTTTGACTGTCTCGGTATTAACAAACTCCGGCTGACGTACCATAATAGTATATATCAGCTTGTCTTTATTGAGCATTCCTTCCTCTACTTCCTCTGTTGCACTCCACATTCCTTCTAACGGATATACTCCATAATTCACATATCCTTCTGGTGTATACCCTTTTCGTGGCATAAATCTGACTGCGTAGGATAAGCTCATCAATACTCCTATTTTATTTGAAAAATCCTCATTGTTTGGATTTCCAAGCCCACGAATCATAAAATACTTCATTTTTGGTATTGTAATCGTATATGGCTTTGCCTCTGCTCCATAAATGCTCTTTTCGTCTTTTCTCCAGTCAAGTTTCTTTTCCATGATATGATTTCCTCCTGATATTTTGTTCCTTAGATGTAATATAGAACCTCGTATTGTACGAGAGTCAATATCTATTTTCTAAATTGTGCTTTGAATTGCTTTCCCATCTCTTATGAATTATAATTATATCATCAATGGAGGTTAACGATTTATGATTAAAATTGGTGAGTTTTCTACTTTGACCGGTATCAGTATTCATATGTTGCGAAATTATGACAAAATTGGTCTTTTAGTTCCAGCCTGTACAGATGAATGTTCAGGATACCGCTATTATAAAGAAGAACAGATTCCCGTTGCGAATCAAATTGTTGTACTTAAAAATTTTGGATTTGGATTAAAAGAAATTACTGAAATATTACATACCTATCAGTCACCAGAAAAAATACAGCTTTTCCTACAGGATAAAATGCAGGAAAAGCTGTTAGAAATTGCTATTGCTAAAGAACAGATGCAGAAAATGCAACAGGCTGTTCAGGAAATTGCCAAAGAGGATCTACGCTCTCTTTCCGTCACGGTAAAACATATTCCTGCGCGTATAGTTATTAGTCTTCGTGGCATTATTCACAAATTTGAAGACGAAGGTCTATTATGGAATGACTTGAAAAATATTTGCAATCAGTTACAAATTAAGCAGACTCTGTCTGAATACTCATTTGCAATTACTCACCGCATTGAATTTTGTCAGGCACCTTCTCCTGCAAATCAGTCCAATCGTGTCAGTGAAATTGATGTCGAAGTACAGAAAGTAATTGAAGCTCTCCCTTCAGCTAAAATAACTGCTTCAGCCTCCATGCTGTGTAAAAGAAATCACACATTACAGTTTCTGCAGTTTCCATCTTGTGAAGTCGCAGCTCTTGCGTTTCGTGGATCATATAATCAAATCGGTGATATTAATGCATATATGAATGAATGGATAAACAAAAACCATTATAAACAATCAGGTTCACCCTTTGTTACATATTTCCTTTCTCCAGGAAATGAACAAAATCCGGAGAACTTCATTACCGAAGCATGTTTTCCAATTGTGAAACTTTAATTACCTGCCTTTACTTCATCAAATTCCTTGATTAGCTGTTCTGATGGCGGAGCTGTCAATAACGAAACAACGATAATACATACACAGGATAACAAAAATGCCGGCAACAATTCATAAATGTTAAATACTCCACCAAGTGGTCGTATTACAAGCTTCCAGAAAAATACCATGACCGCACCACTTACCATTCCAGCAATTGCACCTGGTCGATTGATTCTCTTCCAGAAAAGAGAAAACAGAACTAACGGTCCAAATGTTGCACCAAATCCTGCCCATGCAAAAGAAACAATTGTAAAGATAACACTGTTTTCGTCCAATGCAATAATCACGGCAACAGCAGTAATAGCTAACAGCATAATTCTTGAAACAGTCATAACCTGCTTATCTGTTGCATCCTTTTTAAAGAGCCCCTGAAAAATATTCTTTGAAAATGCAGATGCTGCTATCAAAAGATATGAATCTGAAGAACTGATAGTTGCTGCAAGAATTCCAGCCATTACAAAACCTGCTAATAATGCAGGAAGCATGTTTGTTGACAGTAAAATGAAAATGTTTTCTGCCTCTGATGCAGTTCCAAGTGCTACTGGAAATAATGCTCTACCTACAATTCCAATAAAAATTGCAGCAGTCAAAGAAATGACAACCCATACCATGGCAATTCTTCTTGCACGAGGAAGTTCCTCTTCGCTGCGAATTGCCATGAATCTAAGCAATACCTGTGGCATACCAAAATATCCAAGACCCCAAGCAAGAGTAGATAATATTGTAATAAATCCATAAATTCCTGCTTCACCAAAAGCAGGTACTCCATTAGAAACAGCTTGAACACCATCCTGCATCACTGGAGTTGCTATTCCAAAAAACTCAAGAAATCCCGGGAAATTCTTGGCATTATTTATAACCGCTCCAATTCCTCCGGCATCAACTGTTCCTACAATTAATATTGTCGACAAAGCAACTATCATAACAATCGACTGCATAAAATCCGATGCACTCTCAGCCAGAAATCCACCAAGAATTGTATAAATCAATACAAAACAGGCACCTGCAATCATCATAACAATGTACGGTGCACCAAATAAAGTAGAAAATAGTTTTCCACAGGTAACCATGCAGCTTGCTGCGTAAACAGTAAAGAAAATAAGAATAAAAATAGCTGAAATCGTCATAATTACTTTCTTTTCTTCTCTGAATCGATTTGAGAAAAACTCCGGAAGTGTAATAGCATTGTCTGCTTTAATACTATATCGACGTAATCTCTTTGATACGACAAGCCAGTTAATATATGTTCCAACTGCAAGTCCTATTGCTGTCCATGCTGCGTCAGCCAGACCACACCAATAAGCTACTCCCGGCAATCCCATCAAAAGCCATCCGCTCATATCAGACGCTTCTGCACTCATAGCACTTACCCATGGGCCAAGTGTTCTTCCTCCCAAAAAGTAACTTTCTGAACTGGTATTTGCCTTCTTTGAAAATGCGACACCAATTAAGATGACAGCTGCCATATAAATAATCATGGCAATTAAAATCTGAACTGTATTTGAATCCATGTTCCCTCCTCTTGATTGTATTAATCAAAGCTTAATTTTACGATGATTTTAAACCATCAATAAAAATTATATGAGAATTTAACATAGATATCAAGCTTCTTTTTGCTTATTTCTTTTTATTACCTTTAATCTGGTAAATTCTTCTCGCTCTTTTTCTTCTAACGCAGCCTGAATATTTTTGCATAATATGGTATATGTCGGAATTGTAATATTATTCAATGCATTAGCTCTTTTTTGCGTTTTTCGTATATTCGCAGCTAGTCTGTATGCCGAATTTTCAACAGCTGACAGTCTGGTTGTCAGCTCTTTAACCTTCTGAAACGATGCCAGAGCTACATCTAGAGAGTCTCTCGTACTATAAAATGCAAAAACCGGTTTCAATTGTGTCTCTTCTATTTCTACACGTGGTATTTCTGTTCCCATAACACTTCTGGTTTTTATGACAATTGAATTTTCTACTGACATTGCCTCTGCAATCTCCTGAACATAACTGATTCCCAGCTCAATATTGGCTTCCTGCAGTGCCTGATAAGCTTTTCTAAAGGTAATATCTATTTCCGATTGTATTGTTTTTGCCTCATCTATTAAGCTTGTCAGTTCAGAAATAAGAATATTACGCTTTTTGTCCATTAGCTCATATCCTTGTTTGGCAAGTTTTAAAGAGTTCTGCAAAGACATTAAATTTCCTTTCGTAGGAACTGTATTGACGTTCATGCAAATCCTCCCTTCAAGCTAACCTGTTTCTATTGTTCTTCTGCTTCTTCTGGCTCCTCAGCCAGTTTATACATCTCACTTAAAATCTTAGTGTCTATTCTGTCCAGCTCTTCCTTTGGTAGCATGCACAGTAGTTTCCAAGCCAAATCCAATGTTTCAATAATTGTACGGTTTTGTGTTGCTCCCTGACCTATAAATTCTGCCTCAAACGCTTTTCCAAATGCAATGTATTTTTTATCAATAGGTGACAGTTCATCTTCACCTATTACTGATGCAAGTGCTCTTGCATCTTGTACTTTTGCATAAGATGCATATAGCTGATTTGCAACATCCTGATGATCCTTTCTGGTATACCCCTCGCCGATTCCATCTTTCATCAATCTCGACAATGATGGTAATATGCTGATTGGCGGATATATTCCCTGTCCATGAAGTGTTCGATCCAGTACAATCTGACCTTCTGTGATATATCCCGTCAAATCCGGTATAGGATGTGTAATATCATCATTTGGCATTGTCAAAATTGGTATTTGTGTAACGGAACCTTTTGCACTTCTTACTATTCCTGCACGTTCATAAATTGTGGCAAGTTCACTATACAAATATCCCGGATATCCCTTTCTGCTTGGTATCTCTCCCTTCGAAGAAGAAACCTCTCGCATAGCCTCAGCAAAAGAGGTCATATCTGTTAGAACAACTAAAATATGCATATCATGTTCAAATGCCAGATATTCTGCTGCCGTCAGCGCAATCTTCGGGGTTAAAAGACGTTCCACAACAGGATCATTTGCTAAATTTAAGTACATGCAGACATGGTCACTGACGCCACCTTCTTCAAACACTCTTTGAAAATAATCTGCTACGTCATGTTTAACACCCATTGCGGCAAATACGATGGCAAACTTTTCTTCTGTTCCGCTTCCCAGAGATGCCTGCCGCACAATCTGTGCAGCCAACTCATCATGTGGAAGTCCATTTCCGGAAAAGATAGGTAATTTCTGTCCTCTAATCAAAGTAGTCAAACCATCAATTGCGGAAATTCCGGTACTGATATAGTTTCGCGGATATTCTCTGGCAACAGGGTTAAGCGGAAGTCCGTTAATATCACGACTTATCTCTGGAGTAATCTCTCCCAGTCCATCAATCGGCTGACCTATTCCATTGAATGTTCTTCCAAGAATATCTGTAGAAAGCGCAATTTCCATAGGATGTCCCGTCAGCTTCGTATGGGTATTTCTTAAGGACATGCTCTCTGTACCTTCGAATACCTGTATAATTGCTTTATCTTCATATATTTCTACAATTCTTCCAAGCTTATTTTCTTTTCCTTCTACCTGAATTTTAACTATCTCATCATATGCAGCATTCTTTACTCCCTCCAGTACAACCAGAGGACCGTTTATCTGATTTAAACCAATATATTGAATTGACATATTATACCTTCTTCCCCGGTTGTATTACTGATTCTTTCGAAGTACATCCTCGTAAAATGCATCTATATCCGTCTTATACTGCTTAAAGAGCTCCAGTCGGTTATTAGGGACATCATACTTAATAGAAATAATTCTTTCAAATATGGTGCTTTCTTTCAATACAGACATTGGCATTCCTTTTGCAATCAGCTCTCTGGATTTATCATTCAAATATAGGATAGTATCTAACATTTTATACTGTTTTGCCATTGGTACACAGGTATCTTCTACATGAAAAGCATTTTGTTGTAAAAAACCCAATCTGATTACTTTAGCTATTTCCAGTATCAGCTTCTGATCATCCGGCAGCACATCGCTGCCTATTAGCTTTACAATTTCCAACAGATTACTCTCTTGATTCAAAATTGTAACTATACGATTTCTATAATTCATAAAATCTGGAGATACCTGCTCTTGATACCATGGTGTTAAATCTGATAAATATTCACTGTAACTTGTAAGCCAATGGATAGCCGGAAAATGTCTAGCATATGCAAGAGATTTGTCCAATCCAAGAAAGCATCTGACAAATCGTTTTGTATTTTGTGTAACTGGTTCAGAAAAATCCCCACCTTGCGGTGATACAGCCCCAATAATTGTTACACTTCCTTCGGAATGGTTCAAATTCATGACCAGTCCTGCTCTCTCATAAAATGCAGACAACTTTGACGCTAAATAGGCAGGAAATCCTTCCTCAGCAGGCATTTCTTCCAGTCGCCCGGAAAGTTCTCGTAAAGCCTCTGCCCAACGGGATGTTGAATCAGCCATAATAGCTACATCATATCCCATATCTCTATAGTATTCTGCAAGTGTAACACCCGTATAAATTGAGGCTTCTCTTGCTGCAACAGGCATATTAGATGTATTAGCTATTAAGGTTGTTCTAGCCATCAGTTTATTTCCTGATTTAGGATCTTCCAGTTTGGAAAAATCCTCTAGAACCTGTGTCATTTCATTTCCACGTTCTCCACAACCTATATAAATAATAATATCTGCATCTGACCATTTCGCAATCTGATGCTGTGTCATCGTTTTTCCGGTTCCAAAGCCTCCCGGTATAGCGGCTGTTCCGCCTTTTGCAATCGGAAATAATGTGTCCAGTATTCTCTGACCGGTAATTAATGGAATATGAGTAGAATATCTTTTCCCTACCGGACGAGGAACTCGAATCGGCCATTTCTGCGCCAACCTAAGAGGAACTTCTTCTCCCTGTTCTGTCACTACAACAGCAAGTATATCCTCAACCGTATATTGTCCATCACTGACAACATTCTTAATAATACCTTTTACATATGGAGGAACCATAGATTTATGCAAAATCGCTGTTGTTTCCTGCGTTTCCGCAATAATAGTTCCACCCTCTACCTGCTGTCCATTTTTTACAGTCATTTTAATATCCCATTTTCTGTTGCTATCCAATGACTGTGTGCTGATTCCTCTGTTAATATATATTCCAGATTGTTCCGCTATTGATTTTAATGGTCTTTCTATTCCATCAAAAATATTATTTAATATTCCAGGACCAAGAACTACAGAAATGGCACTACCTGTTGCGGTTACAATTGCACCCGGTTTAAGACCGCTAGTCTCTTCATATACCTGAATCGTCGTACGATCCATAGACAAACCGATCACTTCACCTACAAGATGCTCTTCTCCAACATAGACCATTTCACCCATTTTAAATCCGGTATTTCCTTTTAAATAGATTACCGGCCCATTAATCCCATAAATAATCCCTGTCTTTTTTTCATTCATTTGTTCTGCCTCCTTGGAAGATTAATTTATTTCGCTCATCCTCCAATGCTGTTTGAAATGAATTATCTATCAGTATTTTATTATCATTTGTCACAGCTCGTGTTCCACCAATAAAAGAATACTCACTGATTGTTAACACACAGTTCGTTTCCTTTTCCAACTGCTCTTTCTTATCTGCATCTGACGGATCTATATACACAGTTAATGGTGCATCTGCTGCAAACTGCTTCTCTGCTTTGATTTGTGTAATTAGCAGTTCCTCATATTCCTTTGATTTCTTATAATCCTCTATAACAGTATATACCTCAGCAAACAGATTTTTCTTTATCTCTTCCTGTTTATCGGAAAGATCTTTTCGAATAACAATTTGTGCTGCAGACATTTCTTTATTCTCTGCAGCTGTTAATGTCGTTCTTTCCGCAGCAATTCTACTTTCTATATTTTCTCTTTTTGTCTGTCGATATTCATCCAGTATTTTTTCTGCAGACGATTTATATTCATTAATGATTTCATATGCCTGTTTTCTGGCATTTCCCATTGTCATATCAAGGAGCTCTTGTAATTTCTCATCTGTTGTCATTGATTCACCTTCCTTCACGAAATCATTAAAGCTTTAATCCAATCGCTTCACTTACATATGATGTAATAAAATCTGCCTTTCTTCCAGTCCCATGCCGATCTGGAATTTCAACTAACAGAGGCTGCTTTCTGTGAAGACGTATTTCATCAATAATATCTGGAAACTCTTTTCCAAATTTTTCCGTTAATAAAATAACTCCTATCTCTTTGTCTGCAATCGCTTTATTTAATTCATCCAAAAGCTCCTGTCGCTCATGAACAACGGCCCCTTCCACTCCTGCCAGGCGCATTCCGGTATAAGTATCAACATTATCGCTTATCAAATACATTTTCATCAGCCTAATTTACCCAAAATCATAAAGGAAATAATCAGGCCGTACAGTGCGATACCTTCTGCCAAACCAACAAAAATCAAGGATTTTCCTAGTATACTCTGATCTTCGCTGATGGCACCCAGTGCAGAACTTGCCGCAGACGCAACCGCTATACCTCCACCTATGCAGGATGCTCCCGTAGAAAGTGCTGCTGCCAAATAACCAAGACCTGTAGAAAGATCTGCTGCTGCCGATACTTCTGCTGCTGATACATTTGTATACATCAAAATATTAGCAATAATCATTGTTGAAAAGAAGAAAAATGCATTAATACCTATTGTTGTTTTGTATCTTCCCTTTGTATGCTCCCCAATCAAATATGCACCAAATGGAATAACTATGCTTAATACCAATGCAATTGCCAATAATACCTTTACTACTGTTTCTGTCATAAGTATGACCTCCCTGTTATTATTTTGAAATATTTTCCTGTGCTCTGTATGGTTTAAATTCTCTGCCGGTTCCGTGATAGAACCTTGAGAACATTTCATAATATTCAAGTCTCAATACCTGAATACCAACTATCAAGCCCTCTAATCCACAAACAAAAATATTGCCGATTACAATTACAAGCCAATTTGTATGTCCACTTTCTACACCTGCAAGCATTAATACGACTTCCATCATAGACGCATGGCTAACAGCAAATGCACCTATACGGACAAAAGAAAGTGTATTGGAAAAATAGCTTAATAGAACTTCAAATAATTCAAAAAATGTCTGTACAAGAAACATTCCTTTTCCATCCGGTAATATCTCTGCCTTTTTTTGAATGATATTTGTAATAGGCTCTTTCAATGCAATCAAAATCAATGGTAAAACAAACATCACAAGCAGAACAATTCCTGCCGGCAGGCTTTTTTCTGTCATGAACAGCCAAATCACTAAAACAATTGCTGCAAAGAATACAAATCCGGCTATTCCATTCTTATCAAACACTGCACTTGTAACTTCGTGTGCTTTAATTGCATTAACAATGTTAAAAATCATCGTCAACAAAATAATAAACATTCCAAATCCAACGGTCACTATAAAAATATAATTCAACTTACCAATAAAAGGAACCGTTGTCATATAAGTTGCAGGTCGAATCCAGATTGGATTAATAATATCTTCAAATCCAAAAACGCTTCCAAACATAAATCCAAAAATCGTAGAACATATTCCACAGCTTCCTACGATTGCTGCCAGATTCATTTTCTTCATTTTATATAAAAGATATCCTCCAATTGCCAGACATAGTCCTTGTCCTACATCTCCAAACATAATTCCAAAAATAAAAGAATATGTCATTGCCACAAATATCGTAGGATCCATCTCTGTGTATGCCGGTAATCCATACATTCTGATATACATTTCAAACGGTTTAAATATTCTTGGATTTTTTAACTTTGTTGGTGGTTTACTAAAAATGTTTTGATGTTCTTCTTCTATGTAGCATGTTATTTTCTCGTCTCCTTCAATTTCGTTTTTAAATGCCGCAGCATCCTTGTCTGACATCCAGCCACATAAAATAAAATATGCATTATCCACATCATCCGTGCGGGCAGCCATCTTTCTAACATTAAAATCTAATACATATCTGAATATTTTTTCTTTTGCTTCTAACAACCGTTCTGCGTATTTAATAAAAAACTTCTCTTTTTTATCCAGTATTTTCTTTAATGATTCTTCCAATTCTGCAATCTGATTTTCCAAAGATACACAGGCCTCTTCTGTTGTTCCTTCGTATTCATCAGGAAGTATAATTCTTTCAAAATGAAGCGCTGCAAAAATCGTATCTATTTTGTCTATTATATCTTCTGCTGAAAAATACACACCCCATACATATTCTTTATCAGAATAACATTCACAAAAAATGGTCAGCGTATCTTCATAAATTGTTTTTCTGAATTTTTGATAGTACTCTTTATGAAATTTTCCAAATCGATATTTAATGAATTTGAAATCCAGTATATCAGAAACATCATAATGAAGTTCTCTAAAAGGTTGTATTTGATTTAAAAGTTCTCTTTTTAATTGAATTTTACTTTCTATTTGATTTCTCTTTTTATCAATGCTTTTTGCGTCTCTTTCTATTTTTTCTACAATTGTTTTTGCGTCTTCTATAGAAATTTGAAGTGATTCTATTTTTTCTTTCTTTTCAGATTCTGGAATCTGTTCTATCAACGATTCACATTGATTTAATGTACCTTCATATGGATTCGACATTACAAACGGTCTAATATTCCGCACAGTCTTTAATTCTGACAATGCATTTTCGAGCTGCATATCATATTTACTCAAATAGTTTTGCACAACTCTGTCAAAATCATTTTCTGGACCCATAATATTTATAAAACTCATATTCTCTATCATAAATCCATGCCTCCTTTCAAACCTGAGTATTGAAGAATCCTTTCATGATCAATACCATATCGTATACATTCCAGTATTGTAGTAATTTTATTAATTTCATATTCCTTTTTATACAAATACGTGTTTAGAATTGCTACTGAATACGGATACTTTCTAAATCCAACTTCATTAACTCTATCTAATAGATCAATATAGATATCCTCTAATTTATCTCCTGAAATATCTGGATACATTTTACCATATCCTGTTTTCTTTATGAGTTTATCATATTCTTCAATATCAGGTGCTTCCACTATTGCCGTTAATTCGATTTTATGAAGTTTATAGGTTACCGGTATCAGCATGGCATAAATTTCTGTATTTGAAACCCGATAATACTTCTTACATCGGTAAATCCATTGTAAATTTAGTATGTCAATTTTATAGCCATAGCTTTCTGTTAGTATTTCTAAATCCAGTCCAGAAAAGTCAGTTGCTATCACTTTCCAAAGCTTCGTAAAATAAAACATATCCAGGGATGCTTCATATTCAAATATAGTATCTGCCCGTTGCTGATAAACAGATTTTAAGCAGCTGTAATACTCACTTCCTATTAATGCATCAATCAATTCCTCAATTGTCCGGGCTTCAGCCAATAAATCTATATTTAATTTGGAGTTTTTAATAAACAAATGTTGTACTTCTGCTGATACTGTAATAGAAGTCTTCTCTTTACTGAACATTTTTCTTAAACAGCCCTTTAAAAACGACAATTCCATCTTTCGAAAATGCATTTTTAAAAATTTTCTCTGTTCTTCATTTGAATATTTAAACAGGCCTATATATTCATTATAAAAGCTTTCTTTTAGTTTTAACTCAACAGTTCCTCGGTGTAGTAAATTAATATCATTTTCATTAAACACATCCTGATATCCTTCACTTTCACTTAATATATGAAGTACCTCCTGTACAGATTTACAGGAAAGTAACAGCATATATTCCGTATGTTGGAGCATTTTTTTTTGTTTTGCACGGATTTTCGTAGCCATTCCTCCATAAGCAGTTAGTCCACTCATATGCTATCCTCACCTTTCAATCTTGGCATTCACTGCGGCCGAACATTTTCTATAATCCGTCCTGTTATTTCCTTTGCAATTTCTTCATGATGTTTCTGATACATTTCTGTTATCGAACAAATTGTCTGTTGTGTGCTTTTTTTAAGTGTTGCTACACTCTGCTCTTTCTTTTCCTGCATTTCTTTCTTTAAATCTGCTATTCTTTTTTCTATTTCCTGCTTTGCATCTTCATCAATTTGTTTTTTCTTATTTTCTGTGTCATTAAAAATATCATCTTTCTTCATCCTTGCTTCTTCCACAATATTTGTGGCTGTTTTTTCTATTTCATATAATTTTGAAATCATAATATCCATAGCAAAACCCTCTTATTCTATGCTGTTGATAGTTAGTATGATTATAGACCCAGTCTTTTTAAAAAACAATGTTAATTTTTCCTTGTCTTTTCTTATATTCTCTTCTAAAATGAAAATGTATATTAATAGATATTCATATTATTGGAGCGTACTATTATGAATTCAAAACGATTAACTTATTTTGATATGGCAAAAGGATTTGGTATCATTTTAGTTGTTCTTGGTCATATCGAATACATCAGTGAACCTCTTCGGGCTTGGATTTCTTCTTTCCATATGCCTTTATTTTTTATTGTTTCCGGTATGTTGATTTGTTATAAGGAAGAAACCTCTAAAAATCTTTCCGATTTATTACGAAAAAAATGTTCTGCTATTATTGTACCCTATTTATGGTTCAGCCTTCTTTATTTTTTTATAGATATTTTAAACGTTCTGCTTCATAAAATTGATCTTCATACATTCTGGGTCAACCTAATTCATTCTGCAACCTTTTATGGTGTTTCGGTTTTATGGTTTTTACCTACTCTCTTTTTAGCTGAAACAGGTTTTATTTTTATTACAAAAAAAATATCAAGACCTATTTCCATCTTGATAATCTTGGGACTTGCAGTACTTGCATATATTATACAAATTGGCATTAGCCAGCTTTATACAGACTATGAAACATCTTTGTTTATTACTTCCGTAATAGATTTTATTCGTGTAATTCTCCGCGCTGCAATTGCCATGTCTTTCATTTGCCTTGCGTATTATCTCTTTTCTTTGTTTAGCAAGTTTTCTTTCTCTTCTTTTTTGAATCTGTTACTCGGTTTTGTTCTTTTCGCTATAAATATTCCTTTGTCTCAGATTAATGGCTGTGTAGATTTTCACTATATTATTCTTAAAAATGTTCCATTATTTTATTTATGTGCATTATGTGGTTCTTTTGGATTAATTCTTCTATGTAAGAGTATACCTACCATTTCTTCTATTGCTTATTTTGGAAAAAACTCGTTAATAGTAATGTCCACGCATGTTAATTGTTATATTCTTTATGCAGCTATATTAATTGCATGGCAAATTGATACGATTGTAACTCGAGCAAAAAGCTATATTTTCATATTCAATATTATGATTTTTACATTTATTTTCGAAGCAATTTTGATTGAACTGATTAATCGTTTCTTTCCCTTTATTCTTGGAAAAAACAATTGGAGGCACTATGCAAACAAAAAAACGACTTGATTATTTTGATATGGCAAAAGGTTTTGGTGTAATATTTGTATTATTGGGGCATTTACAAGGTGATACTATTTTTCAATATTCTCCATATATTCTGCCATTCTGCACATGGATATTCTCCTTTCATATGCCTCTTTTCTTTCTGATTTCTGGAATGCTGATGAATTACCGTAGTGATCCGCAAAAAGACTTCAAACTTTTATGCAAAAAACGTTTCATGGCAATTATGATTCCTTATTTTTGGTTTAGTTTGTTCTATATCAGTGTTGTGTTTTATGCCTTATTTTTTGGTGGAAGCATTACTCCTGAAACGCTGTATGTGAATCTATGGTATGTTTTCAGCATGTATGGTATGAATGTTCTTTGGTTTCTACCAGCTCTTTTTTTTGGAGAGCTGCTATTTTTGTTTCTTACAAAAAAATTCCATACAAAAATCTCTATTTCTATTATTATTGTTTTGACAGCCATTGCTTCCATTATCAGCAGTTATTTACAAACGCTTTCCTATGATACGCCTCTTACCGAGCGGCTGCATGAGTTTTCATTAGTACTATTGAGACCATTCCTTGCCTGCACCTTTATTTGTATTGGTTACTATGCTTTCTATCTATTCAAGCAGAGAGATAAACTATGTATTAAGGAACTTTTATGTGGTATTATTTTCATTTGTATTGATATTGCATTTACAAGAGTTAATCAGGGTGTTGACTTTCGTTCTCTTGTTCAGAAAAATCTCTTTTTCTATTATTTATGTGCATTATCCGGTTCTTTTGGACTGATTTTAATATGCAAAAACATGAAGCCTTTCAAGCTCATACAATACTGGGGTGTAAATTCCTTGATTTTTATGGCAGTTCATAATAACAAATCTATTCTTTATGCGGGCATGCAATGTGCAATGTTTCTTAATCAGTTTGTTACCCGTGCTCGTGGATATATCAGCTATTTGACAGTCATTCTTCTTATTCTGTTATATGTTACTATTATGATTTGGTTAATAAACAGGTTTTTTGGATTTATTGTTGGAAAATCATTTTCTATTAAGAAAGCAAAAGAGAAGCCCTTAGCATAAGGCTTCTCTTCTCTTTTCTATCGATTTATCATATCTTCCAGTTTTTCTTTTGGAACTGCTCCAATACTTGTTTCCACTGGCTCACCATTCTTAAACAACATAATCGTTGGAATCGTCATAACTTTGTATTTCTGTGCAATCGTCATGTTATCATCAATATTTAACTTCCCAACTACGATTTTATTCTTATACTCCTCTGCAAGTGTCTGTATTACAGGACCCATCATTTTGCATGGACCACACCAGTCTGCATAAAAATCAACTAACACCGGTTTTTCGGATTTTAATACTTTTTCTTCAAAATTTGAAGCTGTGAATCTTTCTTCCATTTTAATCCTCCGTTTCTTTTGTTTTGCTATTCATAACAAATTACAAATTTACAAATTGGATTTCCCTGTGCAGAAAATTTTTCTTCATATTCGGTCATAATATTATCTTTTACCATTTCTGGATTATTATGCAGATCATATGTATATTGTTTTATTTTCCATCCGGCGGCAGGTGCTTCTTCCATGGAAAAATCAAAAAGCTGTCTGTTATCTGTTTTAAATACCAAATCTGATTCTTTATTCAGTATTTGCGTGTAACGACCAAGAAACTCTCGTGATGTTAGCCTTCGTCTTGCATGTCTGTCCTTAGGCCATGGATCTGAAAAATTCAAGAATATTTTCTGAATCTCGTTTTTGTTAAATACTTCGGTAATCGTTTCAGCATCCATACGAATAAATCGTAAATTTTGCAGTTCCTGATCCTTTTGCTCCATTTTTTGTATCGCTCGTAATAAAACACTGGAATATTTCTCAATACCTATAAAATTAACCTCTGGATTCTTTTCAGCCATTTCCATAATAAACTGACCTTTTCCCATTCCTATTTCTATATACAAAGGGTGTTGGTTATGAAATACTTCCTTACACCAGTTTCCTCTAAGAGCTTCCGGATTATGAATTACGAACTGATTTTCTGCGATAACTTCTCTTGATCCTGTAATATTTCTCAAACGCATAATTTTCTCCAAAATGACAAAATACTATACTTAGTATATTATATTTTCCTATATCTATCAAGTATTCTAAACAATATATGTTCACAGAAAATTCCTTTGGCTTTTTATACAGAATGTTGTATGATAATAAAGTATGTTCCCTGTTAGTAAAATATATTTTAAATAGAGGCTTCTATGCAATATAATTTTAGAAAACGTATTATCGGATTATTTATATGTATTTGCTTTTCTTTATTCTCTGTTTTACCGGTATATGCTGTTAATACGATTCCGACTGATGATATGCAGCAACAGGCGGAAGCAAGAAAACTTATGCCTATTGAAAGTAATGAGATTATCGGCTGGCCAGAGGGTCCTCTTATAGGCGCAGAATCAGCAATATTAATGGATGCCGATACCGGCATTGTTATTTATGAAAAGAACGTACATGAACAGCTATATCCGGCAAGTACTACCAAACTATTAACTGCTCTGTTAATTATTGAAAACACCTCCATGGATGAAGTCGTTACATTTTCTCATGACGCTGTTTTTAATATAGAAAGAGACTCCAGTCATATTGGTATTGATGTAGGTGAACAACTGACTGTCGAACAGTGTCTTTATGGTCTCCTTTTAGGCTCAGCAAATGAAGTTGCTTATGCACTTGCAGAACATGTGGGCGGTGATTTGGATTCTTTTGTTAATATGATGAATGAAAAAGCAATATCATTAGGATGTACCGATACGCATTTTTCAAATGCAAATGGTCTTCCTGAACCTGATCACTATACATCTGCGTACGATCTTGCATTAATTGCAAAAGCCTGTTATCATAATGAAATTCTCTCCAAAATATCAGGTACTCCTCATTACACAATTGGACCGACAAATATTCAACCAGAGGAACGTCCTTTAGATAATCATCATTTAATGCTCTCCGGATTTAAGTATGCTTATGACGGTATTATTGGCGGAAAAACCGGTTATACAAATGACGCACGTCAAACCCTTGTTACCTGCGCCCAAAAAAATGGTCTTCGACTTATTTGTATTATTATGAAGGAAGAAAGTCCAAATCAGTTTTTAGATACACAAGCTCTTTTTGACTATGGCTTTAATAATTTTCAAAAACTCAATATCGCTGAAAATGAAACAAATTATTCATTGAACAGCTCCACATTTTTTAACACTAATTTAGATATCATTGGCAGTTCAAAGCCTATTTTGTCAATAAATAAAGCAGGCAATGTTATTCTTCCAAAAACAGCTGCTTTTTCAGATGCTGATGTTGAAATTTCCTATTCAGATCAGTCTTCTGATTCCATAGCAACATTGACTTATCTCTTTAATAACCACTATATAGGTACAACAACTATCGATTATGCTGACGCTTCTGCAAAGTCTTTTGAGTTTGCCAATATAATCACAGAGGCGTCTACTACAATACCGGAACCTATTGAACCAGAGCATACTATTGTTTTTATTAATGTAAAAACTGTAATTATTATTATTCTCTGTATCATAGGTTCTCTGTCATTATTTTTTCTAATTAAATCTTTTATTATGAAGTATTTGTTCTCAAAGCAGCGCAGACGTCGTATAAAACGTAAACGTTACAAAAAACGAAACGAAAATATGTTTCTATAAAAAAGAAAAGACTATTCTGTCTTTTCTTTTTTGTTCCTTCTCTTTTCCATTCGTTGTTTTCTGACTTTTTCCTGTTTTTGCGCTATTTCTGTTGCAACATCTTCTGATACAAGTTTTAATGTCTTTATTACATATACATTGCCATCATCAGCACGTTTCATTCGTACCTTGCCCTTTAAAAATCCATGTTTTTTACAATATGCAAGGCAATAATAGTGTTTTCCGTTTACAGAAAACCATTTAATTCGTTTTCTGGCCGTTCTGCCACATAAATAACATTTTGTCGAATTAACTGTTCGATCTGCAATTGCAACCGTTTTATCAGAAAACTCTCTGGAAATATATTTTGAATATGTTTTAAAATTAACTTTTACTTCTTCTTTTTTGTTTTTTGGAACCATAAACACATCATATGATACATATTTTTGAACTTCCGGTTTTGTCTGATTAATGACTGAAAAAACTTTTGCTGTATAATATGCGTCGCTATAGGCCCTATGAAAAGGAATATCCTTCTCAATATGCAAAAAATCAACTGCAAATTCTAATGCTCTACGTAGCTTACCATCTTCATATGTAATACTGAAAAACTTTTGAATGTCATAATACAATAACGGTCCTTGTGTCAATTCATCCATTCCATAGTAGCACATATTCCTTTGCAACTCTGTCAAATCAAGAGTCCCCCAAATGCAAAATATTCTATCTTGACCACACCATTTAAGGAACTCCTGCATAACTTCTGGAAAAGGCTTTCCCTTATCAAGCTCTTCTTTATCAATATGTATAATTTTTGTTGTCATATAATGAATCGTCTGAAATATTTGTGGTTTAATTATCTGCTCAAAACTGTCTATTATTTCTTTTTTGGAATTCAGTTTCACTGCACCTATTTCCACAATTTCAAATGGAAGACCACATTCTTTATTGAATTTATCTGTTGATTGATTCCATTCCAAATCAAGTACAATGTAATTCATTCATTTTCTCCAGATTTCAATTTACAAATATAAAACAATATACCTGTAATTTTCATTATACTCTACCAGAGTGTTGTTTTCAATCAATTCCGCCTTTCTTTATCTGCCAATCTTTCTATTTGATTTTCGGTAAATAAATAGTAATATCTATTTAACGACTTCAAATGTCCATACTTATATAGTAAGTATAATACAAACAATGGATTTTCTATTGAGAAAAAATCCTCTTTGCTTTTATCTGTCATTTCACATAGTTTGATTAAATGCTTATGTACTGCATTTTCTTCTTGATAAGTAAAAAACCCACTGTCAATACCATATATTAATTCTTTCGCATTATATATGCTAATTTCAATTTCTTTTGTATTACTTATTACATTGGAATTAATCTGATAGAGAATTATCTCGAATAGCTTTTTATTATCTTTCGTTTGCATTTTGGAAAGAAAAGCTTCTATTGTTTGATCCTCACATTTGAAATCAAAGAAGTAATATAAATCATAACAGATTTTATACAATAATTCTGTTTTCTCATAAAATACTAATACCAAGTGACGTATTTCACTGTCTAAATTGCCAATGTCTAATAATCTGTTCAAAAACTCTGATAAGAACTGTTCGTGTCCATTTTCCTGTTGCTCTGTCAAAAAGAATTCTATTAAAAAGTGTAGATTACTTACTTTAATAATTGTATCAGTATCTACCTTCTTTTTTTCAATACTTTGATTTAAATAGTATTGTATAGCTTTGTACACATATTCATATATTTCTTTTGTTTCCTCACGTGTCAATACAATCGCATTATCAGTATGTAATAAGTATTCCAACCACGTAATATACTCTTTATACATCTCGTTTGTTCTTATTTGCGAATTGTCGTACCATGTTCTTTTTAATAAATTAATAAATTCCTGCTTTTCTCTCCTTTCCTTGTTATTTTGAATTTCGTTTGTTTTCAATACCATGTTATTATCCCCCAGATAAGATTTGAAGAACTCCCACCTCCTTCTAAAAAAATAGTAACATGCTTTTTTGTATCTGATAAGTTGTTAGTTTTCTACGATTTCTTACATTTATCGTCAATTTTCTACTTTTTATTCTATTGTCTAAATGGAATTTTTGATACTTCAACTTTTTCTATCAGATATTCAAGATTTTCTTTAAGTAAAAAGAACTTTACTCCATCTGACAGTTCTTCCTGTCTCGCATTAGGTCCAATTAAGATTTTCTCAATTGGCCATTGTTCCATCATATTCTTTTGATTGTCGACAAGCTTAAAACGAATAAATGGAATAATTATTCCATGTTTTTCTCTATACTCTATAGGTCGATACTTTAATTCCTGCTCTCTATGACTGACATAAATTAATCGACATTCTTCTTCACTAAAAAAAGACCCATTTTTAAATATTGGGCATATTCCAAACAGCAAATCCAACATTTGATTTGCTACATACTCCGCATAATACCTATCGTTATTACAAAATTTCTCTACATTTTCAAGTCCAAATGAAATCATATCCTTCAAATACTCATTTTTAACTTCATTTTGATAAATTACTTCCTGAAGTCGAACTTGAATTCGTCGATCTGCATGTAGTATACTTTCTTCGTCAATAACGCTCTGTTCTCTACTGTTTAAGATCAAGTTCATCTGTGCTAACTTTTTTGCATTAAACCCTATGGAAATACCATTTTCTTTTCCATAGCCTCTCCATTGGCTTAGTAAATCTCCTTCTTTACAAAAACTCATTGCATAAATATCCTTATGAGAGATTTTTTCTGCAATCTTATTTTCAGCAAGAACCTTATGTATCTCATTTAAGTATTTTTTTGAGATATCTTCTTCTGGTAAAAAACTGATTCCGGATAACAACGCATTCACAATTTCCCGACAAATTAAAATACCATTTAGAAATTCTTCTTTATCATTCATAAAATTGATATTTGACATCCAAAATTCCTGGTTTTGAATAATTCCTCGAAACCCACTAATATCTGTATAATGATAAACAGGTGCCTGTGATATTTCATAGGTTGATTTTTCCTTATAATAATCTGCTGCCTTAGGAAATGGTATGTTTACTGCATTATTTCTATCCTGCATGTTCCTTTTTCCTTTCTGCAATACGGACTGATCAATTTCCAAATAATTTCTTTAGTCCATAGTTTTTTCTTTCGCATGCAACTGGTCTTTGTCGTTTCGATTCCGCATGATATTTTCTACATTCATCACACTTTCCATGACGTTCACACTCCTTTTTACACGAACATTCTTTATTCTCCATCATTTTCAAGTTCCCTTCCACTGATTTCCTTATTTCGATATCTGACACTACTCTTTTCATAACTCAAATGAATTAATAGTTTATGATTTAAATCATTGTTTCTATCCAATGAGTAATTCTTTCGTTTGTACCATTCTCAAAAATAAAATCTATTACATTCTTCTTTTTCATTATTTTACTAACTATTTCTTTATCTAGAGTATCCAGTAATTCTATTATTGGTCTCTTTGAGTTGGAATTAATTATCTTTAGCAATTTCGTATCTTCAATTTGTCTTTTTGAGTCCTCCATCAGATATCCTGTACCAAACGGTTTTTCAAATAATGCTTCTAATATATATCCCAAATTGATTTCTCCTGACCAGCCAAAATTCAAACCAAGTGGTATTGATACTGTATTCCCATCGTTTATTCTTCCAAAAAGAAAAGCATCTTGAGGTGTTGGTGTATATCCGCAAATCACATTTGACATCGTATTACAGGCAAGCATCATTCCTTGACCTGAGGAACAACCAGTAATAATAAAGTCTACTGCTTTACTTGATAGTAAAAGCCCAATTAAGATTGCAATTTCAATATAGGAATACTTTTCACTTTCATTTTCGAAGCATCCAAAATTAATTACTTCTCTTTTCTGTGCTTTTTCTTTTGTTAATTCATATAGTATTCTGTTCCTGGATATTTGTGAGCTTGCTTGAATTACACCTATTTTCATAATACTTCCTTTCATTGTTTTATTCAAGAAAATGACGCATTAAGGCTACGGGATTACACGGTTACGTTTCTTTCTATAAGTATCATAGTTAAATTACCACACCCATGCTTTTCATACAAGCACTTTTATTATCCAATGACTCTTTCTTAAAGATAGAATTATTAGTCTCAATTTATACTTATCTAATTGCATCCTTCATAGATTTCACATATTCACTCACATATCTTGAAGCCTTTTTTCCATGCTTTTCCAAAAGCTTCATAATAGCAGATCCTACAATGACTCCATCAGAAAGCTCTGCTATTTTTTTTGCCTGTTCGGGTGTAGAGATTCCAAATCCGACAGCACACGGAATACTGGTATTTTGTCTTATTACCTGTATGATGGAGGCAATATCCGTTTTAATTTCGCTTCTTTCACCTGTTACTCCTAGACTTGACACAACATATATAAAACCCTCGGCTTCCTTTGCAATCATTGCAATCCGATTCTCAGATGTCGGTGCAATTAGTGACACCAAATCAACAGCATACTTTCTACAAAGTGGTTGAAATTCATTTTTCTCTTCAAATGGTAAATCTGGTAATATCAGTCCATCTATTCCGATTTCTTTGCAGGTTGAAATAAAACGTTCTGCTCCATATGAAAATACTACATTCGCATATGTCATAAACACCAATGGCACATCAACATTTCGTCGCAATTCCTTTACAAGAGCAAATACTTTATCAGTCGAAACTCCTTTCTTTAACGCTCTTTGATTTGCCCCCTGAATAACAGGACCTTCTGCTGTCGGATCAGAAAAGGGAATCCCAAGCTCTATCAAATCTGCTCCATTCCTGACAGCTGCTCGCACTACTTCTGCTGTTGTCTCCAAATCTGGGTCACCACAGGTGATAAAAGCAATAAATGCTTTTCCTTTTTTAAATGCTTTTTTTATCTTACTCATAGATTTCCTCCCCACGATAACGGGCAATGGCAGCACAGTCCTTATCTCCTCTTCCCGAAATGGTAATCACAATTATATTACTCTGATTCATAGTTGGTGCCAGTTTCATGGCATATGCTATCGCATGCGCCGATTCAATTGCCGGAATGATTCCTTCTTTTTTTGATAAATATTCAAATGCATTGACTGCTTCTTCGTCCGTAACCGGTACATATTCTGCCCTTCCCATATCATGTAAATGTGCATGTTCAGGACCAATTCCGGGATAATCCAGTCCTGCTGAAATAGAATAAACTGGAGCAATCTGTCCATATTCATCCTGACAGAAATAAGATTTCATACCATGGAAAATACCAGGTTTTCCTGTAGCAATCGTAGCTGCAGTTTCAAAAGTATCAATACCTCTGCCTGCTGCTTCGCAGCCAATAAGTCTGACATTATTATCATTAATGAAGTGGTAAAATGAACCCATCGCATTCGAACCTCCTCCCACACATGCAATGACCGC
>CAZOHM010000036.1:0-24260 GCA_964579795.1 uncultured Lachnospiraceae bacterium | reverse complement strand
TATAAATAGAGCAATCGAGCTATATCATCTTAAAAATTAACTGCAAAACTGTGGAATTCTTACTGGCAGCTGTAATGGGATTGCCTGTTTGTTTTCTCATAGCTCATTTTGTACTGAAAAAAATACCATTACTCAACAAAGTATTATAGGTATGATTATATGTTAATAATTCACTCATAAACATTTTAAATATTATTAAGACTTGAAAAAAAAATCAGCAATTGTGGTAATATAATCAATGATTAAAAAACTAATAGGAGATTAAAATGAACGATATCAGAAAAGAACGAACAAAAGCATTATATATAAATATTGTATGTGATTTGATTCGAACGAAGGGTATGCAGGCAGTAACGATTCGGACGATATCAGATCTGGCAGGATATAATTCAGCAACATTGTATTCCTATTTTGATAATTTGCCACAATTGATTTTATATGCGCAGATGCAGTTTGAAAATGAATTAGGCAGTTTCTTTCAAGAAGCAATCAGAAAAGAACATATAGAAAAATACTATGATATCTGGCCACACATGTATGGAATTATGGCTGAATACTATTTGAATAATCCAAATATTTTTGAGTGCGCTTTTATTTCCGACTATGCGGGAAGTCAAACACAGGAAATTAGAAACATGCGAGAAGAAAAATCATCATTTCATGAATATGTGGAAGAGTGCCTAATGCGTATTTCTGCTGAAACATCAACAAACCCTGAGAAGATTTTCCGAATAAACGGAATCTGTCTTGCACACGTGACGGGAATGGTGTTGCTGTTTGCAAGAGGACGCCTTGCAATGAAAACACAGTTTGACAGAGAAAGCTTTGAAGCAGAGCTTAAACAGATAATCAGATGTTTTATGGAGGAAGCAGAATGAAGAAAGAATCAGTAATGAAAGTAGTTAATCTTGCAATAAGAATCGCTTTGTTTTTCTTACTTGATGAGATTTTGGGAATTGGGATTAAGGTAGTAGAGGGAATATTAAGAGGAGAGCATAAAGCACCAAGCTTTGTTACGGAACAGCTGGCAGTATATAGTGTGATTATGACCATCTTAATGATTATTGCGTATCTGATTTTGGGAAATTGTATTCCGGCAAAGAGTCGTATTGTGAAGGGCTTGCTGTTTGTTTTCTTTTTCTGGATAGCTGACTATCTGCCGCAGATATTAGGAATGAGCGGAGGATATTCGCCGATTATAAGTCCTGATGCGATGAGCTTTCGTACAATTTTGATTGATTCTATTGGATATATCAAAACAGGTCTTTTATTAGGTGCTATTTTAGCTGTTGAAAGTCATCAGGAAAAGAAAGACTGCAGAAGAAAGCGTTTCTTTTTGGCAATAATTTATTCCATGATTTTTTTTCCGGCAATTATGTTTGTTTTGGAAATGTTGATTGGTTTTATGAATCCTGAAATGACTTGCGTGGCATCCTTTGGAATCAGCAGTGAAGAGACAATATGTTTTTATATCGTATTTTATCTGTTTCAGGCTGTCAGTGGAATCTTTTTTGTGTTATTCTATCGTTATACCGAGTATAATACGGAACTTAAGCACAGGTGGCTAATATTTGCCACTGTTCACGGCTGGATGCTTTGGACACCTGTAGTAGGAATTATGCCGTTTTTTGGAGTTGCTGTTGCCCCAACAATTGTGTTTGCGCTTATTATGCTGGTTGCATTGTATGCTGATACATATATTTTTGCTAAGGTAATAGAATGAGAAAGTTAATATAGGGGGATATTTATGAATTGGGAACCGTGGACGGGCTGTTACAAGATTAGTGATGGCTGTACAAACTGTTATTTTTATGGACCACATGCGAAACGCTATGGGCAAAATATGATACAGAAAACAGACAAATTTGACTGGCCAATTAGGAGAACGAAAGGCGAATATAATATTAAGGGAAATAAAATCCTGCCAACCTGCTTTGCCACTGATTTTTTTCTGCCGGAAGCTGACGAATGGCGCAAAGAGGCATGGGCTATGATCAGAGAGAGGACAGACATTGAATTCCTAATATTAACAAAAAGAATTGATCGGTTCCTTATTTCACTGCCATCTGACTGGGGTGAAGGGTACACGAATGTTAATATTGGATGTACAGTAGAGAACCAGGCAATGGCTGATTACAGACTGCCTCTTTTTTTATCCTATCCAATCAGGAGACGTTTTATCGGCTGCGCACCGCTTTTGGAAGCAATTGATTTATCTCCCTACCTTCAGGGGATAGAGCATGTAACTGTTGGAGGAGAGACAGGAAGGGATGCCCGTCTTTGTGATTACGAATGGGTACTTGATATACGTGAACAGTGTATAAAGGCAGGGACAACATTTTGGTTTAAGGATACTGGTTCTTTTTTCAAACATGATGGAACGGTTGAAAAAATCAATCCATTTAAGCAGGGTACTCGGGCAAAAGAATTAAATATTGACATGTTGAATGGAAAGAAATATTTCTGACAGGTCATCTTATATTATAAGGGGAGAACATGAAAAAGGGATTAAATTTTAGAACACTGGAAAGTCAGCAGGAGTATTTTAAAGCCTATGCGAAGTCACTTGAACTGATTTCGGTACCTGTAACAGAAAGGTAATGCGGACTTTCGACAGGTGGGTGGACGGCAGCGGCTCTGCTGAATGTTTCGATGCCAGTTCTTATCATGCTTGGAGAGAAGCTTGACAAAATGATAATAGTGATTTAACATACATAACGTCGGTATGTATATGAGGTGAAAGCATGGCTAGAAATAAGTATCCGGAAGAGACAGTGAAGAAAATCCTGGACGTTTCACAGAAGCTCTTTATGGAAAAGGGATTTGAGACTACATCTATACAGGACATTATTGATGGACTTGGTGGCCTTTCCAAGGGTGCAGTCTATCATCATTTCAAGTCAAAGGATGAGATATTCGATGCAGTTGGTGTTCGATACAATGAACAGATTGTTGCCGGATTGAGAGAACTCTGTGAGGATCCTCATTTGACAGGCTATGAGAAGCTAAGAAAGATGTTTCGATTTTCACTGTCATCCACTAATCAGGATATTGTATATTCTGTAGCACCGAATTTGATAGAGAATCCAAAGCTTCTTGCGTTGCAGATTAAAGAAATCTTTGAGGTTTCAGTACCTGGATATGTGCAGCCGATCGTTGAGCAGGGGGTACTGGATGGTTCTATTCATACGGAGTATCCAAAGGAGCTGTCTGAAGTCATTACATTATTAACGAATATATGGTTGAGTCCACTTGTAATCAGAACAGATGTAGATGAGATGGAACGGCGGGTTCGATTCTTTAATGAGATGTTGAAACTAATGGGAATCGAAATACTGGATGAAGAAATGTTGGAATCGTACAGAAAGTATTGTATGAATATTAAACATGATTAACAAAATACTGCTCTTGTTATGAGAGCAGTAAAATTATATATTTAAACATACCGACAGTAGGTATGTAAAGGAGAAAGAATGAACACAAAACTTTTTAACAGAAATTTTATAATGGTAGTGATAGGGCAGATTATTTCTCTATTTGGAAATAACATTTTGCGTTATGCGTTGCCGCTCTATTTATTGAACCAGACAGGTTCTGCATCGTTATACGGTGTGGTGCTGGCATTGTCATTTGTTCCTATGCTTTTGATGTCTCCGATTGGTGGAATTGTTGCTGATCGTGTAAACAAAAGAAATATTATGGTAATTCTGGATTTCTTTACTGCATTTTTGATACTGCTTTTTACATTGACATACCAGAAAATGAATCTGACAGCAATACTGGTTCTTGTGTTAATGCTTTTATATGGTATTCAGGGTGCATATCAGCCTTCAGTGCAGGCATCTATTCCGGTCCTTGTTCCGCCCCAAAATCTAATGAGTGGTAACGCAATTATTAATATGGTAATGTCTCTTTCTGGTATTCTTGGACCGGTTCTTGGAGGAGTGTTGTTTGGCTTTTGGGGACTTAAGCCGGTGCTGATTGTCAGTATTATTTGTTTTCTGTTTTCTGCTGTTATGGAAATTTTTATTCGGATTCCATTTGAAAAACGTGAAAACAGGGATGGAATACTTTATGTTGCGGTCAGGGATATGAAGGACAGCTTTTACTTTATTTGTTATGAGAATACTTCTATAGTTAAAATAGCTGTATTACTGACAATTGTAAATATGGTATTTTCAGCACTCGTTATAATTGGTCTTCCTATCATTGTAAATATACATCTTGGATTTGATCAAAGTACAGGAAACAGGATGTATGGGTATGCGCAGGGGTTTCTGGCTGCTGGGGGATTACTTGGAGGTTTGTTATCAGGGGTTTTAGGTTCAAAACTGAATATTAGACACGGGGCTGGCTTTATTTTTGCATGTACTGCGACGCTGTGTCCGATTGGAATTTGTCTGCTGTATTCAAAAAATGCAGTCATATCCTATATCATCATTGTGACATCCTGCTTTGTTATGATGGTATTATCCACGCTGCTTAGTATTGAAATGATTACTTATGTACAAAAATGTACACCACAGCTTTTAATCGGAAAAGTGATGGCGCTATTAACATGTATTGTAATGTGTGGAAGTCCAATTGGTCAGGCGGTATATGGTGTTTTGTTTGATATGATTTCGAATCACATATACTACATATATTTTGGTGCTTTTGCAATCTGTATGATTCTTGGAGTGATTTCAATGAAAATATTTACTGATATTAAAGAGTGAGTAAGCGTTATACAATCTAAATTGCAAAAGTAATATCACAATAGTATAATCTGGAATAGATTCGTATGACATTTCAAGGTAATCAATGGTTGCATATTTGCAACCAGCTGTTGGTGGAATGGGTTCGTGCAGGAATGCTACGATAAAGCTACAACGAACTTTGGTATAGCAGGAGGAATTAGTATGAATTTTTCGGACAAATTACAGGTTATCAGAAAATCAAAGGGTATGACACAGGAGGAGCTGGCAGAACAGCTTTCTGTTTCCAGACAGGCAGTAGCAAAATGGGAAAGCGGAATGGCATATCCGGATATTATGAATTTGGTTCAATTAAGTGATCTGTTTCACATTACAGTTGATTATCTTGTAAAGGAAAATGAATGCGTAAAAACGCCGGAGAATCTTTTGGAGTCAGACACGGATCTTGAGGCACTTATTTCATTTCGTTTAGAAGCAATTCAAAACACATATGCAGGATATGCAGACGAGTGCAGTCCATCCAGGCTGGCATCACATGATTATTCATATAAGAATGGTAAGTATTTGTATTACGATACATGGCTTGGAGGAGAGGCATTTTCGGGGGAAGAAGCAATTTGGAAATCAGGAAAAGCCGTGTATGCCATGAATTATTTTGGCAGAACACTTGATGAAAGGTTTAGTGGAAATTTTCTGAAGGAAGCGTTAAGAAATCCTTCGAAAGAGCAGCCCTTCAGAGGACCGGAATTTTTTCAGGCAGGAGAATACACCTACAAAACAAAAGCTGTCGGCGATATGAACTGGTTTCAGGGATATGAGGAAATATTCTGCAAAGAAAGTAAGGTGTATGAATGTTTTTATCATGGAGGGATTCTTGTATCATGAAAACTATGACAGAAAGAAGAATCCATGTTAATGATTATGTGTCAAAATCAAATTTACCTGCCAGTGACTTTGTCATCAATCCCTACACTGGCTGTCCGCATGGCTGCAAGTACTGTTATGCATGTTTTATGAAACGCTTTTCTGGTCATACAGAGCCTTGGGGAACATTTATTGATATCAAGGATTGTGATAAACCAATTAACAAAAACAGACTGACAGGGAAGTCAGTATTTCTTTCCTCAGTTACAGACTGCTATAATCCATATGAGGAAACCTATCGTCTCACGAGAAGTATTTTAGAACAGCTTGTAGATATTGACTGCGAGCTTGGAATTTCGACGAAGTCAAAACTGATTTTAAGAGATCTGGATTTGTTGAAGCACTGTAAGCATCTGAAGGTATCTATGTCAATCAATACACTGGATGAGAAATTCAAAAATGATATGGATGAGGCGAGCAGTATTGCGGACCGGCTGCAAACGCTGCAGACGCTTCATGAACAAGGGATTTATACAGTTCTGTTTATTTCGCCGATATTTCCAAAGGTAACAGATTGTCAGGCTATTATTGAGAAGTCAAAGGAATATGTTGATGAATACTGGTTTGAAAATCTGAATCTGCGCGGAAGCTATAAACAGACGATTCTTTCTTATATTAATGAGAAGTATCCAATGCTGTATGAGCTTTATGATGAAATATATACACATGGTAATAAGAAGTACTGGACAGATTTGTCTATTGAAATTGAAAAATACTGCAGAATACATGATATCAGGCATATTAATTATTTTTATCATGAGGAGCTGGTTAAAAGAAAGAAAGGAATTAATAATGAAAATATGTAGAGTAACAGAAGCAGATTTGCAGGAAATACAAGAGCTGCAGTATCTGGCATATCAAAGTGAAGCAAAACTGTTTAATAGTCAGGATATTCCGCCATTAAAGCAGACACTTGAAGAAATACGGGGTGAATTTCAAAAGGGTATAATATTGAAGGCAGTAGAAGTAGAAGTAGAAGGGGAAGCAGATGTAGATGTAGAGGATAACGAAAAGGTGATTGGCTCTGTACGTGCATATGTTGATGAGGGAACAGTGTTCATAGGAAAGCTGATGGTTCATCCGAAAATGCAGGGGAAGGGAATCGGAACGAAGCTGCTTTATGAAATAGAAAAGGAATGCCCGGCATCTCGATATGAATTATTTACAAGCACAAAAAGTATTAAAAATATTGCATTATACGAGAAAATAGGGTACATGGCATTTAAAGAGAAACAAATATCAGAGAAATTGAAATTTGTCTATTTGCAAAAATATGTAAGAGAATGAAATGCATTCATCTTACAAATGAAATAAATGCAATATTATCTCTTTACTTTTTTATATGTTGGATTATAATGATAAATGTTGAGAAAAACAGAATTGAAAGATGAAAATGTTTCATCATAAACAGGATATAAAAGAGGGAGAATTACCGTGAAAAATGGAATAGAAATCAGATGGCATGGACGTGGCGGACAAGGTGCAAAAACAGCAGCTTTACTGCTTGCAGATGTAGCATTTAAAACAGGACAGAATGTACAGGGGTTTCCGGAATATGGTCCGGAACGTATGGGGGCACCAATTACAGCCTATAATAGAATCAGTTCTGACAAGATCAGAGTTCATTCCAATATTTATTCACCTGACTATGTAGTTGTAGTAGACGAGACGCTTTTAGCATCAGTTGATGTGACTGCCGGGTTAAAAGAGCAGGGTGCGATTGTGATTAATACACAAAAGTCACGAGAAGAAATCATGAATCAGCTTGGAGATTATGAAGGAAATGTTTATACGATAGATGCCAGAGCAATTTCCGTGGAAGCTTTGGGAAAGAACTTTCCTAATTCACCGATGCTTGCTGCAATTGTTGCTGTAAGCAATGTGATGCCAAGAGAGAAATTTATCAATGAAATGCGTGCTTCCTATCAGCATAAGTTTGCTAAGAAGCCGGAAGTCATTGAAGGAAATATGAAAGCACTTGAGATGGCATTTGATGCCGTCGAGGAAGCAATGGAACAGGATGCAGTCGGTCTGAGTGCTTAATGTTCTGAGGCAGATGACAGTGTGTACTGACAGGCAGTGTGCGTGGTTTAATTGGGCGCAGGCTGCCTGTACTAGGTTACAGGAGTTATACAGGAGAATACTTTGTAAGATAGTGCATGGTTTATGTACAAAGAGGAGGTCATATGCGTACTGATATTAGAAAGATTAATGAAAAAACTCCCTATGAGGAGCTGACAGAAGGATTGAAAATTTTTGCAGGTGCGACATCAAAGCAGTTTCACACTGGAGAATGGAGAACGAATACACCTGTTTTTCATGAGGATAAGTGTAAACAGTGTCTTTTGTGTGCACCGGTTTGCCCGGATGGAAGTATTCCTGTAAAGGAAGGAAAGCGGGCGGCGTTTGATATGGATCACTGCAAAGGCTGTGGGATCTGTGCAAAGGCATGTCCATTTGGGGCAATCGAGATGAAGGAGGGAGCAGAGTAATGGCAATCAAAGAACGTATGTCCGGTAATGAAGCAGTTGCATATGCAATCCGGCAGATTAATCCAGATGTTATGCCGGCATTTCCAATTACACCATCAACAGAAATACCGCAGATGGTGTCATCGTATATTGCAAATGGAGAGATAGATACAGAATTTATTCCTGTGGAAAGTGAGCATTCATCTATGAGCGCTGCGATCGGTGCGCAGGCAGCAGGCGCAAGAAGTCTGACAGCTACTTCTTCAGCAGGGCTTGCATTTATGTGGGAGGAATTGCTGCTTGCAGCTTCTAACAGACTTCCACTGGCATTGGCACTTGTAAATCGAACATTATCAGGTCCCATCAACATCAACTGTGATCATACCGATAGTATGGGAGCAAGAGATACAGGCTGGATTCAGATATATGCTGAAAATAACCAGGAAGCTTATGATAATTTTATTCAGGCATATCCAATTGCAGAAGATGCACGTGTACATCTTCCGGTTATGATTTGTCAGGATGGCTTTATTACAAGTCATGCAGTAGAGAATATTGAGCTGCTGGAGGATGAAAAGGTAAAAACATTTGTTGGAGAGTACTGTCCTGATGAGTATCTGCTGAATCCGGGGAAACCGGTTTCTGTTGGACCTTATGCGGTTTCCAATTATGTAATGGAGGCAAGAAAGGCGCAGGAGGTGGCACTGGAAAATGCCAAAGAAGTCATATTAGAAGTAGCAGCAAAATTTCATGATATGTCCGGTCGAAAGTATGGATTATTTGAAGAGTATAAAACTAAAGATGCAGACTATATTATGCTGATGATTGGTTCAGCAGCTGGTACTGCAAAGGATGCGGTAGATGAGCTTCGAAAAAAAGGAATCAGGGCAGGTGTCCTGAAACTAAGAGTTTTCCGTCCGTTCCCTGCAAAAGAGATTGCAGAGGCAGTGAAGCATTGTAAGGCGCTGGCAATTATGGATCGTTGTGAAAGTTACAATGGAAACGGTGGGCCGCTTGGCAGTGAAGTAAATGCAGGATTATTCAGAAACAAAGTTTCAATTGATACGGTAAACTATATTTATGGTCTGGCAGGGCGTGATTTTATGGTTGAGAGTGCAGAAGCTGTATTTTATGAGCTAAGAGATATGGTAGAACACCAAAAAACAGTAGAGCAGTTCCAGTATATTGGTTTGCGGAAGCAGGAGGTATAAATGAACGATTACAGTTTGAAAACAATGATGGAAAAACCGGAGCGTCTTGCACCGGGACACCGGATGTGTGCCGGCTGTGGAGCGACCATTGCAATTCGTGCCGTGATGCGTGCATTACATGAGGAGGATCGGGCTGTTGTCGGGAATGCAACTGGCTGTCTGGAGGTTTCTTCCTTTATGTATCCTTATACAGCATGGGAGGACAGTTACATTCATAATGCATTTGAGAATGCAGGTGCCACATTGAGTGGCGTGGAAACGGCATATCGTGCATTAAAAAAGAGAGGACGCCTTCCAGAAAATGAAAATTTCAAGTTCATTACTTTTGGTGGTGATGGCGGTACATACGATATTGGTTTTCAGTCTCTTTCTGGTGCAATGGAACGAGGACACGATATGGTCTATGTGTGTTATGACAATGGCGCTTATATGAATACAGGAATCCAGCGCTCATCCGCAACACCAATGTATGCGGATACGACAACAACACCGGTAGGAAAATGCTCTGTTGGAAAAATGCAGAATAGAAAGGATCTTGCAAGTATTATTGCAGATCATGATGTTCCATATGTAGGACAGACAACGATATTACAGGATTTTAAGGATATTCATAGAAAATCAGAAAAAGCAATCTATACAGAGGGTGCCTGTTTTTTGAATATTTTAACACCATGTCCGCGTGGATGGAGATATGAGACAGCTGATATTATGAAAATCTGTAAGCTTGCAGTAGAAACATGCTATTGGCCGTTATTTGAAGTGGAGCATGGAAAATGGACACTGAATTATGAACCGAAAAAGAAGCTTCCAATAGAAGATTTCCTGCGTGAGCAAGGACGTTTTAAGCATCTTTTCAAAAAGGGAAACGAAAATCTGCTTGTCCAGTTCCAACAGGAGGTTGACAGACGCTGGGAAGATCTGCAGTATAAATGTGCAAGGTAAACAGATAAAGAGGAGATTACATGACATTACTGGTATATCAGATATTCAAAATGGTCGCTGATCATGGAAGCTTTCGGAAAGCAGCGGATATTCTTGGACTGACACCTTCTGCTGTCAGTCATGCGATTACTTCCATGGAAGGAGAGCTGGGATTTTCTGTGTTGAACCGCAGCAGATCCGGGGTGACACTGACTAATTATGGGGAACACCTGCTTCCATATGTGAATGCAGTGCTGAACAGTGATGAAAGCCTGCAACAGGCAATTGCAGAGTTTAACGGATTGAAACAGGGGAAAGTGAAAATCGGCTGCTTCTCAAGTGTATGTACAAACTGGATTCCGGATATTCTGCAATCATTTGCAAAAAAATATCCGGATATTGTAATAGAAATTTTTCAGGGAACCTACGATGATGTCGAGTACTGGATTAAAAACGGCGTGGTGGATTTGGGCTTCCTGTCAGTTTCAAGTGCACATGATATGCCAATCAAACCATTATGCAAAGATCAGCTACTTTGTATTGTCCCAAAGGGCACTCCCAAAAGTGGAAATCCATCATATATGGAAGCAGATGAAATGAGAAATCATCGCTTTGTAACACAACGAGAATCAACTGATGCAGATATTCAAAAATTCTTAAAGGACAATTCTCTTAATGTGCAGTCCAGTTATCATGTGGTTGACGACTTGTCAACAATTGCGATGGTTGCAAATGGGTTTGGAATCTGCCTGATGCCAGAGCTTGTTATGAACGATATCCCATATGAGGTAGACAGCTATCCGGTAAAGCCGGAGGCATATCGAATTATTGGAATTGCGGCGCTTAATCCAGATTTTATGGCTCCGGCTGTCAGAACAATGTACAATCATATCCTTGACCACTACGGGCAGTTATGATTTTGTGTAAATATTTGCAAAAGATGTAATTTTTGGTTGAACTATCCTAAAAATACCGTTAAGATATATAGTAGAGGATAGGATATGACGTTTGAACAAATTGATATGGAACAGAAAACGCACATAGAACAAATCCGAAGAAAGGCAGGGCACATTCCTGCCTCTCATGCGTTCACATCTTTGTTTCTATGGCGTGAGCAAATGAAGCTTTCAATTTGTATACAGAATGACTGCTTTTGCGTGAAAAGAGATGATAAGGAGCCAAATGCATTTTTTTTTCCATGTGGAGAGCCTGAGCAGAAACTTGCCATGCTGCATGAGCTGATGGAGAAAGAACAATTGGTTCTGTATTATTTGCGCGTTGAGGATGTCATATTTTTAAATCAGCAGTTTGGTGACAGATTTGTTCTTAAAGAGGCACGTGATGATTGGGAATATTTATATGACCGTGCAGCTCAGGTTGAGCTTCAATTAGGAGAATATCGTAATTTGCGTAGAAAAATCCGTCAGATAGAAAAGCAGCAGACGTGGGTAGTAGAAGCACTGACGGCTGAAAATTTGCAGGATGCTGAGCAGGTTGCTGTAAAATGGAAAAACATTCATACGGGTTATGCAGATACACACGCAGTTAGAAATGCACTGGATTATTTTGATTCACTGCAGATGACAGGAATAGTATTATATGATGATGGGCATTTACCGGTTGGTTTTTTGGCGGGAAGTATGATTAGCACAGATACATACGATTTGCATATTACAAAAACAATACAGCCGTCTTTGGATGCGTTTATCCACTGGTGTATGTACAAACGTTTGCCGAAAACTGTACGATGGATTAATTATGAGGAGGATCTTGGGATTGCAGGTCTTCGAAATCATAAGGAACAACTGCATCCGGCAGGTTATCAACAGTTCTGGAAAGGATGGATGCTTGCTTGAAAAGCAGAAAAACTTTAACAGATAATTATTACTTTACAAAGCGGATGTTTTATCATCTGCTAGTACCATCTCTGCTGGCATCATTTACACTTGGTATAGGAAATATTGTAGATGCGGTAGTTGTTGGAGCCAGAATGGGCGAGACTGGTCTTGCTGCCATAGCACTCGTTACACCGTTGTATATGATTTATAATATTTTTGCAGCAGGTGTTGCAGTAGGTGGAAGCATCAAGTATGCACAGCTTCTTGGCGCCGGTCAGGCAAAAGAAGCAGTTCGCAATTTTAATCTGTCATTCTATTGTTCACTTGGAATCAGTATTTTGATTGGTGGATTGGGACTGATATTCTTAAAACCGTTTCTTTTGTTTTTAGGAACAAAGCCAAATGATGGGCTTCTGTTTTCTTACACATATGACTATGTCCGAATTATGCTGTGTGCAGCACCATTGTTTTTTTTGGACATGTTATTCTATTTTTTTATCCGAAATGATGATGGACAGAAAACAGCGACAATTGCATTTGTTGTAGAGAATACAGCAGATTTTGTTTTGAACTTTGTGTTTGTACTTGGGTTGTCAATGGGAGTGAAGGGAGCAATTCTTGCAACTGTGGCAGGCAAGCTGATAGGTCTTTTGATATATGCTACATATTTTTTAAATAAATATGCGATTTTGAAATTTAGACGGATTCGATTTGATTTCAGTATTGTCTGTAGAAATATGAAGAATGGATTGTCATCCTCTAGTCAGTATCTGTTTCAATTTGTTGTGATTTTATGTATGAATCATTTGGCATTTTCCATGCTGGGAGAGCGTGGAGTAGCAGTATACGGTGTGATTTTGAATATATCCTATCTTGCAATGGCACTTTATCAGGGATTATGTGATACCATTCAGCCTTTGTGTGGAACCTTTTTTGGCGAGAACAATAAAGAAAGTGAACAGAAGATTCTGAGACTTGCTTTAATTATAGGATCTGCTCTTGGATGCGCAGCTGTATTTATTCTATGCGTATTTCCAGCCTTTTTTTGTAATATGTTTGGTGTGACAGATATGAAAACAATTCAGATAGGGATAGTCGCAGTCAGGCTGTATGCAGTAAGTATTCTATTTGCTGGAATTTCTGTTATGATGTCCAGCTATTACCAGTGCACATTTCAGGAACGAATGGTAATGTTAATAAATCTTTTGAGAAATTTTATATTCTATCTGCTTTATGCTGTCATATTTTTCCTGCTTGGAAAGACAGTTTTCTGGTGGCTGTTTCCCACAATAGAAGTAACCAGTCTTTGTATCTGGATATTCTTCAGAAAATATTTAAAGACTTTTTTACCACTTCAGCAATTAGAGGATGAACGTATTCTACACTGCACTGTATTTTCTGATCAGGAAAGCTTTGAAAATCTGACAAAGGAGACATTTGAATTTTGTAACAAGTGGAATGTCAGTAAAGAGAAAAAGTATTATGTAAACCTTGTAACAGAAGAACTGATTCAGATTATTATCAAACATGGATATTCAAAAAGGGATGACTGCCGGATTGATTTGACACTGATTGCTTATGATGATGGTGACTTTACATTACGTTTACGTGATAATGCTGTGAGATTTAATCCGTTTGAAATGAAAGCCAAGCGTGCGGAGCGAATTGAAGATGTGGATATGGATTCTGTTGGAATCCTGATGGTCAAAAAGCAGGCAAAGGAGTTTTTTTACAGGCAGTATCAAGGGTTTAATAATCTGCAGGTGAGAATATGAATGAAAAAGAAGATGAGATCTTAATTTCACATGTAGTTCCAGAACTGAATGAAGAGGCTGTTCATCTATGGTCAGCCGGATTTGGAGATGATGAGGATTATATTCGTTTTTTCTTTCATCACCATAAGAACAGACTCAATGGTTATGTTGCAAGGCTTTATGGAGAGATCGTGTCAGCAATATATATTCTGCCATGCAGAATATGGCATACAGAAGATACTTTCTCAAACGTAAATTTTTTATATGCCGCATCAACAAGAAAAGATTTACGCGGACAGGGAATATGTGCTAACATGTTTAATACAATGAGACAGGAAAAGATTAATGATACAAACATTTTTCTTTTGCGTCCTGCTTCAGAGAAACTGGAAGCATATTATAAGCGCGGTGGGATGAAGTCTTTGTTTTATCTTAAAAAGGTTTCTTTTTTTCAAACTGAATATACTTCTGTGTTAGATGTTAAGCTGTGCGATTGTACAGTGAAGCAATATGAAAAACTCAGAAATGCATATTTTGAAAAACATGATTATATACAGTGGGACAGAGAAGCTCTTGCATATGCGATAGAGGAAAATGCGTATTGTGGGGGATTTTGCAGGATAGCAGACTGTGATTGTGGGCAGTATCTGCTGCTTGGAAGGAAAGAGAAGGATGGAACGCTGTTTATTCAGGAAACTACCATTCCTGATGAAAAATTGTCTCAAATATCAACTTTTTTAATGCAGAAATATCAATGTAGACAGGTGACATATCTGTTGCCTGTATTCACCGCATTTGAAGGCGAAAGTTATCTTGCCGGTATGGGAGACAATCTTCAGATAGATCCGAATAACCATTATTTTAATCTTACAATAGACTAAAACAGGAGGAAATGTACAAGTGAAAAAGAGATTTTCGTTAAGTATGAAATTAACAATTATTATTCTTGTATTTGCATTTTTGCTGTCAAGCTCTGCAATTATTATTAGTTACAGAACCTATGCAGACAAAATTGATCATTACTATATGCAGACTGCGGCTGGACTTGCAGCGACGGGTGCAAGCTTTATGAATGGTGACAAGATGGAGTATTATCTTGAAACACGTGATCTTGATGATGAGTACTACCAGATGCTTGATGTTCTGTTTCAGATTAGAGAGAATAATGATATAACATATCTGTACCTGCAGCATGTAAACGCTGAGACAGGAATATGTACTTATGTTATGGATGCAGATAACTCTGAAACCGGCTGTGTGATTGGAGATACAGAGACGATACAGGATGCGAACAGACCATATATGCATCATTTAGAGGGAGGAATTCCTCCGTTTATTTCACATCTTCCTGAATATGGATGGCTTGTATCGTGTGGGGCTCCCATTTTTGATTCAAATGGAAATGTTACAACCCTGTGTTTTGTGGATCTTTCTATGGATGAGGTTATGCAGGACAGATACAATTATTTAATAGTTGTATGTACTATCCTGATTACAATGACAATCGTGTTGCTTTTCATGATTCTGTTTGCGCTTAGAAAGGCAGTCGTCAAGCCAATTAATGACCTGGCAAAGGCAGCCAGTAGTTTTTTAGATGACAGGGAAGAAAACAAAAATGAAATATGTGTAGACTCTGCCATTTCTAAATTGCAGATTCATTCAGGAGACGAAGTAGAGGCATTATGTACTTCCATCAAAGAGATGGAGCAGGATATTAATACATATATTATTAATCTGACAAATGCAACAGCAGAAAAGGAAAGGATCAGTGCAGAGCTGAATGTGGCTACACAAATTCAGGAATCAATGCTGCCATGTATTTTTCCACCATTTCCAGATTGCTCAGATTTTGATATTTATGCATCTATGCGACCGGCAAAAGAGGTTGGTGGTGATTTGTATGACTTTTTCCTTATAGATGATAATCACCTTTGCGTAGTGATTGCTGATGTATCAGGAAAAGGTGTACCGGCAGCTTTATTTATGGTTATTGCAAAGACTCTGATTAAAAATCATACACAGATTGGCAAAAGTCCGGAAGAGGTTTTTACAATTGTCAATCAACAGCTTTGCGAAAACAACGGAACAGGTCTTTTTGTTACTGCATGGATGGGTGTTCTGGAAATATCAACAGGTCTGTTTACTTATGTAAATGCTGGACATAATCCGCCGCTTGTAAGCAAAAATGGGGAACCATTCGAATTTGTTCGTCAATCCCCAGGATCTGTTCTGGCTGGTCTTGAAGGAATGAAGTATAAACAGCAGGAAATGCAGCTGAATACCGGAGATTTACTGTATATTTACACAGATGGAGTGACTGAAGCAGTCAATGCAGTGGGAGATTATTATGGAAATGACAGACTGCGTGAGGTACTGAACAGTCATAGAGAAGCATCTGTAGATACGATTGTTCACTCAGTGGCAAATAATGTTGATGTTTTTGCAGGAGAATGTGATCAGTTTGATGATATCACGATGCTTTGCCTTAAGATTAATTAATCATTGTGAGGACTTGGCATGACATATTTTGAAGATGCACTTGCGAATTTTGTACAGGATTTTGCATACGGTGATGCAATCAGACATCTTGCAGACAAGGGGTTTTCTGCGCAGCAGATTAAGGAACGGTATGAATACCCGCTGCCGATTGAGAAAATTGATAAGATTGTACAGGAAAGACTTGCCAAGAACAGTCAAAGTAAAAATAAATAAATATAGTTTTATCAGAAAAATCTCCAAACGAAAAGAACTGGAGATTTTTTTGCATTTGCAATCTTAGAAATCTCGTCCTTTTTTAGTTTTTTATACCTGAAACGGGTCATAAAAAATAGATATACTAATTAAAAAAGATGAAATGTGATAGAACAGTGCTTCATATCCGGCACGAAAGGAAGGCAGCAATGAAATTTGTTTTTCAAAATCTGATTAGAAATAGCTCCAGTATGCGCAGCAGATTAATTGTTGCATTCATTGCGACATCCGTTTTTCCAATCATCATATTGAATTTATTTTCCTATTATAACAGTGCTCAAATTGTAAATGAAAATACGCAGGAACTAACAAAGACAAATCTTGAACAGATGGATACAAGTCTGAATGTCTGGCTTGATTCTTATGAGGACATTTTGTACCAGTTATATACCGATGATGAGCTGGTAGAGCTTGCATACAAAATGAATCAGGAAGAGGATCTGGCTGTCACTGTAAATCAGATGCGCAGAAAACTGCGTACTGTACTGACATCCAAGGAATACATTCGTTCTATAGCAGTACTGACAGCAAATGGACAGGTAGTTAACTGTGATCAGCTGACAGCAGTTACAATGGAAAATTCGTGGACCGATAATTACAGCATTTCACAGGAAGATATCTATGAAAAAACATCTGCCGATAATGCCTATCATATTTTTCCGACTGAATATGCATCAACATTTGCAAATAATGATTATTATATGTTCCATTTAGGTCATAGAATCATTAACTACAAAAAACTGGATGAACGGATAGGTGTCATCATTGTAAGTCTGGATGAGAAAATGCTTAGAGAAATCTGCACTTCTCAGACCGATTCTGATGCAGCAGAAGAAACACTTAATAATTTTTATTTTCTTGTAGATGACAGAGGTGTCATCGTTTCATATGTGGATCCGACACAAATAGGTCAGAAAATCATGCGGCAGGATGCACTAGATGCAGAAAAAATAAAGAACTGTCAGCAGTTTGTTTCCAGACAGAATACAATTACAGGAAGTAATACGGTAGTTTATATTAAGCATAATGACAGTTTTAACTGGGATATTGTAAATGTTTCAAATCAAAACAAGACAATGGAAAAACTGTCTGCACAGCAAAATCTTCTTGTGATTGTTGCATTGCTTTGTATTGTGATAGTGGTGGCAACGATTCTTGTGTTGACAACGCAATTGACAGCATCATTAAAGAAGCTGATGCTCACAATGGAAAAAGCAGGTGGAGGAGAACTGGTAGCCCGTGTGGAAATTGGTAAAGATATGCCAATTGAAGTAGAGAATATTGCAATTCGGTTTAATATAATGCTTGAAAAACTTGAGCATTCCATTGAAAAGGAAAAGGAAGCAGCCAAGAGACAGAGAAATGCAGAAATAACAGCACTGGAGTCTCAAATCAATCCACATTTTCTTTACAATATACTCGATACAATCAATTGGATGGCTATAGATAAGGATGATTTTGAAATCAGCAACGCCATCAGTTCGCTGGCAACAATTTTGCGGTATGCGATTGATAACAGCAATGGAATTGTCACCTTACGTGAAGAAACAGATTGGCTGAAGAAATATATCTTTTTGCAGCAAACAAGACTAAAAAATGCATTTCAATGTGATATCCACGTAGCAGCAGAGCTACTAGATGAGAAAATACATAAGCTTCTTTTACAGCCGTTTGTGGAAAATGCAATTTTACATGGCTTTGATAGCACGAATCATGCACACCAGCTAAGTTTAGATATTATTAATGATGAAGCATATATGGTAATTACCCTTACTGATAATGGAAAGGGAATGGAAAAAGAGCTCGTGGAACATATTAATCAGCATATTTTTCCGGAGGATGATAAAAAAGGGCACATTGGAATGAAGAATGCAATTACCAGGCTGGAAATGTATTATGGAGAAGCAGCAGACTACGTCGTGAGAAGTGAACTTGGTAAGGGAACAACTATTATAATCAGAATAAGGAAAGGGGTTCTGGCTGATGAAAATAGTGATTGTAGAAGATGAAATTCGTATCAGAGAAGGCATTCGCAAGCTACTGCAGAAAATGTTTGCCAAACATGAAGTAATTGGAGAAGCTGAGAATGGAGAGGAAGGTCTGGAGCTTATTAATCGGCTGCAGCCGGATTTGATTATTACAGATATTCGGATGCCTGTTATGGATGGCTTGGATATGCTGACAATTTTACATGAAAATAAATGTAAGAGTAAGGCTGTTGTGTTAAGTGCATATTCTGAATTCACCTATGCGCAACAGGCAATTAAACTAAATGTAAGTGAGTATCTGTTAAAACCGATTGTAGTTGGAGATTTTGCGCAGGCTATCAGAAATATAGAGTCTCAATATGAACAGGAGCAGAGAGAAAAACCCAGTACATTTGAAAGCTTGCCTAATATTATATTCAGTTTTATTTTCGGAGCGGACAGCTGCAATCAGGATATTCAGGAATTTTTAAGTAATAAATATGGAATCTTTGAGTATACACAACTTAGTGAAATTCTTGTGTATATGGGGGTGGGATATAAAGAACGACTTAAAAAAATCAAAAGAGAAATTGAATATGTGTTTTCTGAAAAGAAAGAATACCAATATTGTATTGTAGAGATTCCGGCAAAAAAATCGATTTTAATAGTATTATACGGATATAAGGACGCCAAGGCTGCTGAAAGATGGTTTCAAAATATAGTGTTGATGCAGAAACGGGAAAGTATTCAGAAGCAGAATTGTTATGGCTGGGTCAATGCAGATGGAATAGGACAGCTGAAGAACAGCTATCAGCTGTTACTTGGATATATGGACTGGAATATTATTTTTGGAGATACGATAATGATTTCATATCCCCAGATTACGCAAGTACAGACGGTTGCCTGTACCTATCCGGTAGAACTTGAAAACAGAGTAAAGATAGCCATTTGTTCATTTGATTTTGATAAGGTATTGCAGTGCTTTAGACAGTTTAATGAATATTTCTGTGACGGAAAGATTTATTCTCCAAAGGAAATCAAAGAATCCTATGTGCGTTTTCTGTGGTCGGTAATCAATGTGGCAAAGGAAATATGTGCAATTGACTATCAAAAGCTCGAACAACAGCAGATATTGCAGGAAATCATGAATGCACATAACTTTTATGAACTTCGTAAGTCCTCTGAAAATTTATTTCATCTTCTATTGCAGAGAGAAACGCAGACAGAGAAGAGGGATACAGAAAGTCTTCTTGTAAAGCGTGCACAGAGCCTAATTCATGAATTTTATGATGCAGGAATTACTTTGGAGGAGATTTCACAAAAGTTGAATGTAACTCCGGAATATCTGGGTACCTTGTTTCATAAGGAAACAGGTACTAATTTCAGTACATGTATTAAGGAGTACAGAATGAAAAAGGCAAAGGAACTTTTGCTTGGTACACAAATGAAGGTTTATGAGATTGCAGACAAGGTCGGATATGCAGATGCAAAATATTTCAGCAGAGTATTTAAGGAAACAACAGGACAGCTTCCGGCAGATTATCGTAGAACGAATAAATAGTGTTAGTTTTTTCAACCTTTTTTAGAATCACACCATTTTTTGTATGAGAATTATTTTATACGATAAGGATGCAAACAATGGTGTTTGCAATGATAGAGCAGAATAGGAGGAACAAAATGAAGAAGTTAATTGCACTCGCAGCAATAACATCAATGGTTGCTGTATTACTGGCTGGATGTGGACAGACACAGACAGCTGCAACAACAGAACCGGCCACAGAGAAAGAGACAACTCAAACAACAGAGGCAGACACAGCCCAGGTAGAAGAATCCCAGGCGGCAGAATCAGAATCGACAGCATCCGGTGATGTGACTATTTGGTACTATTGGGAAACAGAAGGACATCAAAAAGCATTGGATACATTAATTCAAAAGTATAATGAATCACAGACAAATGTTAAAGTTGAAGCAAAATACGTTCCATTCGCTGATTTTAAGAAGCAGCTTTCTATAGGTGCATCGGCTGATGAACTTCCGGATATCGTAATTCTTGATAATCCTGATCATGCTGCATATGCAGCTATGGGTATCTTTGCAGATATTACAGATAAGTTCGATGTCAGCAATTATTATCCGGGTCCGGTAAACTCCTGTACACTTGATGGAAAGCTTTATGGTGTGCCATTTGGAAGCAATTGTCTGTTACTTTTCTATAATGAGGATATGCTGAAGGCAGCAGGCAAAGAGGTTCCAAAGACATGGGATGAGCTGCTTGATACCGCAAAGGCATGTACAACAGACACTGTATCTGGTTTTGCACACTGCAGTCTGCAGAATGAAGAGGGTACATTCAATTTTCTGCCTTGGGTTTGGTCAACAGGAGCAACCTCCTATGAAATCAATTCAGAAGGTGGAATCAAGGCATTAAGTACAGTCAAGAGTCTTGTTGATGAAGGCGCCATGACAAAGGAAGCCATTAACTGGACACAGGGTGATACAATGAATCAGTTCATTTCAGGAAATCTGGCTATGATGATAAACGGTACATGGCAGGTTCCTACAATGCGTGAAGAGGTACCTGATTTGAATTGGAACGTTGCACCGATTCCAATGGATAAGCAGCAGGCATCAGGACTTGGTGGAGAAAACTATGCTGTAATCGCAGGCGGAAATGAAGACGCTGCCATTGAGTTCTTGAAATATGCAACAGCAGAGGAACAGTGCTTATTCATGATGAACGCTATGGGATATATTTCTTCAGATTCAACAATTGCAGAAGGACAGTTTGCAGGGGATCCGGTTTATGAAGCGTTTGTAGAAGAAATGCAGTATGCAAATGCAAGAGGACCGCTTCCGGAGTGGCCTGATATTTCAGATGCAATTTCACTTGCATTCAATGAAGTAATTACCGGAGCAAGTTCGCCGGAGGATGCTGCGACAAAGGCACAGGCAACAATTGACGGAATACTAGGAAAGTAGTAGTAAAAGAAATGCAAGGTTTATTATTATAAACCTTACTTATACCGGGCAGGAAGTACAAGCTGTTTTGTGCGGCCTGCCCGATTTGCGTAACCGGTATGGGATAGGCGTGATATAGAACACTGACGGTATCTCGCAAATAGAAATGGAGGTAACAATGAAAAGGATAAAACAGTTTTTCAGGTATGACAATATAGGCATGCTGTTTGCTTTGCCGGCTTTCCTATATATGCTTTTTTTTGTCGGATATCCAATTATAAGCAATTTTATGCTGAGCTTTCAGGATGTCACGGTGAAAACATTAAAATCACAGGTAAAGCCTTTTGTTGGATTGCAAAATTATATTGAGCTGTTTACGCAGGACGATGTTCTGCTTACTTCTCTTTGGAATACATTCATTTTTACAGTTTCCTGTCTTGTTTTCCAGTTTATAATCGGTTTTGCACTCGCCCTGTTCTTTAACAGAAATTTTCGTATTTCAAAACCAGTCAGAGGTTTATTGATGATGCCATGGATGATTCCCATTACAGTGACCGCTCTGATTTTCAAGTTCATGTTTGGAACAGATGTTGGCATTATTAATTACCTGTTACGTGCAGTAGGAATCATCTCACAAAATGTAGACTGGCTGACAAATACAAAAACTGCAATGGGTGCAGTAATCTTTGCGAATATATGGATTGGAATACCGTTTAATATGATTTTGATTGCAACAGGTCTTACAACAATACCAACGGAGTTGTATGAAAGTGCATCTATAGATGGAGCCGGAAAGCTGCAGTCTTTTTTGAAAATCACACTTCCATTATTAAAGCCGACAATTGAATCGGTATTGATTCTTGGGTTTATATATACCTTTAAGGTCTATGATCTTGTTTATGTAATGACGAGTGGTGGACCGGTTAATTCGACGCATATGCTTTCGACCTATTCATATAAGCTGTCATTTGAAATGTTTAAATACAGCAAGGGTGCAGCAGTCGCGAACATTCTATTTGTTGTTCTGCTGATTATCAGCCTGTTGTATTTGAAATATGTATATACAGAGGAGGATGCACAATGAGTGGAGAAGAAAAAATGAGTGGAAAGAAAAATATTGTTTACTGTGTTATAGCAATTTTGCTATTATGCATACTACTGTTTCCGCTTTACTGGATTGTAGTGACCTCTTTAAAAACAGAAAAGGAAATATTTCAGATACCGCCTACGTTCTGGCCACAGATTTTGAATTTGAAGTCATACCAGGCTCAGCTGGAAGTAGGAGATTTTAATATGTTTCACTCATTCGCAAACAGCTTATGTATCGCTGTAGGAGCAATGGTGATTGCGATTTTGCTTGCAGTACCTGCATCTTACGGAATTGCAAAGTATCATTTTAAAGGGAAACACTTTCTGATATTATTCTTTCTGGTAACACAGATGCTGCCGGTTTCTGTACTGCTGACGCCATTGTTTATCATGTTTAGAAATATGCATTTATACAATACTTTTGTGGCTGCAATTCTTGCAGATGCTACAATAGGAATTCCGTTTTCCATTCTGATACTTAAAAACTATTTTGCTTCTATTCCAACGGAACTGGAGGAAGCAGCATACATTGATGGCTGTACAAGGTTTTCTGCATTTGTGAAGGTGCTGATTCCAATTGCGAAACCGGGCGTTATGGTGTGTGGTATTTTTTCATTCCTATATGCATGGGGAGATCTGGCATATGGCATGACATTTATTCTGGATCAGGGAAAAAGACCAATTACAGCAGGCATCTTTAACTTTATGGGACAGTATGGTACAAAATGGAGCTATTTGACAGCGTTTGCTGTTGTAACAATTATTCCGGTTGCACTGATTTTTATCTTTATGCAGAAGTATATTATCAGTGGAATGACAAGTGGGGCGGTAAAAGGTTAGGATAGCAAAAAAAGTCGAGTAAATAATTTTCATATTCGATATGATAGGGACTGCAGACGAGAAAAGGAGGAAAAAAATGAACGAAATCGTAAAAGTTGTGCAGCTCTCAAAATCGTATAATGAAAAGAAGGTATTAAACAATCTAAGCTTTTCTTTAAAGAAAGGATGTGTACTGGGGCTGCTAGGAGCAAACGGTGCAGGAAAGAGTACAAGTATTGAATGTATTCTGGGAACAAGAAAACGAGACAGCGGAGAGATTGAAATACTCGGACTGGATCCGGTAAAAGACAGAAGCAGACTGTTTCAACGAGTTGGTGTTCAGTTTCAGGAGGCAAATTATCAACGGGAAATCAGGGTTGATGAATTGTGTGAGGAAACGGCATCCATCTATAAAAATGTAGCAGACTGGAGAACGCTTTTAAAACAGTTTGGAATTAGTGACAGGGAAAAGCAAATGGTAAAGGATCTTTCCGGTGGAGAGAGACAGCGTCTGTTTATCGTCCTTGCTCTGATTCCAAATCCAGAGGTAGTTTTTCTTGATGAATTGACTACAGGACTGGATGCACATGCCAGACGGGAAGTCTGGAAGACACTGATTCATTTAAAGGAAAAAGGATTGACATTAATTTTGACATCACATTTTATGGATGAGGTTGAAGCATTATGTGATGAAATCCTGATTTTGAAAAAGGGTGAAACAGTGTTTCACGGAACGGTTGCTGATGCAATTGCAGGTTCACCTTTTGAAAAATTCGAAGATGCATATCTGTGGTACGCCGATGAGGAAAGTCTAACTATTAAAAGTCAAGACTAAACTGTTATTTTTTGAATGAATTGCA
>CAZOHM010000035.1:0-25640 GCA_964579795.1 uncultured Lachnospiraceae bacterium | reverse complement strand
GTCCGCATTCCCTTCACTAAATAGGTACACCCATTTACTCATTCTCATTTCCTCCCTTTTTGCTGAAAACCAAAAAAGCATAAAGAAAGCCAAAGTACCCCTTGGTCTCTTTGGCTTTATATGCTTTATTCTTCTCAAACGTCATTGTTTGCGATACAATCATATATGGTTTTCCTCAGCTGTCATTTTTAGACAAATGTCTTTATGTGGCGTACAGATGATTCTGTACACTTAGCTAAAATATCCGCATATATAATTCTATCATATCTGGAAATGTTTGTCTATCAGAATGTAAACTTCTCTTCAAAATACTTTCCAAGATCTTCAATCTTAATTCTTTCCTGCTCCATTGTATCTCTGTCACGTACAGTTACTGCGCCATCAGTCTCAGAATCAAAGTCATATGTAACACAGAATGGAGTTCCAATCTCATCAAGTCTGCGATATCTCTTACCAATATTTCCGCGATCATCAAACTCACAGTTATATTTCTTTGAAAGCTCGGCAAAAACCTTTTCTGCGCCCTCATTCAATTTCTTTGACAATGGAAGGACACCAATCTTAACAGGTGCAAGTGCTGGATGAAAATGAAGAACAGTTCTGACATCACCCTCACCAATTTCTTCCTCATCATACGCACCGCAAAGTACAGCAAGAAATAACCTCTCTACACCAAGAGACGGTTCAATAACAAATGGAACATACTTAAGGCGCTTTTCATCATCAAAGTATGTCAAATCTTCTCCTGACACATTCTGGTGCTGTGTCAAGTCATAATCGGTACGATCTGCGATACCCCATAACTCACCCCAGCCAAATGGAAACATAAATTCAATATCCGAAGTTGCTTTCGAATAGAAAGAAAGCTCCTCCTGATCATGATCTCTGACACGCATTTCCTCTTCTTTCATACCGAGAGATTTCAGGAAATCAATGCAATACTGCTTCCAATATGCAAACCATTCCAAATCTGTATCCGGTTCACAGAAAAATTCCATTTCCATTTGTTCAAACTCTCTTACACGGAAAATGAAATTTCCTGGTGTAATCTCATTTCTAAACGACTTTCCTACCTGACAGATACCAAATGGAATTTTCTTTCTGGATGTTCTCTGTACATTTTTAAAATTAACAAAAATACCCTGAGCTGTTTCGGGTCTTAAATAAACAGTGTTTTTTGCATCCTCGGTTACACCTTGAAATGTCTTGAACATCAGATTAAACTGTCTAATGTCGGTAAAGTTATGCTTTCCGCAGGAAGGACAGGCTATATTGTTTTCTTCAATAAAATTCTTCATTTGCTCCTGAGTCCAGCCATCAACAGCACTTTCCAGTTTTATTCCCTTTTCAGAAACAAAATCTTCAATAATCTTATCTGCACGAAAACGCTCATGACATTCCCTGCAATCCATCAATGGATCAGAAAAGCTGCCAAGATGTCCTGATGCAACCCAAGTCTGTGGATTCATCAATATTGCACAGTCTACACCTACATTGTATGGACTTTCCATTACAAATTTCTGCCACCATGCCTTTTTAATATTATTCTTCAATTCCACACCAAGATTTCCAAAATCCCATGTGTTAGCAAGACCTCCGTATATCTCTGAACCAGGATATACAAATCCTCTCGATTTTGCCAGAGCTACAATCTTCTCCATTGTCTTTTCCATATTTCTTACCAAGCCTTTCCATTATTGTATTTTCTTTATGATTTCTTATCGCATTGCATTATTTTAAAATGATGTATGCAAGACCCTCTGATTCATCAGATATTCTTGCCTGCTTATCATCGAGAATATCCACATTAGCTGTAGAATATAAAATATTACTGTAAGTTTGAATTTTGATTGGTTCACTGGCTATCAGAATATGATTCTTTCCCATTTCCATCAGTTCATCTTTTCCAATCGTTTCATTACTTGTACTGCTCTTTAATGTCACATCCAAATCATAGCCATTATCATATGCCTCACTGATTGTCCCAAAAAAGAAGGATACTCCGTTAAAACTTGCATAATCCGCAGCTGATGCAAATTCAATATATACCTTTGCTGTTCCCTCTTCAATTTTAAATTCAGTAAGCTTAGCATTTTCGCTCGAGCCGGAAAGCTTTCCATAGGAAGAAATTTCCTCTTCCACCATTTTCTTTAATTCATCTGAATTATAATAGCCTTTATCAAAGCTCTCTACAATTGCATCCGTAACTTTACCGCTCTTCTCAACAAGCACTGTCGTTTCACTCAAATCAACCATATTTGAGCCACAACCGCACAAAAAAATACCGGTACAGACAACTGTCATAAAAAAAGTTATCCATTTTCGCATCGGTATATCCCCCATCCTTTCCTGCTGATGTATATTACTTTCCTGCATTGAAACGAGCAACGTTACAAATGCGCTGCATCTGCACACTTTGTTATTATACCCAACCTGCTTTATATTTTCAACATACAATTTTCAACCATTTCCAGACTTTTAAAATTTCTGTCTATGTATCGTCTTCTGTATTGGTCTGACAGCTCCTGCAATTCAGAAAGAACCTTGTCTGTCACTGAAAACGTATACAGATGTTCTACAGGCGTGTTTACAATAAAGTCAATCGCATATACTGCTGCATCGCTCAGTACTTTATCAGTTGGGATACCCGGAAATTCACCATTTACAACAAGAGCTTTCATCTCATAAACAGCACGTACAAGACGATTATCAATCGAAGGCTTAATAATCGCACGTATCGATTGGAAAAGGAGTTTTAACATCTGTACCTCATCATTATTCTCTCTCGAATAATAAGAAGCATATTCCAAAAAATACATTCCAAGATAGGCACCTTCAAAATCTGTTCTTAGTTCTTCAAAATAATGACTGATTTCAACATCAATAATGTTGTAGGCTGTTTTTCCCTCATACAGCTTAAACGTACCAAAAGAGAAAGGATTTGTTCCTGCCATCATTCTGCTGTTCGGGCGTCTTGCTCCTTTTGCAAAAGCAGTAATCTTTCCTCTCTCTTTTGTCAGGATTACGAGTCTTCTGTCATAATCATTTACAGGTCCCGTTTCCAGAACCATTCCCGTCACCAAAACAAAATCTCTCACATTCTGCATCTCCCGCCTGACGGCACTCTGCATTCTTTTGTTCCGATTCTTTTATAGCATCAAAAGAATTTTTATATTGCAAATATGCCGCAATTTGTCCTGTTTTTTCAAAATTTTTCCACCCATCCTGCATGTCCAGTCTGTCCATTCTGTTTCTCCCATCTGCATGTATTTCAATATTATGTTTTCCTTCATAGCAATCCTTACTGTATAGGATAAACAAATACATAAAATACATGCTGTTACATATAGGAAAAAATGACTACTTTGCATCCTTGGCATCATACCCAAAATTTTTCAGTAACAAATCACTGTCTCTCCAGTCTTTTTTTACCTTGACCCAGAGTTTCAGATTCACCTGCATTTCCAACAATCTCTCTATCTCATATCTGGCTGCACTGCCAATCTTCTTCAGCATTACACCCTGTTTTCCGATAATAATGCCTTTATGAGAATCCCGTTCGCAAACTATCACCGCTTCGATATCAACAATTTTCTGCCTGTATTTCATACTCTCTATCATAACTGCAATACCATGCGGAATCTCGTCATCCAGACATTTCAGTGCCTTTTCCCGAATCAGTTCTGATACTATCTGGCGTTCCGGCTGATCAGTAATCGTATCCTCATCATAAAATGGCTCTCCATATGGAAGATAGTCCAGGATCAAAGAAATCAGTGTATCCGTATGATCGCCCTTCAGTGCTGAAACCGGTATGATCTCCGAGAAGTTACATAAATCCTTATATGCGTCAATAATGGCGAGCAGCTGCTCATGTTTTACCATATCAGACTTATTAATTACAAGTATCAATGGTGACCTGCAGTTTTTTAGCTGTTCAGCAATATGCTTATCTCCCTGTCCAATAAAAGTAGACGCTTCTACAAGCCACAGAACAACATCTACTTCATTCAATGTTTTCTGTGCGATATTTACCATATAATTACCAAGCCTGTTTTTGGCTTTGTGAATACCTGGTGTATCAAGAAAAACGATCTGCCCTCTATCGCTTGTATAAACAGTTTGAATTCGGTTTCGCGTTGTCTGCGGCTTATTTGATGTTATAGCAATCTTTTGCCCGATCAATCTGTTCATTAGTGTAGACTTTCCAACATTGGGACGTCCTATCAACGTGACAAACCCTGCTTTATACTGTTCCTTTGTCATTGCTGTTCTCTCCTCCCGCCGGTTGGCTGGAAACAGGCTTGTTTATTTTCTTTTTATAACTTTTTTCAGATGCTTTCACAATCAAAATCACAATACCTGCTACAATTGCAATCAATATGGCAAATATAAGCAGATATGGAAGTGCAATTACAAAGCCAATCGCAAAATTCTGCAATCCATTTCCAACATTGTACATGCTCTCTGCAAATCCGGTACTCATCCTGTTCCATGCAGATTTTTCAACCGGTGGCGTGTATCTTTCCACTTCACTGATATTCAATGTCACCGTGCTGTAATCAACTTGATTATCCATTGTTCGCAGCTGTGATTCGAAATTTTCCAATTCATATCTGACTTCGGTCAAACGCTCCTCCAGTGCTATTATAGACTCTAAATTATCAGCCTCTCCAAGCAGCTCATTCAAGCGTTCCTGCTCAACCTTCAACGAATCTCTGTGTGACTCCACATCAACATATTGTAATGTCACATCATCAACCGACTCCTGCTTATTAATAACATTGGACTGTTCCGTTACTGTATTAACAAACTGATCAAGTTTATTGGAAGGTATTCTGGCAACAATATATGCCGAACGGTTTCCTGACCAATAGTCGTCCTCATCACTATAGTAGCTGCCGTTTCCGTTAATTTCTTTTGTTTCTGCATATCCACCAAGTGCTGTAATTCGTTGTTCAACGTTTGTTAGAAGATTATCAAACTCTTCTGTTTCGACATTCATGTTCACTGACTTAATCAGTTTTCTGTTCTCATTTACCAAACTCTCTTCTAACGATCCAGCATCAGTACTGCTTTCAGCAGAGTTATCCATCATTTGAGAAGATTCCGCATAGGCATAAACATCATCAGAATAATCATCTGCTGATGCTACCTCTTCTGTTGTGGCTGCTTTATCCGAATAGCTTCCACAACCTGCTAACAATAAAGCCGCTACAATAGAAACTGTAAATCCTGTTAATAATCTCTTTTTCATATGCTTCCCCCTTAAGTATTATTCACGAAACAAGTTCTCGACTGTATCAAACAATTGTTTCTGTGCCTCAATCTTCTCTTCGCTGCCGAGCACGCAAAGCAGATTCTGTGAAACGACTGCATCTACATATTCAGCTAGTTTTTGAATGTCGCCACAGGTCGTATGCAGCACATCATCACGTTCTTTTTGTAAATCCTCATAGGTGTCTTTTGATAAATATGCTGCCAGTGCTCTTGCTCCCTTTGCAGAAGGTGTCAAAGGAGTATCCAAATCACTGATTGCTCCTATAATGTATTTTGTCATATCACGTTCATCAGCATGGAACTGTCTCAAATATGCAGCGGCTTTCCTGTAAGTCTGAAGTGTTTTTTCCAGATTGGGATCTCTGTATGAAACAAAATATGCTTCGCCTAATCTGGAAAATGAATTCATACATCCATAAGCGCCACCCTTCACTCTGACATTATTCCAAAGGTAATCATATCCAAGAATCACCTTCAGTACTTTCAGAGCACCGGTATAAGGCAGACCAGTGCTTCGATAATTTCCTGCGATTGCAACATATTGTACTTTAGCTGCAGTCTTAAAACCTTCGTTCTTTTTTTTATGAATTGATTTACCTTCTGTCACATGTATCTCTGATTTGTACAACAGTGGTTTCAATGCTGCCACTTCCTTTTCCAGACATGTATACTCTTCTTTTGCTGCCGTGTAGTCTACCAGAAGATTTTCTTCTCTGAAAATCGACTGCATACAAGTCTGCAGATTCTGTACAAAGGTTCTCTTTTCTTCCTCAAAATGAGCCTCCAAATGTTCAACCAGACGATAGAAAGACAGTCCGCCTGTCTGTTCAGCAATGGCTGCAGTTTTGGAGCAATACGACATCGCACGTAAAGCTGCTGTTGAATGTCCCGAATTTGTCATACTCGTCTGCATTCTGGATTTTAGCATGGATATTATTTCTTTCAAACGTTTTTCATCAGAAAAATCAGACGAAAACAAAATTTCACGTATCATTTCAAAAGCAAATGGGAGCTTATCAAACAGTACTCTTGCTTTAACTTCAAACATTGTTCTGTAATTTTCAGGCTGATTTGCCTCTATATACGTGGAAGCACCCATTGTAATTCCACCTGAATTCTGATTAATTTCGTTAAACAAATCCGCATAGGAATAATGCTCTGTGCTGACAAAACCAAGCACATTTTTTAAGATTCCAATATACGGTATGAGTTCTGTTGACAGCTCCTTTGTATCAAAAACAAGACGCAGATAACCAATTCCATTTGTAAAAACATCGTGTGTCAAAATTGTTGTACCGTCAAGCTTATGCTCTGTATACGAATATGGCTGTGCCTCTTTCTTGATATCTGAAATATGCAAAAGTGGAATAGAAAGCAGCTCCTCTTTTGTACTTGGCTCTTCCTGATATGCAATTAACGCCTTTGTATCTTCTACAAGTTGCTCTATCTGTTTTTCGGATAAAGAAGCCTTTAACTTCTGCATTCTATCGGCCTGCTCACGATCCAACTTTGCGGTCAAACCACGCTCCGGTTCTACAATAACGATAGAAGCATGCGTATTGTTTAAAAGATACTGTTCAATCAGTTTCTCAAAATATCCAGTTTCCACTTTATTACGCAGAAGCGAAAATGTCTCATTTGCTTCTATATGCATGAATGGTTCATTTTCGTCATATAGCCAGCTGTCGAATGCCTGTAAACCATACATCAGCCCCTTTGGATAGGAACCAAAATCTGCCTCACGATATTTAAACTCATAGTAATTAATGCCTGCAAGCAATGCTTTTCTATCAATTCCCTTCTTTACAGTCTGATGCAGAACTTCCTGAATTGTCTTCAGAAATTCATCGAGCTGCTCTGTATTGGCATTCTTGGAAATTACAGAAAAATATGGCTGGTATATTCCATTCTCATACGTACTCTGAATATCCTTTCCAAGTTTCCTGTCTAAAAGTGTCTGCTTTAACACTGCACCCGGTGCAAGCAGCAGGGCATACTCAATAATCTGAAAAGCAACATACAGTTCCTTATCAAGATTAGTACCAATAACAGCATTATAGGAAAGATACGTATTATCTTTCTCAGTCTCTTCATTTGTAATGGAATACTTCTTTACTTTTCTAATTGGCTCTAAAAAAGGTTTTTGAAACGCAATTGCAGAATCTATTTCCAATTGATCAAATTCAGACAGATATTCACGGTCAAGAAACGTAAGCTTTTCAACCATATCCATATCTCCATACAAATAAATGTAACTATTTGACGGATGATAGTATTTTCTGTGAAATTCCAAAAATTTCTCATAGGTCAAAGTTGGAATCACATCGGGATCTCCGCCTGATTCAAAAGAATATGCTGTGTCAGGAAACAATGTATTGAATACTTCCCGATCAAGCATATCATCCGGTGAAGAGAAAGCTCCCTTCATCTCGTTATACACAACTCCATTCACAGTGATATCACCTGATTTATCCTCCAGCTCATAATGCCAGCCCTCTTGTTTAAAAATCTGTTCTCTCTCATATATATTAGGATAAAAAACCGCATCCAAATATACATGCATCAGATTCTGAAAATCCTTATCATTGCAGCTGGCTACCGGATATACTGTTTTATCTGGATAGGTCATGGCATTTAAGAAAGTATTCAATGAGCCCTTTACTAGTTCAACAAAAGGATCCTTTGCAGGAAACTTCTTTGAACCACATAATACAGAATGCTCTAAAATATGTGGCAATCCCGTACTGTCATATGGCGGAGTACGAAATCCAATAGAAAACACCTTATTCTCATCATCATTTGACAAAAGCAAAATTCTTGCACCGGATTTCTTATGCTTAAGCAGATACCCTTCTGAATTCAAATCCTTCACATCTCTTTTTTTTATCACTTCATATTCTTTTAATTCCTCAAGTCTCATTCTCTCTGTCTCCTATTTCAGATAATCCATCATCTTTTCAAACTGCATTTCCATTGTATCATATCCCAATTCATAAAACGCTTGCAGTTTTTCCATATCACGTTCCGCATGTGCAATATGCATACCATTTGGTCTAAGCACAAACACATGTCCTCTTCTCTCCAAATCATCTATCAAATCCATCGTTCGATTATACATTTGTGGACGACGCTTGATTGCTCTGACTAAAAAAGGATAGTTTTTATAAACAACACTTGCGAGTGCTTCCTGTTCGTAAACATGTTTTTTTCGATATCCCTTTTCTTTTGTGGAAATAATAACATTTTTCTTGTAGCCAAGCTCCAAGGCATGTACAATTGGAATCGAATCCGCCATTCCCCCATCCAGATATGGAATACTGTCAAGCCACACAACAGGTGAAACGAGTGGCAGGCTGCTTGAGGCTCTGCATATATTCATCAAACGCTTCCCATCCTTTTTCTCACTCATATACTCTGCTCTGCCATTCAGACAATTTGTTACTACAAATTCGCTTTTCATATTACTGGCAAAATACGTTTCATAATCAAATGGGAAGTATTGATTAGGAAACTTATCAAAAACCATATCCATATCAAACAGGCTCTTATTCTTAATAATCCCCTTAAGCGTAATCGTTTTATATGCCTTTTCTTTAATAATCATGCAGTCCTTTGTTCTGCCCATCTGTTTTGAAACATAATCAACTGCATTACAGGCTCCGCAGGAAACACCTACAACATATGGGAAATACATGTTTTTCTTCATTAAAAAATCTACTGCTCCGGAAGTAAAAACGCCAAGATTTGCTCCGCCTTCCAGCACAAGCGCTGCATTTTTCATACCTAAACCTCTCTGCTATATAGTTCTACACGATTACCTGATAATAATCAATTTTCGCTTTCTATGTGTTCTATGAATTCAATAGTGTCTCCAGATAGCTGAATTGTCTTCTCAAGCTCATCCTGATCCATATCCAGTTCCTTAACAAGTTCAGCAGAAGTCACCTTTCGTCCGAGTTCTTCTGCAAGTTCCTCCGCCTTTTCATTCAGATTGTTTACCCTTTCAAGAACCTGCATGTTCAGATTATCATCTGTGGATTTCTCAAGAATTAATGCCTCCATTGCATCCATAACCATTTTAATCAGCAGCTCTTCTACTTCCGCTTCGCTCTCACAGCAGTCTGCCATTTTGGCGCCAAGAAGAAGTGCAACATTTCCTTCTCCAATTAAGTCTTCCAACACAACACCCTGACCAGCATACAGCCTTGCGATATCAACAACTTCACGAAGATACAAGGTCGGAAGCACCTGCATTATAGAATCCTTTGCAGCCAGTGCATTTGCAACACGTTTCAGACGCTCAGTCCGGTCAATTTTTTCAAGTTCTTCCAGTTCATCCAAATACATTTTTAAGTATGCAGAATCCACAGCTGACTGCTTCGTCTTTTCATCTGCTAATTCCATAGACTGCAAATAATCCTCATAGGCTTTCTCATCATCAACAATCGTGACCTTTTCCTCAAGCAGATACTGAAAAACGTGTTCCAGCTGTTCTTCAGTCAGCTCCATATCGCAGAAAAGTTCGCCGATTTTTTCTTTCGAAATACATTCTTCCTGCTTTTTGGCAAGCGCACGCACCTGTATCATCAATTTTCTAAATGTCTGTTCATCTTTCATATTACTGCCCAATCCTTTACAATAAAATCAATTATTTCAACAGGTCAAACATAAAATCGCTTTCTCAATGAATATGCTCATGTGTAAACAAATGGTCCTGGCAATATTCATAATTACCATTACATTTAGAGCAAAAACGGAATTCCAGATTATCACCGTCAAGCTCTGTTCGACCGCAAACAGCACATTTATGTTTTGTTATTCCGACCGCCTGGTTTACCTGCTGCTTATATACCTGCCGTCTGTGTACTTCCTTTGGTGTAATACGCTTCAAATTTCTTGTTCCGAGGAAAAACAGAATGAAATTCAAAAGAGACGCTACTATTGCAACTCTGGTAGCAGCATTTCCCATAAAGAAGCTGTACAAAAGAAGCGCTGCATCAAGATAAGCCAGCCACTTAATTTTAATCGGAATAATAAAGTACAGAAGGACCTGCATATTCGGATAACAAGCAGCAAAAGCAAGAAATATCGACAAATTGATATAGTAAGTACTGAAAGCACTGCTCACATAGATTCCTACTCCCGCAGAAAGGAAATTACCAAGAGCCATAAAGCCTGCATAAAGAACAAACGCGCCAATTATAGTAAATAATATTCCCGAAAGGATGTATACATTATAGCGAAATGCTCCCCATGTCTTTTCAAGCGAATTTCCAATTGAATAATAGAAAAACAACATAATAATTGTAAAAATATCAAGACGAGACGGTGGAACTAAAATCCAAGTTACAATTCTCCATACCTCACCATGCAATATTTTATCTGGATTCAAGCTGATAAATTCCATCGATCCTGTCAACATCAGAATATAGCCAATTACATATCCGATAATAATATACAATGACAGATTATGAATGGCATACTTACCAAATCTCTTTTCCATCTTGTTCAATAAACTATTCATACATAAGCTCCTTTATCATAAACTGTTACAAATCTAATTTTTTTCCAAAATCAGAAAATAATTACAACGTAAAGTTTATCATTCTGAATGTTAAAAGTAAACCGTTCTTCCTAAAATTTCATTTGTTTATGCTTTTTTAATGAATTTGAATTATTTCATTTTTTGCCGCAGATATGACGTTGCACTTTGTAAATCCATGTCGTATAATGTATTTTGATTATCAATATGTTACTACTTAATAATAAGAAGAAAGGGTGTCCATATGTCAGACATTCAAAAACTATACAAACTTGGAATTGACATCGGTTCCACAACTGTCAAAATCGCAGTTTTAGATCACTCAAACAATATATTATTCGCAGAATATGAGCGCCATTATGCAAATATACAGGAAACATTAAAATCGCTTCTGGAAGCTGCATTTCAAAAGCTCGGAAATCTTACCGTTCATCCAATGATTACCGGTTCCGGTGGATTAACACTTGCAAATCACCTTCAGGTTCCATTTGTGCAGGAAGTTATTGCTGTTTCTACCGCTCTGCAGGACTATGAAAGCAATACAGATGTAGCAATTGAGCTTGGTGGAGAAGACGCAAAAATCATTTATTTTGAAGGCGGAAATGTTGAACAGCGAATGAACGGAATCTGTGCCGGTGGCACAGGCTCATTTATTGACCAAATGGCCTCGCTTCTCCAAACAGACGCCGGTGGATTAAATGAATATGCAAAAAGCTATCAATCCCTATATACAATTGCTGCACGCTGTGGTGTGTTTGCAAAATCAGATATTCAGCCTTTGATTAATGAAGGTGCTACCAAAGAGGATCTGGCAGCATCTATTTTTCAGGCTGTTGTCAACCAGACCATCAGTGGACTTGCCTGTGGGAAACCGATTCGCGGACATGTTGCCTTTCTTGGTGGACCGCTTCATTTTCTCTCTGAGCTAAAGGAAGCGTTTGTCCGCACTCTGCAGTTAGATGAAGAACATACCATCGCGCCAGAACACTCTCATCTTTTTGCTGCTACCGGATCAGCGATGAACTACCATGAAGACAATGAAATTTCTCTTCAGGATATGGTCTATAAGCTGTCAGGTAATATCAAAATGGAATTTGAAGTAGCACGTATGGAACCGCTATTTTCTTCAAAAGAAGACTACAAAGAATTCCGAAAACGTCATAATGCTCACTGTGTATCTACCGCAGAGCTTGCAGACTATGAAGGAAACTGTTACCTCGGAATTGATGCCGGTTCAACAACAACAAAGGCCGCACTTGTGAGTGAGGATGGCTCTCTGCTCTATTCCTTTTACAGCAATAACAACGGCAGTCCACTTGCAACAACAATACGGGCAATTAAAGAAATCTACTCATTGCTGCCATCACACGCCAGAATTGTACATTCCTGCTCTACCGGATATGGCGAGGCTTTGATTAAGGCTGCACTGTTACTGGATGATGGTGAAGTAGAGACAGTTGCACATTATTACGCTGCTGCATTTTTTGAACCGGCAGTTGACTGTATTCTTGATATTGGTGGTCAGGATATGAAATGTATCAAAATCAAGAATCATACAGTTGACAGTGTTCAGCTTAACGAAGCCTGTTCTTCCGGCTGCGGCTCTTTTATAGAAACCTTTGCAAAGTCCTTGAACTACTCAGTAACTGATTTTGCAAAAGCTGCTTTGTTTGCCGAGCATCCTATTGATCTTGGTACTCGCTGCACTGTATTTATGAATTCAAAAGTTAAGCAGGCACAAAAAGAAGGTGCAGATGTCTCTGATATTTCTGCCGGACTTGCATATTCCGTAATTAAAAATGCATTATTCAAAGTTATCAAAGTCTCTGATGCTTCTGCACTTGGCAGCAAAATTGTTGTACAGGGTGGAACATTTTATAATGATGCTGTTTTGCGAAGCTTTGAGAAAATTGCTGACTGTCAAGCAATACGACCGGATATAGCAGGTATTATGGGCGCTTTTGGTGCCGCTTTGATTGCAAGAGAACGATATACAGATTCTCATGAAACAACTATGCTTCCTATCGAAAAAATCAATGCGCTTGAATTTACAACAAGTATGGCTAAATGTAAAGGCTGTACAAACAGCTGCCGTTTGACGATTAACAAATTCACCGGTGGACGTCAGTATATTTCAGGAAATCGCTGTGAACGCGGTCTTGGAAAAGTTAAAAATGAGCAGCATATTCCAAATATGTTTGAATACAAAGAGCACCGCGTATTTGGCTATGAGCCGCTTCCATTACCAGAAGCAAAGCGTGGACAAGTTGGAATTCCAAGAGTTCTCAATATGTATGAGAACTATCCTTTCTGGTTTACTTTTTTTACAAAGCTTGGCTATCAGGTTATATTATCACCAAGTTCCACGCATAAGATTTATGAGCTTGGAATTGAGTCAATTCCAAGTGAATCCGAATGCTATCCCGCAAAGCTCGCACATGGTCATGTGGAATGGTTAATTCGTCAAGGTGTTCCATTCATTTTTTATCCCGCACTATTTTATGAACGGAAGGAATTCGAAGACGCCAATAACCACTACAACTGTCCAATTGTTGCTTCCTACAGCGAAAACATTAAAAATAATATGGATGAAATCTGTCAGGGAACTGTAACATTCCGTAATCCTTTCTTATCCTTTGCATCTATGGAAATCGTTGCAAAGGGCTTGATTGCTGAATTTCACGAGCTTCCATCTGATGAAGTATTTCATGCTGTCAAGGCTGGATGGGTCGAAATGGAAAATGCCCGAAACGATATTCGAAGAGAAGGCGAATCTGTTCTAAATTACTTACGTGAGACAGGACGACACGGTATTGTACTGGCTGGACGTCCCTATCATATTGACCCTGAAATCCACCATGGAATTCCAGAAATGATTAATTCTTATGGACTGGCTGTATTAACCGAAGATGCAATTTCTCATCTCTCTCCGTGTGAACGTCCGCTTATTGTGTCTGATCAGTGGATGTATCATTCCAGATTGTATGCAGCCGCAAATTTTGTAAAAACAACAAACTATCTGGATTTAATCCAGCTAAATTCATTTGGATGCGGTCTTGATGCAGTTACAACAGATCAGGTAAACGATATTTTGACTGGATCTGGGAAAATATACACCTGTTTAAAAATTGACGAGGTTAACAATCTTGGAGCTGCCAGAATTCGTATTCGTTCTCTTCTGAGTGCTATCCGCATCAGAGATAAGAAGGGCGAATCCCCACAGATTCATTCAACTGCATATCATCGCGCAATCTTTACTGAAGAAATGAAAAAAGACTATACAATTTTATGTCCACAAATGTCGCCAATCCATTTTGATATTGTGGAAAAAGCATTTCAGGCATGTGGTTACAATCTTGTGATTATGGACAATTCTAACAAGTCCGCTGTTGATATTGGTTTGAAATATGTAAACAACGATGCCTGTTATCCTTCTCTCATTGTTGTTGGTCAGATTATGGATGCAATATTATCAGGAAAATACAATACAGATAAGCTCGCTGTTGTTATGTCTCAAACAGGTGGCGGATGCCGAGCTACCAATTATGTAGGATTTATCAGACGTGCTTTGGAAAAAGCCGGTTATCCACACATTCCGGTTATATCAATTAATCTGTCCAGACTGGAATCGAATCCCGGTTTCAAACTGGATTACAACCTGATTTGCCGTGGTGTCTATGCTGCTGTATTTGGAGACATTTTCATGCGCTGCGTTTATAGAATGCGTCCATATGAAGCTGTGGAAGGTTCCACAAATGCACTGCATGCAAAATGGATTAAAAAATGTCAGGATTTTGTCAGTGGATCACATCCTACATTCCACACTTACAATAAAATGTGCAAGGAAATCATACAGGAATTTGATGCCCTGCCAATAAAGGATATCAAAAAACCACGTGTCGGTATTGTTGGTGAGATTCTTGTTAAATTTTCTCCGCTTGCCAATAATGACCTTGTCAATTTGCTTGAATCTGAAGGTGCAGAAGCTGTTGTTCCTGATTTGCTTGATTTCATGCAATACTGTTTTTACAATCAGCTCTATAAAGTTGAGCATCTTGGAACGAAGCGCTCCGGTGCCGCTCTTGGCCGCATTGGTATTTTTGTCATCAATCGTTTACGGGGTGCTGCCACAAAAGCATTAAATGAGAGTAAACATTTTTCTGCTCCCGTTCCAATTCACAAGCTTGCAGAATACGCTTCTTCCATCGTTTCCATTGGGAACCAGACTGGGGAAGGCTGGTTCTTAACTGGAGAAATGATAGAATTAATTCATTCCGGTGTTGGCAATATTGTCTGTACGCAGCCATTTGCATGTCTTCCAAACCATGTAGTTGGAAAGGGTGTAATTAAAGCACTCCGCCGTAACTATCCAAAATCCAATATCGTAGCTATTGACTATGATCCAGGAGCAAGTGAAGTAAATCAGTTGAACCGTATTAAGCTGATGCTTTCAACTGCATATAAAAATCTCGAGTAAAGCGAACAGGGAATCATATCAGACAGATATGATTCCCTGTTAACATGTTAATTTGTATTTATTTTTTCATTAATATCTTCTTGAGCTTTGTTGTCAATTCTTCATATTTTATCTCAAGGACATCCAAATCCTCAAATAAGAGAGCATTCTCTATCTCCCTTGCCAGTTCTTCTAGCTCAGTTGCCTCTACAATTGCGCATCCCTGTTTGATTCCCTTTATACAGAAGCCAAGTAACAGATACTCCTCTTTCTCGTAAAAGTCCATACTGTCCTTAAGCAGTTCATCAAGTTCATCAAAAATTCCATGTTCAGCAGACTCTTCAGGCTCCTCGCTTTGCACAATATCTTCTTTTTCATATCTTTTCCATACCCATCTTGTCAAAACAAGATTTAATTGTTTAGAAGAAATCGGAATATTGAGATAGTCATTGAAGCCTGCATCAAGAAACTCTTCATATACATCATTAATTGCTGCCGAAGTGCAAAAAATAATAGGCACCTTTTTATAGTACTCATTATCCAATGCTCTGATTGATTTTGCAAGTTCCAAACCCTCAGGCTGACCTATCTGATGTTCAATAAATATCACATCATAAACCTTTTCCTTTACACATGTAAGTGCTGTTTTCTCCCCAATGGCACGTGAAACATGCATTTGGTACGGCTGCATCATTTTCTCCAGTACATTGATTTTTGCAATACTGTCGTTAACAAGCAGGGCTCTCGCATCTCTTGTTATTCCAATTGCAGCTGCTGTTTCTGTTGAAATATCATTTTCAATATCATTTTTTTCCTTCTGAGAATCTCGCTGCTCTTCTGTGGGAATTTCCATTGAATCTTCTAAATCCAATATCGTTATAATATTTACAAATGGACAATCAAATCTATCTCGGACACGTTGCACTGCAATATTTACTTTTCTATCTGAAGTGCTCCATACAGCATCAATACCAAATGTGCTACGATTCATACTATTATCAAGTTCAGCTTTTGCTTCCTCAGATATTTTGAATACCTCATCCAGTTTTCTATCAGAAAAGCTTTCGCGCATCATCTGGGCTGTGATCTCTGCCCGTTTATTAACAAAGATAATTCTCTGTTCAGCATCACAAATCAGCACGCTGTCAGTCCTGTCTGCCGAAAGCCATTCCGCATAGTCTTCTCTACAAATAACCATACTACGGTAATATCGAAGCAGCCGGCTCATCACTATTATTGCTATCAGACAGCATAATTGAGAAATCGGCAAACGAACATGAAATAAAAGAGGAACTAACAAATTTAATAATTCGCCAAGCAATGTTGGAATAAATGTCAAACATAAATATTTCAATAAATACTTTTCTCTTTGTGCTTTACATTGATATGCATATTTTACACACATCACGATAATCGGAAAAGCATATACAATCAACATAACAATATATAAAAGTAAATCAATTAAATACATATTTCTGGGAATGTATCCCCAGGCAAAAACAGGGTTCTGATTTTCCAGTAGTATCTTTAGGAAAAATCCCCCAACACCAATATAATAAACGAAGGAAATAAACAGTGAAACCATTTTATTCCTGTACCCTGTCACATATGAAACAAAATCTATCATATAGGCAAGAATGATTATCCAGAAAAACCAAATAAGACTGTAAATCAAATATGTAAGAACCTGATTTTTGGCAACTGTCGAAATAATACTCATTATGCTGTAAATTGCATAAACATGACAGAGTACCAGATACTTTGAAGCAGCTACTCTATCTCTGCTTTTTTCCTTAAATCCGATTCCATTTGAAATGGAAACAAGTGCTGCTACAAATAGCATACCATTCAGTATTAGTGTAACCATCTGTTTTCCCTCAATCTTCAGTGCATTTTCGTTAAGTCAAACGGTGTTACCTGGTATACATAATAATTTAACCAGTTCGTGTACAAGTTGTTTGCGTGAGAACGCCACTGTAATAATGGTTTTCTCGTCGGATCATCATTTTCATAATAATTGTACGGAATCTCTATTGGAAGTCCCTTTTCAAGATCCCGCTTATATTCTTTATCCAGCGTAATCCTGTCATATTCAGGATGTCCCATTACGAATATCTGTTTGCCAGAATCGGCTATTGCCAAAAAAACTCCCGCTTCCTCAGATTCAGCTAACACTGTAAGCTGGTCACACGCATGAATAGACTCAGCCGGTACCGTAGTATGTCTGCTGTGCGGTGCAAGAAAATAATCATCAAATCCTCTGACAAGCGGCACCTTGCGATTAGAAACCTTATGCGGATATATCCCAAACAGCTTTTTCTCAAGAAGCTGCTTTTCCAATCCAAAATGATAATACAGACCTGCCTGCGCAGCCCAGCAAATATGAAATGTGGAAGTCACATTTGTCTTTGACCACTCCATGACCATGCAAAGTTCATTCCAATAATCAACCTGCGAATAATCCATCTGCTCCACCGGTGCCCCTGTGATAATCATTCCATCATAATTATTGTCTTTAATTTCGTTATAGGTTGTATAGAACTTATTTAAATGATTTGCAGATGTATTTAGTGACACATGAGACTTAACAGTTAAAAAAGTAACATCCACCTGTAACGGTGTATTGGAAAGAGCCCGTAATAACTGCAACTCAGTTTCCTGTTTTAGTGGCATCAGATTCAAAATAACAATCTGCAGTGGACGAACATCCTGATGAATCGAACGATTCTCATCCATTACAAATATATTTTCATTTTCAAGTATTTCCTTTGCCGGCAACTCACCCTGAACCTTTATCGGCATATTTGTCCCTGCTTTTCTTTTTATTCAAACCAAGTCATCTGTATTATTAACGACCTGTTTTACTAAATTATAATACAATTATTCCCGTTTGTCTCTATTTCTTACCATTTTTCTATATCGCAATCATTTATCATTACTTTCCAGATAATGCTCGATAAATTCCGCTTCACTAACCACTTTCACTCCAAGCTCCTGTGCTTTTGTAAGCTTTGACCCCGCTGCTTGACCTGCAATCAAGAGTGACGTCTTCTTTGATACACTGTTTGAAGCTTTACCCCCGTTTGCAGCAATTAGCTCTTCCATTTCTTTTCTTCCATAGGTATCCAATGTTCCTGTAATTACAATAGTCATTCCTGCAAGCTTATCCGACTCATCTTCATTCTTAACAACTAGCATATTTACACCATAACTTTGTAGACGATTAATCAAAACAATGTTCGAATCAGTATGAAAAAAGCTGTAAATATCATGTGCTGTTGTTTCTCCTATATCTGAAATACTCGTAAGTTCCTCTTCAGACGTATGAAGCAGCTCTAATACGCTGCTATAATGCTTTAATAATTCTCTTGCTGTTGATTTTCCAACATTTCTGATTGCCAGACCTGTCAAAAGTCTGACCGGATCATTTTCTTTGGATTTTTCGATTTGGGTAAGCAGTTTATCTGTATTTTTTTCTTTCCCAATCAATCCCTTTTCAATCAATTCCTCTCGAAATTGATAAAGTGTATATATATCGGCATAGGATTTTAAATATCCTGCGTCAGCAAGTGCTTCAACCAATGTATCTCCAAGACCCATAATATTCATGGCATCGCGTGAGGTAAAATATGCAATTGTTCTCTTTACCTGCGCTGGACAGGATGGATTTATACACCTGATATCAGCTGTATCCTCTTCTCTAATCAGATTTTGTCCGCATACCGGACATATAGATGGCGCAATAAAAACCATTGCCGGTTCCTCTACACATCCATTCAGTTTTGGAATGATTTCACCGCTTTTGAACAATCTGTATTTTCCGCCAATCCCAATTTTCATATCTTTGATATAATCTTGATTATGCAGTGTTGCACGAGATACACTCGTACCACAAAGTCGTGCAGGCTTTCCTGTCTCAGGATCATGAAAACATCCTGTAAATGTAAGCTTTCCGGTTCTTCCTACATCCACAAGTATTTCATCCATCTCGATTATCCGCTCTTCGGGTGGAAATTTATATGCAATATGCCCGCTGGAATATTTACTTCCGGACTGAAATTCGTTTCTCCATGCAGTGTGGTCAATCTTTACAACAACTCCGTCAATATCGTAAGAAAGCTCATTTCTCATATTTCCTATTTCATCTATTACAGCAAGGACCTCATCTGCAGTTGTACAAACTTTGTGAAAAACAACCGGTACTCCTGCATCTTGGAGCATATCCAGACCCTGGCTGTGCTCATCCTGAAGTTTCGCACTGCCCTCCTGCACATTAAACACAAACATTGCAAGTCCACGTTTTTTTGTAATGGACGCATCCAACTGTCGCAAGGTTCCTGCCGCAAGATTACGTGGATTTGCTGCAATCTTTTTGCCAAGCTGTTCCTGCTCCAGATTAAACCTTTCGAACTCAGCATGTGTCATATACACCTCACCACGCAGTTCCAGATAATCCGTCGGTAAAGAAAGTGTTCTTTTCACATCAGGAATAACCAGTGCGTTAACTGTAACATCTTCACCAATTCGTCCGTCTCCTCTTGTTTCAGCAAGCTGCAGCTCAAGTAAATCTGTTTTGGCATTTTTTTTATAGCGCAGTGTCATGCTCAGACCGTCTATCTTTGTCTCAACAGAAAACCTACACGCGAGATGAATCTGTTGAACTTTATTTACCCAATTGACAACATCCTCTTTTGTAAAAACATCCTCTATGGAAAGCATCGGAACATTATGTGTCACTTTGATTCCCGCTTCACGTTTTACTGTTCCACCAATTACCTGTGATGGAGAACCTTTTGTCACCCACTCCGGATGCATCTTTTCTTCAGTTTTCAGCTGCTGCATTAACTGGTCATATTCAAAATCTGAAATCTCCGGACTATCTTGATTGTAATACCTGTCCATATGATAATTGATAGTATCTGCAAGCTGTCTATATGCTTCTCTTGTCATTTATTTCCCCTGCCATTTCTGTAGATTTACTATTTTCAACTGCAGCCTTCATCTCGCTCAGCTCCTGTGCAGTCAGTTCTCTATATTTACCACATTTTAAATTACCAAGTCTGACATTCATGACTCGTACACGCTTAAGTCTTTCCACTTTATATCCAAGGCATTCACACATTCGTCTAATCTGCCTGTTCAGCCCTTGTGTCAGTATAATCCTAAACTCACACTCTCCTGTCTGCTCTACCTTGCAAGGTCTTGTTGTAACTGATAATTCCTCAAGTCTAACACCCGTACTCATCTTTTGTAAAAACTGTCGTGTGACTGCTTTATCTAGTAAAACAATGTACTCCTTCTCATGGTAATTTGCTGCCCGCATCGTGTCATTAATCAATTCTCCGTCATTTGTTAATATCAGTAATCCTTCAGACTCTTTGTCCAATCGTCCACAATAAGTGATTCTCTCCGGATAATGTAAATAATCTATCAAATTATTCTTCTCACGCGTTTCACTGGTGCACACAATTCCTCTCGGCTTATGAAATGCAAGATAGATTTTCCTCTGGTTGTTTATAACAGGCCTTCCGGATACAGTCACCGGCATTCCAATCACAACTTTTGTTCCGTTCTCTGCAAGTTTTCCATCCACATATACTTCTTTTGCCTGTACAAGACGATCCGCTTCCCTTCTTGAGCAGACGCCTGACATAGCAAGATATTTATTAATACGTATCTCGTCACACTCTCTCATAACTTTTTCCTCATCATAATCTTCTTTATCAGACATTCTAAAAACAGTATACAATATTTGTGCATGTTAGAAAAGAAATAAAATCAGATGCAACAGCTGTCGCATCTGGTTTGTCTAATACTATATAAATTCATGTTATATCTGTTCTATACATTTCATTTCTGTTCTTTGCTGATCTGATCTGTTATTTCAGATACTTATTCTGATTCAGCCTGTGTATCGGTTTGTTCTTCGCCCGTCATTTCATCTTCCAGAGACGCATCTGTTTGTGAAGCGGAAGAATCCTTTAAGGCATCCAGTTTTTCTCTCATATCTGCCTTTTTCTCATCATCAAACATGGATTTGTGTTTCTTATGTTTCATATTTGCATGCAGAGTAGCTGCTGATTTTGCCATCTGATATAGATTAATATTATATTCCATTAGTTTCTTCTCATCCTTCGGTGGTACACGATCCCCTCTGGCAATTCTTCTTGCAATTTCAAGCAGCTTTGCAATATCCTTAAACCCTTCTTTTTCCTCTTTAGAAGCTTCTAACTGTTCCATCATCGATTCAAATAAAGAATTGTCTGCGTCCTCTTTGTCTGAATAATTCTTTTCCTGCTCCTCAGCAGCCATTACACTTTCTTCAATCTCTTTTGCCTGCAACCCCGGATCTTGTAATTTTGACATTCCTCCGGCTGATATTGTCAATATTGCCCCATTTACCTGATTGTCTCTTTTTTCCTTTGGCGCTACATCTTTACTCACTGTCTGTTTCTGTTTTGTGTTACTATTTGTCTGGCCAAATGCAGTATAATAATCTGCCCGCCCTGTTGTCCTGTCTATGTCAATACCCATTGTATTCTCCTCCATGAGAAATAAGCTTATTCAAATTATTATCGGTTCCATAATATCTTCGCAAATATCCGTTTTTCATTAAATATATCGGACAATTGGATTCATAAAATTAGAAATAATTTTCACTCACCGAAAGTGAATATCCTCGTAATTTTCAAATAACCTACTCGTTAGGTTCTCAAGGACGAATTTTGACTTGCGTTCACCTCATAGAATACGTCACTCGTCCTGCTAAAACAAAAGTGGCTTATTTATATACACTTGTTCCTATCTATGTAGGCAAGTGATGCGGCGAGAAACGAACCTCCGTCTTGTCTATCATGATGTCTATTAAACTCATTCTATCTCGGTCTATAAAATCTTTTAACAAAAAAAGAACCCCTAAACATTGATGTCTAGGGGTTCTCACAGTTTTTATACGATACCCTGTGATGTCATAGCTTCAGCAACCTTCAGGAAGCCAGCTATATTAGCTCCGGCAACATAGTTGCCTTCCATTCCGTATTCTTTTGCAGCGTTGTCAAGATTATGGAAAATATTAACCATAATATTCTTAAGCTTAGAGTCAACCTCTTCAAATGTCCAGCTAAGTCTTTCTGAGTTTTGGCTCATTTCAAGAGCACTTGTTGCAACACCACCTGCATTTGCAGCTTTTCCAGGTACAAACCAAACACCATTCTTCTGGAGATATTCAGTTGCTTCCAATGTTGTAGGCATATTAGCACCCTCGCAAACAGCGATTACACCGTTTGCTACCAATGTCTTAGCGTCTTCAATGTTAAGTTCATTCTGTGTAGCACAAGGAAGTGCAACATCAACTTTAATTGTCCATACACCTTTGCCCTCATGATACTGTGCACTAGGTCTTTTTGCTGCGTATTCTGTTAATCTTGCACGATTAACTTCCTTTACTTCTTTCAATAATGCAACATCAATACCTTCTGGATCATAAATCCAGCCAGTAGAATCTGAACATGTTACAGGCTTTCCACCAAGCTGCTGTGCCTTCTGAATAGCATAAATAGCAACATTTCCGGAACCAGATACAGCAATTGTCTTGCCTTTAATATCAGAGCCGTTGCATTTCATCATTTCTTCTGTTAAATAAAGAAGACCATAACCTGTTGCCTCTGTTCTTGCAAGTGATCCGCCATAGGAAAGACCCTTTCCAGTCAGAACACCTTCATAAAGACCGCGAATTCTCTTGTACTGTCCAAACAGGAAGCCGATTTCTCTTGCGCCTGTTCCGATATCACCAGCAGGAACATCTGTATCTGCTCCGATATACTTGCAAAGCTCTGTCATAAAGCTCTGGCAGAATGCCATAACTTCTCTATCCGATTTTCCCTTTGGGTCAAAGTCAGAACCACCTTTACCACCACCAATAGGAAGACCTGTTAATGAGTTTTTGAAAATCTGCTCAAATCCAAGAAATTTAATAATACCAAGGTTTACTGAAGGATGAAGTCTGAGACCTCCCTTATATGGTCCGATTGCACTGTTGAACTGTACACGAAAACCGTTGTTTACCTGAACCTGTCCTTTGTCATCTACCCATGGAACTCTAAAAAGCAGCTGTCTCTCAGGTGTTACAATTCTCTCAAGTAATGCATTCTTTCTATATGCATCCTCATTCTTTTCAATTACTTTTCTTAATGATTCCAATACTTCTTTTACTGCCTGATGGAATTCAGGTTGTGCCGGGTTCTTGTCAACCACCAGCTGATACACTTCGTCAACGTATGACATCTTAAATCCTCCTTATTTGATAATAAAAAAACGCCAATAGGCATAGTAACCCTATGCCTGTAGACGCCATTGTCTAAAAAAGATTATATTACTGTCGGCACTAATTAACAAGCTTTATTTTATTTTTATTCATAAAATTTATTTTGCAATTTTTTGGGATTAATTATAAATACTGCTTCATTCTGGTAATGTTCTTTTCTTCAAAATCCATCAGTTCTTTTGCCGCTTCCACCGCAAATTTTCCAGCCATATCATTATGATTAAGTGTTTTACACAGCTGTGTAATGCCTCGATTACTTCCCTGAATCATTAATTCGGCAACATGGCTTGTGCTTGTATTCAACATTGTATTCATTTGAATTCCACTCCAAAGCATTGCCTTTTCCATAGTCCGCTCCTGGTATGGCTCCGATTTATCTTGATAGAGTTTTTCTATCATTCGATTTTTAATTTCTGAGTATTTGGTAGCCTGTTTATTTAAATCAACTGCAAGATTGTCATCATACACCTTATTCTCGATTGCATGTATGGCAGCCATTGCCATTTGTGCGTTTTTCTGTACTGCACGTAATATTGTCTGTTCTGATTTTGTCATAGTATCTTCGCATCCTTCTTATTATTATGAACTAATAAATTTCTGTTTTCTGCTGTTAGTATTCCATTTAAAGAATAAAATATTACGAAATATAAAGAAAGAACAGAGCATGTGCAGTCACTACATACTCTGTTCCTTAAATCGATAACAATTCTAAAATATATCAATCTCTACTCTACAAAATCAGCTTTAACAAATGCATCTTTTCCTTCATACTTGATTTTGCACCAGCCATTCGCATTTTCAACAAGATCGAACTGTTCTCCGCGATATGCAACACCGAGCTTGTTTCCTGTTTCGCTTGCTGTTTCACGAATATTTACGTTTTCCTTGACAGTTACCTTTCCGCCGGCTGCTGTGGTTGTAGAAGCATTACTAGCTCCTGCATCTTCTGTATTTACGTCAGCGCCATCTGCCGCTGTATCACCTTCTGCAGCACCACCTACGGTCTCTAAATACTCTGACTTAACATATGCTTCCTGACCATTATAATCAATTTTACTCCAGCCATTCTCCATTTCTTCGTATCTTGTATATTGATCACCAATAGCTGCTTTACCAAGTACTTCAGAATCAGTGCTCGCCGATGAACGGATATTTACAGCATCTATTGCTTTAACAATCGTTGCTGCTGCCTGCGCCTGCGCTGCCTGTGCTTCTGCCTCTGCTGCAGCTGCTGCTTCTGCCTCCGCCTGCTGTTTTGCAGCCATAGCATCCTTTACAGCCTGATTAATCTGATCCTTCATTGTAGACACCAATGTTGCAAGAGCCTCATCGGACTCTAACGTTTTATTGTAATTCAGCTGTACATCCTCACAGAGTTTCACAATATCATCCTGTACAGACATCACCTGAAAATATGCCTTTTCATCCTCAGTAGCCTCTGATTTATTCACATACAGTGCACCAGTATCATTCGTACAGACATAAACAGATTTCATAGCGGGCGCCGCTGTAGATGTGCCCGTAAATAAAATATCATAAGTTGCAAACACAAAATATGAATTCTCAGCAGGTCCCTTCTTCGTATAAATCTGATAGTTGGAGAAACTTTGATAGTATTTTGCCTGTTCCTGCACACGTATTTTTTCTTCATCAGACATTGTATTGCTCAGTGAGGCCATCGTATCAGCATCACCCGCAGCCATAGCATTTAAATATGATTCCATCAGTGTATTAACAGCCGGATAAGCATTTACCTCATATTTATCCTTTGGTACTTCAATACTGCTTTCAGTAATTGTTGTTGCAGCCTGTGTATCGTCATTAGATGATTTTCCCTTATTTTTAACCATAAAAATAATTAACACAACAACAAGTATAACAAATAGGCCCCCCACAATAAAGTATCGATAATGCTTTGCGATAAACTCTTTTACTCTATTTCCTGCCATATCACACCATACTTCCTTTCTTTACTGTGATCAGTTACTGCTGTCATTGGTCTTTGTAAAAATGCATCCGCACCCGGAGGGATTCGAACC
>CAZOHM010000034.1:0-26113 GCA_964579795.1 uncultured Lachnospiraceae bacterium | reverse complement strand
AACGGTAACATGTAACTCATAGTAATCAAATTCAATTATATTAACTACTAAATAAACGTCATAATTTGATCATATTCACGAAAAAATAGACCAGCTATTGCTGATCTATTTTTTCATCGCTTTATATTGATATTCATGGACAATATATAAACGATTTTTCCATATTCTACGTTATATCTAAGTGTTCGACATAACGTATTTGAGTGGACCTGGCGGGAATTGAACCCGCGTCCGAAAGCCCTTTCATTAAGACTTCTTCCATCACAGTTATTATTTTAACATTCCCTCCATGCAGCGCCTAATAACAGGCTATGCACTTTAGTAGCTTCATAAATTTTCTATTTCTTCAAAGCTTTAGAAACAGAGTGTCCCGTTCATTTGATGCCGGATTCTTTTGTCACGGGTTGCAAAAGGCCGACAAGCAGCATTAGGCTGCTGCTAACGAATAATTATCGTTTGCGTTTATATTTAGTTTCCGATGGTTTTATGCGGAACCGGACCGCAGATGGCTATCCTAACTGCTAGACCCCCGTCGAAACCAGTACAAGCCCCTGTACTGTTCTATAGGGAACAATCAATAAATTGATTGTTTCTATATTTATATTATATTATTAAAAAGCAAATAATTCAATACTTTTCAATATGTTGAGCTTTTCAAAATAGGTTAAACTATATCACAATCATCCTCAACATATCATACATCAGGATTACATTTTCTTGCGTTTTTATATACGGCAACCCATGCCATACATGCTAATACGATCAGAAGTATTATACCCACCGACATACTATACGGTGCCCATGTATGTAGAATTGTAAATAACGGTGTAGAAAAGATCAGTGGAAATATAAATAAGGCCGTTATTGCAAGTATGGTAATGATGACTGAAAAAACAATATGAAGTACTCTGTGCTTTTTTTGAATGAGCAGCATGAGTACCACTAATAACAAAGTCAATGCAGAAAACCCTGTAAATACAAAATCAATAATTCTCCATACGTCATAATGAATGCAACTATTACTACCGTTTTGAAGAGAATTGCAAAGACTGTCTACTGTAGCTGCCGCATTCATATTCGCTAGAACACACACTCCAGTTTGTTTATTTTTATTATAAATAATTCTAGAAGAATAATTTGGTGTTCCTCCAGAATGAGCAATTGACCCGTCTTCCATCGCTTCCCATCCCGCATAATAACTACATGCTGCTTCCTTACTTACCTCTTCTATAATATCAAGAAGGTCTTTAGGCACCGTAATCATTCCATTTTGAATGTTGATCCATCTAGCCATATCCTCAACATTTGAATAAATGTAACCTGCCGGAATCTGACCTTTGGCAATATCAATTTCATAAGGATAGTTCATAAGAAATCCCTGTCTTGTTCCTTCATTTACAGCACCATAATCATCAGGTTTACCACAAAAGGTATGAAGTAGTCCCAGAGGCTTTAAAATATTCTGTTCCATATATTCCTCGTAAGACTGCCCCGATACTACTTCAATGATTCTTCCGAGTAAATTATAGTTAACATTTGAATATGCATATTGATCTCCGGGCAGACTTTGAAGTTCTTTTCCGGAAATACTTCTTGTCCATTCCTCAAGTGACATATTATTTATGGCTGATGGATACAATTTTTCCGAATTTGTATACCCACTTGTCTGATGTAAAAGTTGATCAATTGAAATTTCAGCTGGCTCTCCAAGATATACTGCCTTAAAATCCTTAAGATAATCATCTATATCATCGGAAGTATTCAGTTTGCCCTGTTTTTGAAGATATAGTACGCCTAGTGCCGTGAAGGCCTTTGTCATTGAACCTATCTGATACAGTGCATCTGCCGTTCCATTCCCTAAATAGACTACTTCAGCCTCAGAGACAACTGCAACCGACATACTTTGAATATTTGATTTTTTTAGTGCTTCGTTTACACTCTCATTTCTATATTCATCAACAGTATTTTTGTCTGCTGTTTGTGCAAATAATGTATGTCCACATGTCATGCAAATCATTAATACCATCATTAACAAGGATACCATTTTTCTTATCTTCATAATCTCTTTTCATCCCAACATTTTTTATCATTCGTAATGGCATTCTCTCGAATATCTGCATTAAATGTAACCACACATTTTGCCATCGTTCTAAAACCATTTCTGCCTGATTAAACTCTATGCTAATACTATATCATATGTCAACAATCATTACAAATTGTAGAAAACTTGTTAATACATCTTCATGATTCCGTATGCAATAGCTTTGTCAGTACTGCAATCAAAACTTCATTGGTACATGATTTCAAAAATCCAATTGTATCAACAGTAATCTCATCACTCTTCTCACCGTCTGTTAAATCTTTTCGGTGTTTCGTCTGATCAATTCGCATAATCAGTTCTGGAATCATATCTTCATATACTTCATTCGAAGCAGTACTTACAAGCTCTCTAATCTCACTTTGAGTCATGATTATTTTTTCCTTTATCATTAATTATTAATACAAATTTTTGACTTTAAATTCCTTTTCAACCTCTCTACGCTGATCCTTTTTTGCAATATCCTGTCTTTTGTCATACTGTTTCTTACCCTTTGCCAAACCAATCTCCACCTTTACAAGACTCTTCTTTAAATAAACCTGTAATGGTGCAATTGTATAACCCTGTTCAGAAATTTTGCCTGTCAGCTTGTTAATTTCTGCTTTATGAAGCAGTAGCTTTCTCACGCGAAGCGGATCCTTATTAAAGATATTTCCCTTCTCATACGGACTGATGTGCATGCCATATATGAATATCTCTCCACGTTCAATACGTACAAAAGCCTCTTTGATGCTGCACTTTCCCATTCGAAGTGATTTAATTTCAGTTCCATACAGTGCTATGCCTGCTTCAAATTTATCCTCAATAAAATAATCAAAATAAGCCTTCTTGTTATTGGCAATCATCTTAAATTCACTCTTTTCCTTTGCCAACTTACTCATCCTCCCCTGCAAGTACAAAATCTACGGCATGAAGCAGCATGTCCACTCCATTCACTCGTACATCTACTGTCTGTCCAAGTGTGAACCGTCTGCCTGTAGCCTCCCCAATTAGTTCATAGCTGTTTTCATTATAATGATAGTAATCACCCATTATCTTGGAAATATGCACAAGTCCTTCTACCGTATTTGGAAGTTCTACATAAATTCCCCAATTTGTCACACCAGAAATTACACCTGTAAAAACTTCTCCAATTCGTTTTTCCATATATTCGGCTTTTTTTAGTTTTTCTGTCTCTCGTTCTGCATCATCAGCAATCCTCTCACGTGTACTCGACTGTTTTGCAACATCAGGAAGGATTTTATCATAGTGTTCTATCCGCTGCTCCTTTAACCTTCCTCGAAGTGACTCCTTAATAATACGATGAATCTGCAAATCCGGATATCTCCTGATTGGTGAAGTAAAATGACAATAGTATTTACATGCCAGACCAAAATGTCCTGTACACGTTGTCATATATTTTGCCCGTTGCATGGAACGAAGTGTCAATCTGCTGATTAATGCTTCTTCAGGCGTGTCTTCAATTTTTGTTAACAGCTTCTGCAGCTCTTTCGGATGAATCTCTTCATCCTTCACTTTGATTCCATAACCAAAATTATGAATAAATGCTGCCAGTTTCTTTATCTTCTCGGGATCTGGATTATCATGAGTTCGATATACAAATGGAATCTCCTGCCAGAAAAAATGCTCTGCGACAGTCTCATTAGCAAGAAGCATAAAATCTTCAATCAGCTTCGTTGCAGTATTTCTCTCATATGGCTTTATTTCTGTCGCATGTCCTTCCTTGTCAAGAAGAATTTTTGTTTCAGGAAGATCAAAATCAATAGATCCTCTTTTTTTGCGCTTATCTCTTAATATCTGAGCAAGTTCCTTCATATTTAAAAACATAGGAACAAGTTCTTTGTACTCTTCTTTTTGCGTTTCATCATCATTCAAAATTGCGTTTACAGCTGTATATGTCATTCTACGGTCTGTACAAATTACTGTTTCAGCAATCATGTGATCTATCACTTCACCATTTTTATCTACTGTCATTATGCAGCTCAGTGCAAGCCTGTCCTGTTTTTCGTTCAAGGAACAAATTCCGTTACTTAACCGGTGTGGCAGCATCGGAATAACACGATCAACAAGATATACACTTGTTGCTCTTTTTAATGCTTCTCTGTCTAGTGCGCTGTTTTCCTGCACATAATTTGATACATCTGCAATATGCACTCCCAATTTATAGCAGTCATTTTCTATTGACAAGCTGACAGCATCATCCAGATCCTTTGCGTCCTCACCGTCAATCGTAACCATCATCATATCTCGAAGATCAAGTCTGCCAGACATATCTGCCTCTGAAATATCAGGCAGAATTCTTTCTGCCTGATTCATAACCTTTTCTGGAAACTCAATTGGAAGATCATAGCCTTTTATAATTGATAAAATGTCGACACCCGGATCATTTCGATGTCCCAGTATCTCAATAATCTTTCCCTCCGGGCTTTTATTTGGACTGCCATAATCAGTAATCTCAACTACTACCTTATGACCGTCAACCGCTCCCTTAGAACGTTCCTCAGGGATAAAGATATCCTGAGTAAACCGATTATTATCAGGTATTACAAAACCATAATGTGTTTTCGTCTTATCGAATGTACCAACAAGAAGATTTGTTGCTCGCTCAACTACCCTTGTCACAATTGCTTCTTTACGTTTTCCGCCTAGTCTGCCTTTACCTGAAATCAACTCAATTTCAACTATATCCCCATGCATTGCGCCATGGACATCCTTTTCAGAAATATAATAATCTTCTGTATCTCCTTCTATCTCAACGAAGCCAAATGCATGCTGTGTTGCACGAAATATCCCCTGTAGTTTTTTTGAATCAGCCAAAGAATATTTTCCACGCTTTGATATTTGTATCTTGCCTTCTTCAATAAGTGTATCAAGCACTTGCTTTAATAAAGGTCGATCTTCTTTTGTTACTTGTAAAAAAACTGCAAGCTCTTTTTCCTTCATTGGGACATATAGTTTTTCCTTCATCAGATTCAACAGTAGACTCTTCTTTTCTTTTAACATTTCTCTTTTCATAAATACTCCTATATAAGTCAAAAAAACACTCCTAAGAATATCTTAAGAGTGTTTAGCAATTAGAACTTGTTCAAATTCAATACTACAGCAAGAACAATAAATGCTATGGCAAGATATCTAGTGACCTTAACAAGATTACCTTCCATAGATCGTCCTTTATTCTTTCCCCAGTACGTCTCTGCTGCACCACTGATGGCACCAAGACCAGCTGACTTACCTTCCTGTAATAATACAATTGCTGCTAACGCAACACTCACTATAATAAAAATTATTGTTAAAATAATTCTCAATGTATCCATTCCTACACCTCCTAATATCATGCAAAAATAAGTTTACCATACTGTTATTATATTTTCAACCAATTTTTTATTTTTTTCCAACTTGTTTTCAAGCCTGTTTTTCTAACTAGTCTTTCATGAATAGACAAAAGCACCAGGGTGGGAGGCCTGATGCTTTTGTGAATCAATATGATGTTAGATCTATAAGTCGTCACTCATAATATTGGTTTCCTGTAACCCTTGCAGGCTATCCGTCCTAACGAATGTACTGCTTCTGCACAAGCTGTTCATCCGACAACTGGCTGTCTCGCCGTTATTAGCCAAGACCCTATAGCTTTGCGTCCTTACCTTACGATAAGTTTGCCAATATTTAGTCCGAACTTATGAAATAATGATATCACATGGTTTTGTACATGTCAATAGATAATGTCATATATATTATATATGTGACGTTGTGAATTGTTTTGTGACGTATGATACATACTTTCAAATATAAAATACTAATATTATTGCATTTTGAAGGACCGGCTCATAGAGCCGGTCCTCCTCATAAGAACTTTGACGCAAGTTAATGCATCACTCTTATTTATGATCTGCGCGATTTTCCACGCACTTTCTTGTGAGATTTGTTCTGTACACAAATGAAGACGATAATTGCTACACTGACAACCAGAAGAATAATCCACAATGCTATGTTTGCTGCGTCTCCGGTTACAGGTCCAACTCTTTCACCAAGTACTCCGCTAGTCGGTGCTGCTCGTACACCAAGTACCCCTGAGAGAACTCCGCCCTCTCTTCTGGCGCCGGCTACTCCGCCTTCACTTCCGCCACCGCTACTGCCGCCACTACCGCCACCTGTCTGGTTGGTAATCGTTCCAAGACTAGCTGCTACGGATGCTGCACTTGTAGAATCTACTGAGAAGGTATAAACAAGCGGATCTCCATTTGTATCACGATTAATTGTATATCCTGTTGGTGCCGTAACTTCAATAAAATAATAATCATCCCAAGGTAAATCACCTACATAAATCTCACCAGCAGAATTGGTTGTATATGTTCCATACAGATAATATACATCTGTATAAATTGTTGCTGCTGCTGCCTGACTAATTGTCCTTGGTGTCTTTGAATAAAGTTCAAAGACTGCTCCTGAAAGTGCTGTTGTTGCAGTTCCATTAGCCTTTAACAACCTGACTGCTCCAACACTTCTTGTATTCAGGAATGTTACGGTTGGTGCTGCTCCTGCTTCTGCAATAGTAAAGCTCTCTGTTGCAGTTCCTAAATCATATCCCGAAGGAGCTTTAATTTCTCTGAAATAGTAAGTTCCATATGGTAAATCTCTTACAGACAGAGTACCTGCTGATGATACTTCAAGTGATGTCGTTCCGGCTGTGGATGCTGAATAAGAATATGATCCAGCACTTCCTGTTGCCCTGACGATTGTACCGGTTGACGTATACAGATTAAATACTGCTCCTGAAAGTGCATCTCTTGTTGATGCATCTCTCTTTGTCAGTGTAACTGAACCAACAATTCTGTCATCTCTCATTACTACTGTCTGCTCAACACCATCTGATCTAACTGTAAAGGTTACCGGACTTGCTACACTGTAGCCTGTCGGCGCAGAAATTTCAGTCAACCTGTATTCTTCACCAATTGCAAGACCTTCTACATAATGAGGTGCTGTAGTAGATGTCCATCGTTCAACCTCTGTTCCTGTGCTGACTCTTGTCAAAGCAAGTACAGCTCCCGGAAGTTCTGCACTGGTTGTTGCATCCAGTTTGGAAACGCGTACCTTACTTGGTGTATTTGTAAAGTCATTGCCACTCTTTGATGATACATATCCAGTTAATGCTTCTTCCTCTACTGAATAAGTAATCTCCTGTCCGTTTGCATCATATTTTGGTAACTGTACTCTTCCCGGGGTACCAAAGGAATAAGTCCTGCTTGTATTATCAAGCAAATAGGTATCTACCAGAGTATGATTTCTGCCAGCTGTATCTGTTGCATACAGATGAATTGTAACAGTCGGTCTTCTGCTTGCATCTCCTGCATCATTCCAGAATTTTGTTCCGGATAATTCAATGTATTCCTGTTTGATTGTATTAGTTATTTCTGCTGATACAATGTTGCTGTCAGGAACTTCACCTTCAAATACTGCAAGACCTGCTGAATTCAACGTCGCTTTTGTACCGTTAAAGTCTACTTCAAATGTGTAGTTTGCTGCGCCTGTCTCCTTCAATGTATATACAAACTTATGCCCATCTGCTGTAGCCTTATTATCATCTGCATCATTGCTCCAGCCTAAGTTATACTCATATAGTCCGCTAAACTCGAAGGTATTGTCTGCCTTTAGCTTCGTTGTCTGATAAAGCTTTCCGTCTCTGTACAGTTCAATTGTTACATCCGGTCTTGCAGAGCCCTTCGGATCAACCCAAAGTTTTGTTCCGCTAATTCTAAATGGATCATGGAACGGAATATTTATTACCTTGCATGCATGCTCCATATATGTAATCTCTGAAGAATATGTACCGGAAGGATCTCCAACTTCTTCAACTGTATAAGAATACTCTTTACCTGTTGTCAAATCATATTTATCTAAATCACTGAATCTAAAAATTTCTTTACCATTGGTTCCAGCAGCACCATTTTTAATTATGACAGAATCGTCTTTTCCATCTCCATCTGCATCAACTCGTGCACCATCTCTTAACAGATAGATAATTACATCAGCATAATCCTTTGTTCTGTCAATATTTCCATTCTTGTCTCTGTAAAGTACCCAGACTTTCTCACCATTCAAATAAGTCTTTTCCTGTTTGAGTCTGTTTGTAAATCCAACTACTTTACCCGTATCATCTGTTTTTTCTTCACTGTCAAATTTTGCTGCTGCATCACTTGACATCTTCTCTTTTACAGTATAGGTATATTCATAATCTACCCCGCCTGTTGTCTTGTACTTGTACTGCTCCAGAGGACCAAATGCATAATTCTCTGCTCCATTCGAAAGCACTAGTGTATCAATCGGAGTTGCATCCATAGTTCCCTTTGTTGAAGAATCACGGTAAAGTTCTATCGTAACATCCGGATAGGTATATCCTGCTATTGCGCTTCCATCAGGATTCTTTGGAATAATCCATGACTTGGTTCCTTCCAGCTTGACCTCTCCGCCTTCAGCATCTTTCATAACTTCTGTTCTAACTTCTCCATTATCAGCTACTACATCTGAACCCTTAATGGTAAATGTCATATCAGAAGCCACATCATAACCAGTTGGTGCCGAAACCTCATGCAGTTTATAAGTATAAGGTTTTGTATCATCCTTTGTTTCCATCAGTATTGTCTGAACAACCTCTGCATATTTAGCTGCCTCTGAAGGACTAAGCGTCCGCTGCGTAAACAATACCGGCTTGTTACTGGATATCCATTCATGTACAACTGTTCCACTCATATCAATCAACTGCATTTTTGCACCATTAAGCATGTGTCCACTTAAGTCCTGCTTGGAAAGAGCAATTTCAAGTGGCTTATCCTTCATAACTATAGGAGAAGGACTTGTTACACCCATGTCATCTACTTTAAAGGTAATAGGTGTTGCTAATGCAAAACCATCCGGTGAACTCAATTCTGTCAAAGTATAAGACTCGCCAGCTACAAAGGCTACCCCATAAATAACTGTATATCCACTGTAGGATGCCAATTCTCCTGCGCTCAATTCACCTTCTTTTGCAGATGTAAATGCAACCGGTTTACTTCCTGATGTCCATGTAGCAATTACATTTCCATCCTTATCTGTAATCTGTAATTTAGCTCCTTCAAGTTCATCAGTACCTGATACGGACTGTTTTGAAACAATTACCTTAGTCAATCCATCTAATACATCCACTTTTTGTGTTACCTGTCCATTTGCATCTGTTTGTGTAAATGAACTGTAATCATTCACTGTAAATATTACATCTTCAGCTTTCACATAGCCAGCTGGAACATATGTCTCTACTACCTTATAGGAATTATTTACCTGCAGTTTGCCATATTCCATAAGAACTGCACCTGATTCCGGTGAAGTCCAGCTGTAAATATTATCCCAGCCGCCCTGTGCATTCTTTTCATACAGCGTCAGACCTGCACCTTTAACATAATCATCTGTACCACCTGTCAGACGCTTCTTTGAAATTTCAACTCTAATTGGTCTGTCAAACATTGTTAATGAATTTGTATAAACTGGTACATCATAATCTGAAAGCTTAGAAATAGATTTTACTTCAGCTGTCGAAGATGCATCTGCAGTCACACGAAGGCTTCCATTATCAAGGAGTTCAAATGTAATTGGCTGAGCTGTATAATAGCCCTTTGGTGCTCCTTCTTCTACTAATGTATAAGCTGTACCAACTTCCAAAGCTGCCTTAATCTTATGAGGCTGACCCGTTGATGTCCATTTCTCTACTTCTTCTGAACCCTTTTTGATAACCAGAGCAGCTCCAACAAGTTCCTTATCCAAACCAAGTTCTTTTTTGGATATCTCTAGATCAAGTAATGAATCTTCCATGATCAACGTCATGCCATTTTTACTGCCACTTGTTCTGCTGGAAGTTGTAATACTTCCATCCTCATTAACAGTAAATACAATATCTGCAGTCAAAGCATATCCAAGTGGTGCTGTGTTTTCATGAAGTACATAAGTCTGACCTGCTACAAGTCCGCTTCCTAATTCTGAACCAATTTCAAACAGTTTCGAGGTCGTTCCTGATGTCCATGATGCAAGAGCTGTTCCAGTCCTCTTTCCCGCAGAATCTGCAAGATATAATTCCATATGTGCTCCTGTCAGCTCATCAGTTCCACCTATTTCACGTTTCGAAATATAAAGCTTGTTCGTATCATCTGTCAGCTGGCAAGTCAACGGTGTTGCTGCTGAACCTGCTACAGTTGTACCATCCAAAACAACTTCATTTGTCTTTGCAGCATCTCCTGTCGGTAACGCATAGCCTGCTGGTGCCTTCGTCTCCAAGAAGTAATATGTTCCCCATGGGAGATCGCTTACTACAAGCTTATCACTGCTATACATTGCCTTCAGCTCTTCTGCATTCTTATAAAGTGTTCCATCTTTATAAAGTTCAAACTCAGCATCTGTAAAGGATATCGGAGTGGATATTCCATTGCTTCCCTTACCAAGCTTAACAAGCTCGATGGAACCATTATTTTTTGTATTTTCTACGGTTGTAACTGCTGCGTGATTTCCAGACGCATCCAACATATAGACATCAACAAATTTTTCTGTCTTTGTTCCGTCTGCATTTTCTGTCTGCGTATCTTTATCAGTAATATCAAAATAGTATTTCGTTGTATCCGGTGTATATCCTGCTGCTGTTGCTGATGCAGCATTTTCAAGGAAGTAATAATTTCCCATAGGAAGACCTGTTACTACAACAAGTCCCTGCGCATCAGATGTCACCTGCGTAACTGATGAATCATTTGTTGCGTTCAATACATCAAATACAATACCACTTATAATATCTTTTGAATCTGCATCTACCTTACTAAATCTTGCACCTGCTTTAATTTCACTGTTTGTAAATGTATATTCTACTGCATCGGCAATTGGATAGCTTGAAGTAATACTGAACTCCAGTTTGAAATCGCTGACACTATAGCTTACACCTACAGGCACACTTGTCTCTGTAAAGTAATAGTTGCCATATGGCAATCTGCCAATTACTGCTGCCGAAATAACACCATCAGCGTCTGTTTTGTATTCGCCAACAGTTGAATTTGTATCTTTGTTCACCAATGTAAAGCCAATACCACTCAAGCTTTCAGGCTGTGTACCGTCAAAAGTCTTTCTAAGGCTTACAAAGCCATATCCCTTTGCATTTGTAACACCTACTGACTGCTGCTGCATAAGTTTTGAAATAGCGTTTACATTTGACGCATCAATTGTAACATCTGAAGACTTCACAACATTTGTTGCTGTTATTGCTTCATATCCAACAGGTGCTTTTGTCTCCTGGAAATAATATGTACCCCATTCAAGACCTGATACTGTTATAGTACCATCTGCCGTTGTTGTAAAGACACCATCCTTAGCACCATATAGTGAAGATACATCTGATACTTTTCCATCAGTGCTCTTTAAGTAAAGCTTAAACTCAGCTCCTGCAAGAACTGCAGATGTTTCAGCATCAGTCTTTGTCAGAATAATTGATCCTTTTTGTTTTGTATTTTCAAATGTTCCAAGATCAATTTTTTTACTTGTATTCTGCTCATTAATTATAAATTCATGCTTCGTTGCATCCACAATTGTGTAACCCTGTGGAGCCTCGGTTTCTTGAATATAATAGGTATCCCATGGAAGACCGGATATTTCCAGTTCTCCGTTTTCATTTGTATAATATACACCATTTGTGTATGTACCATGAATCAGTGTCTGAAGTGTCTGACTAAAGTTGTTAGGTGTTTTTGCAGTTAATGTAAACTGTGCATTTGCAAGTGCAGCACCATTCTCATCAACCTTCTTCAATTTCACTGAACCAGTATTACGTGTATTTTTAATTGCATTATTACCTGTAAAGCTTACAACCTGCTTATTTGTATTAATGGTGAAAGCAAGATTATCTGTATATTCTTCATAGCCAGCTGGTGTTGTTTCTTCAAACACATAACTGCCCATATCCAAAGGTCCAACCTTACCATCGCTTCCAACTCCAACGCTCTGATATGCAGCTGCAATATCAGTTACAGATGCAAATCTGCCGTTTGTACCTGTTGCAAATGTACCAATATATGTCTTTGTTGCAGAAGCGGTACTATAAAGCTTAAATTCTACACCAGACATTGCTTCACTGGTTGTTCCATCTTTCTTTTCCAATTCAACAAAGCCTTGAATCTTATCATTCTTTATTGCACTTCCACCTGTGTAGGTTTGTTTTAAATGTGTTCCACTGATTTCAAAAGTACGCTCTGTTGTATCTTTCACATAACCCGAAAGAGTATCTTTTTCAATAAGTGTATAATTTCCCCATGCCAGGCCATCTTTTGATGCTTTTCCATTTGCATCTGTTGTTAATGTTGCAATCAGTTCCTGTGAGGAAGAATTGTAATCCTTATATAAATTAAAGGATACATCCTTCAGGTATGAGTTATCAGCTGAAGAGATTTTCTCAAGATCTACTGATCCTGACTGTTTCTCATTATTAGCATTTACTGTCTGCACATTCATAACATTCGCTGCAGAAATACTGAAGTTATAAGGTCTGTTATATCCACCACTGTTCTTTTCAATTGTGTAACCTGCCGGCGCGCTTGTTTCAATAAAGAAGTAATCGCCCCATTCAAGATTACTGATATTAATTTCGCCATTACTATCTACAGTATGACTGGAAACAAAGGTTCCCTGTGTAAGTGGATCTGCTCCCGGATTAGACGCATTGCCTTTGTACAAATCGAAGGCTGCACCAGCCAGTGTTCCTGTAGATGCTCCATTTACTGTTGCACGCTTAACAAGTTTTACACTTCCGTACTTCGGATAATTAATTACTATGCCGTTTCCATCTACAACTGTATCTGCGTTATCAATTCCAACTACTGTTCCATTATCTTCTGTATCAATTGTAAATGTATACTCTGTAGAAGACTTCCTATAAGCATCATTTGGTGTGCTCTTCTCTTTGAAATAATAGTTACCGACACCAAGTCCTGTAGCTGAAATGATACCATTATCATTTGACGTATAATCTGAGAGTTCAAGATCTGCGCCACCTGCACCTGCACCAACCTTATACAGAGTAAATACAACGCCCTTTAAAGGTTTATCTACTGATGTATCCACTTTAACAAATGACACACCTGCACTTACTTTAGAATTAATATGAGATATTGTAACAGCCGGTGCTGCATCTGCAGTCTGATTTTCAGTAATACTAAACTCTATATTGCTAGATTTAATAATAAATCCTTTTGGTGCATGAGTTTCTTTGAAATAATACTCACCATAAGGCAGCTGTTTAACAACAAGCTTTCCATCTAACTGTGTTTCCAAAACAGCATCTGTTGCTGTTGTTGAATATGTATAATTTCCGGCTGAGCCAGACACATATACAGCTTCTCCTGTTTTTTTATACAGTTCGAATTGTGCTCCGGCAAGTACATTAGCCGGTGTTGCATCATCAACCTTTGTCAGTTCAACATTACCGTATATTTTTTCATTATCTACAGATATTGTAAGTGGTGCAGAAACAGATGCAGCTACATTATCTTTTGTAATCTCGCAAGTCTCTGTTTTGGTTGTTGCAGGAAGTGCATATCCTTCCGGTGCACTTATCTCCTCAAAGTAATACTCACCCCAATCTAAGTCTGTAACTGTGATCTCACCATCTTTATCTGTTATATATGTTCCATAAGCAGACTTTGTATTCGGAATTTCTACTGAGCTACCTTGTACTATCTTATAGAATTTAAATACCGCGCCTTCGATTTTCTGATCTGTATTTCCGGTTTCTGTCTTAACAAGCATGACTGAACCTTTGTACTTCTCATTTGCCACTGTGAGTCTTTCTGCACCGGTATAATCAAGCTGTGTAGCGCTGATTGTAAACTCAAATTGGTTTTCACTATCCGGTAATTTTTCGTAGCCTGCAGGCGGTACTGTCTCTTTAAAGTAGTACTCGCCCCATGGTAAATCTTCAACTGTTATCAAACCAGCTGCACTTGTTGAATACTCACCAACATTTTTAGAAAAGAGATTAAAAATTCCACTGCTATTCTTCTTATATAATTCGAACTTGGCACCATCAAGACCAGTCTGTGTAATACCATCAGTTCCAAGAACATATTTAAACAGCTCTGCTTTACCAAGTAACGGCTCATTATTGGCTTTTCCATTTGTTCCTGCCAAAACCACTGTGTCCATATTATCCTGATCAATTACAAATGTATACTCTGTTGAATCGAGAGCATATCCGGTTGGCGCCGTTCTTTCTTTGAAGTAGTAGCTGCCCTTCGGAATATCCTTTCTTGTTAAAACAACACCATTTGCATCTGAAAGTATACCATTCTCGTATCCAGTTACAATCTGTCCGGTAGTTGAGTCAAATACATCAAATAATGCACCTGCCAACTTATCATTAGTAACTGAATCATATTTTGTAAGTTTAGCTGAGCCAAGAATCAGTTTATTCTTTGCAACCAATGGACTACCCTTTTTGCCCGTTACAATCAAAGCTGATACGTTTGTAGCATCAACAGTAAATTCATAATGTGTTTCATCCAGCGCATATCCTTTTGGAGCTGCTGTTTCAACAAAGTAATAATTTCCCCATTCCAAACCAGTTGCATTTACATATCCATCTGAATCTGATTCCAGTCCGGACTTAATCGGGGAAGTGTCACCATCACGGAAAACATTGAACTTAGCTCCAGCAAGACCGGTATTTGTTCCATCAATCAGTTTCGTTAATCGAGCGTCTCCCAGTTTTGGTGTGTTCACTACTGCACCCACTCCATCAAGAGTAATGTCCGCATTCGTCAAGCCTACTGTCTTTCCGTTATCATTTGCTGTAATTGAAAATGTATAGCGTTTTGCTTCTCCTGATACAAGAACTATATCATATCCATTCGGTGCACTCTCTTCTACAAAGTAATAATTACCTGCACCAAGACCCTTAACTTCTGCTATGCCTTTATTTCTTCCATTTGTATCAACTGTTACAGTTCCAAGATCTGTATTCGTGTCTGCATTGAAGAGACGGAATACTGCTCCTCCTAATAGTTCATGCTCAGCATCTACTTTCAGGAATTTTACACCAGCCTGAATCTCCGTATTCACAAAATTACTTGTTACCACTTTACCCTGTGAATCAATTATGAATTCATAAGGGGATTCTTTCTTGTTATATCCTGCTGGTGCAGTTTCCTCGTATACACGATATGTACCATATGGAAGACCTGTTACTGATAGCTTACCAGCATCTGTTGTATCCATAATTACCTTACTGCTTAACAATGCGCCAACTGAATCAAATGTATAAGTACCGGCACTGCCTGAAACCTTTACATTTCTTTCACTTCCATTTTCAACAGTTGTCATATAGAAGGTTGCTCCTGAAAGTGCACTACTCTTTGCATCCACTTTGTAAAGTTCCAAACCTCCAGAAATCGCATTATTACTAAACTGAATTGTTCTATCAGCTGTAATCTCTGTGCCTGTATTAGATGCACTAATTGTCACAGATGATGTTTTAGCAGCATCACCAGTTGGGGTCTCATAACCTTCCGGTGCACTTATCTCTATAAAATAGTAAGTACCAAATGGCAGGTTATCTAATGTAACCGTTCCTTTATCATCTGTTGTATATGTAGTTGTACTGTTAGGATAGCGCTCATCATCCTTGTAAAGTGCAAATTCTGCACCTTTCAGCTTTTCACCGTCTTTTCCTGATTTAACGAGCTGGATAGAGCCCTTTTGTTCCTTATCAGTTGCTGCACTTGAATTTGCTCTTGTTAACTGAACATCCAGAGAATCAGCACTAATCGTAAATTGATATTTTGTATCTGTATCAAGTTCGTAACCAGTCGGTGCGATCTTCTCTACAAAATAATAATCACCCCAAGGAAGATTATCAATTGTGATACTTCCATCTGTCAGTGTATATTCACCATACTTATGATAGTCTTTTCCAAATATATTCTGAATTGATTGGAAAACATTATTGGTATTTGTAGAGTAAAGCTCATACACAGCACCACTTAATAATTTTGACTGTGCTTCATCACTCTTCTCTAACGTAACCTTTCCAAGTGCTCTTTCATTTGAAGCACTTACAGTTACAACAGCATCCTGTTCCGTAATAGAGAAATCATAATGTGTTGTTGTATCTAACAGATATCCTGTAATCGTAGCTGTTTCAACAAAATAATAGTCACCGTACTCAAGCGCACCAATCTTTTCTTTGGCTATTTTTCCGTTTTCAGTAACAAAAGTGTCAATATAAGTATCTGTACCATTAGTAGCAGATGCTTTTTTGTATAGCGCAAAGGACACACCGTTTAGGGCGATTGCTAAATCATCTTTATCTGTCTTAAGAAGCTCAACATATCCCTTAATGGCTTTATTTGTAATTTTGTTATTTCCTTCAAACTTAACATCCAGATTCGCTGCATTGATTTCAAAATAATGTTTCGTACTGTCAAGCTGATATCCAACTACAGTCTTTTTCTCAACCAGATAATAATGTCCCCATGGCAAATCATCGATGCTGATTTCACCATTACCTGATGTTTTAACAGTAGTAACCTTACGATAACCATCACTTGCCAAGCCAGAATACTCTGAAGAATCTGACCAAAGTTCAAATTCAACACCATTTAAAGCGGTACCGTTCTCACTTGTCTTCTGCAGAGATACTTGACCTCTCTCTCGTCTGTTTCCTACTAAACCTTCTGTAATACCGGTTCCTGAAAGAGTAACAATCTTTCCTGCATTACTGTTTTCTATTGTAAAATAACGTTTCGTCTGATCAAGTACATAGCCTGTCTTTGCTTGTGTCTCTACAAAGTAATAATCGCCAAGAGCAAGACCATCCACCAGAACTACACCTGAAGCATTTGCCTCTACATCACTTAACTTTGTATAATCTCCGGCACCAACTGCACGGTACCATAATGCAAACTTTGTACCTGCTAATTTAATACTGTTATCGCTGCCATCTACCTTTGTAAATGTAACACTGGCTTTAAATGTAGTATTAACTACAGTTACTTTTTCTGTTTCTGCTTCTTTATCAATCGTAAATCCACCAACATTTCCAGTCACAGCAACATAGCCTGCAGGAGCTTCAATTTCCTTGAAGAAGTAAGTTCCTGCTGGAAGCTTCGTTACATTAATTTTACCTGACTGATTAGTTACAAATGTAGATTTTGCTCCAGCTGCGGTCATACTGTATTCATAATTGCCGCTGCCTTTATCAGTTGCATAAATAATAGTTGCATTTGCAGCGCCATTTGTGCCATTCTTCCATAGTTCAAACTTTGCCCCTGAAAGAGCCTTATTACTGTCACTTGTCTTTGTCAGCTCAACACCGCCACTAATCGGACGGTTATCAACAGCGACATCATAAATCGGCATACTGCATGGATTTCCGCATGTAAATATTTCTGATTTTGCATTAATGATAAACTCACCAGTTGAAGAATCTGTTACTGTATAGCCTTCCGGAATACCGGATTCCTCATATTTGTAAGAACCCCAAGGTAAATTTTCAAATGTATAGGTTCCATCCGGTGCTGTCAAACCCTTTGCATAGTATTCATACCTGCTTGTTTGTTCATTATACTTGTAAAGAGTAAACTCAACACCACCCAGTGCTGTTACCTGCCCATTTGAAGAAGTATATGTCTTTGTAATTTTCAATCTAAACGGTTTTCTCTCATTCATGACAATATACTTAAGTGAATAACCGCTATTTTCAGGTTTAATTAATGTACCAATTAAATTTGTTGTAGTATTTGTTGTTCCTTTTTCATTTACAATAAATGAAAGTACAATATCTGAATTATACTTATAACCTGCTGGCGGATTTGTTTCTTTGAAGTAATAGCTTCCCCATGGAAGATCCTTGACTATTAAAGCACCACCTGTTCCAGCAGTTACCATATCTAATTTTCCAGTTACAGAATCTGAATAAGTATACTCTCCATTGTCACCGGTTACATAAACAGGAGTACCATTACTTTCATATAATCTAAATGTAGCATCTGCAAGGAAGTAACAATCTGAATAATCCTCCTTAACAACAGTTACTTCACCCTTCTGTTTTTCTTTGTTTGTAATTACAAACTCAACTGCAGGTTTTTCTGTTGTAACAGCTGCAATTTGATTTGTGTTTGCATATGTAACAACATAACCAAACGCATCATCAATCTCATTGCCTGCGCTGTCTTTTACTTCTGTAATAGTATAGTTACCGAACGGAAGTTCAGAAATAACTGTCTGTCCATTGGCTACAACTGACCAAACTGTTCCATTCTGAGCTGTTTTGATCAGATTTCCACTACTATCCTTCACTGTAAAATAAAATGTCTCATCTGTACCACCATCACGAACTTTTTTCACAGTCAAACTACCAAGAGCATTCGTAATGGTAACATCAGCTTTATTCTTCGTACTGTCAAGTGTAACCGTACGACTTGAATATGTAATATGATATGGACTGCCTTCTGTCAATGCTGTTCCAGAAGCGTCTGTTTCAGTCACAGTATACTCACCGTAAGGAAGTCCTGTAATTTTTGTTCCTGTACTATCATTAGCTGCAACCGTAAATACTGTACTACCTTCTGCATTTTTAACAGCTCCGCTTGGTCCAGTCACAGTAAAATAGAAATTCTTTGCAACTGTAGAACCTGTCAATACTTTCTTAACAGTTAATTCGCCCTGTTCAACTTTGTTGTTAAAGGTTATTTCGCTAACAGCCTCTGTAGCGTTAATATCGGAGCCTTTAAAATATGTTGCATTAGCCATCTGAACCTTAGAATCAAGGTATGTAGACAATGTCAAATCAACCTTTACAATATAGCTGGTTGTATCGTATGTATATCCTGATAAACTGGTTGCTGACTCCTTAACTCTATAATAATAGGTATTGCTGCCATCAGACTCTGTAAAATTAATTTCATCAAACGAAATTTCCGAGCCATTATTTGTCTTTGTCTGTATAACATTCCATGAACCATTTTCGTATTTTTCTAATGTAAAGTTAAATACCTCACCTGATACTGGTTCCTTATCATCAATTGTCTTCTTGGCTGTGATCTGAACACCTGATGGATCAAAGGATGGCATCCCTTCCCATACACAGTGCCACTCACCACCATTTGTCAATTTGTTCGCTACTACCCAGCCTGTGCTTGTTGTTCCAATAGAGAAGTCCGCATTTGGACATAAGAACACACCAAATACGCCATCAGGCGTTGATGCACTTGTCGCATTATATGCATTCCAGATGATTGATTTTGCAAATACAGCAGCAGAACTGGAGCTGTCGCTGCTGGAACTGAAATTCGCGTCTCCATTACTAACTAAAAACTGATGGAAATTCACACTGCTATCAGGAATATTAAATACAATTGTCTGATCAGCATTCTTCTTTATTTTCAGTTTGGATGCCTGACCCAATTTACTCTCATATTCTCCTGATTCAAAATTAACATAATAGGTTCCTGCTTCGCCTGCAGAAATATCCAGTAAATACTTTTGATCAGTACCATATACTGCCAAATCATCAAAATCATAGCCACCTGATTCCCCAGCGCTTACAAGAGTCGATGACAGAGTTCCTGATACCATACTACTAACCGCACTTTTTAGTTCTGCGGCTGATTTTGAAGTATCAACAACTGCACCATGCTCCTGCAACATCTTTAACGAAGCCATCTTACTAAGAGCAGCTTCTGTTGTATATAAAATGTATTTGTTACCGGAACTGTTAGACTCAGTAAAGAAACCATTTTGTCCGGTATACTCTGCAAGAATATAATTTCCAGGATTATGATTACCTGTATATGCACCCGCTGTAACATTGCTGGCTGTTCCGGTATATAAACCTGTTGCAAAATTGGAATCCATATGTGAACTGATTGCTAATTCATTAACAACGACACCATAATTCACTGCTTTTCCCAAAACATCTCTGAATGTATGGTTTGCTCCAGGTTTTAAAATAATCCCCGAAGCTGTTAGTGCAGCAACTGAAAAGTTTGTCAAGTCAAAGGATGTTACTTCACTATCAACATCTGTCGAATCACTTACTACCTCTATCTTTACATCAGAGGCAGAAATTCCAGTTGCATCTGCAGTTGTATCAACTGATTCTTTTACTGCATCTGCAAGTGGAAGATGTACAACTGTTACTTCCTCTCCAGACTCTGCTTTAATATCTTCTTTTAACTGATTCTGTTTAAAACTGATATCAATCCTGACTGAACCTGACTCAGGCTGAAACTCAACATATTTTCCTTCTTCATCTTCGCAAAGGAATGCAATATCATAAAGTAATGTATTTTTATTAGTGAATTTGTCACCTGCTGTATCAGCAGTATTTGAATCTTCTTCTGTTGCGATTGTATCAGCATGATTATTCAATGCCTGCATATATGCATCATAATTATATCCTGGTGTATCCGGTGTAACCGGAGTAACAACGAAATCAGCATCATCAGGAATTGCATCAACATGCTGCAGTGTAGCTGTAACCTTTACACTGGAATCTTCATATTCATAAACCTTTTTCTCGAATTTTTCGCCTTCTGCAAAATATGTAAATGTAATCTTAGCAGTACCATTTTCAACAGATTGAACAGAATATGCAATCTGCGTAGGTTCCGCTGAGTTCTCGGTGCTTTCAGATTTAACTTCATCCTTTGCTACTGCATAAATTTTAAATGACTCCTCTTCCAAGCCATCAATGATAACGCTTTCCATCGTGTCTGTATAATCAATCGCACCATTGGTCAGCATCTGTCCATTAATCGATACTTGAGTTGCCTTCGTCTCTACATGTAGTGTGTAATTGAATACTGTATTTTCATCAGCAGCTCCATCTGTTTCAGCATTCTTCGCAGCCTCTGCTGTAGCTTCGGCTTCCTTCTTTGCTTCTTCTATAACATTCTTAATATATTCCATAGACAATTCCAGTTTTTCATATCCGGAACCGGTAATTCCATCTGTAGAAGCTGTTAACGACTGCACCTTCTGCGCACCGTCTCCGAGTGCAACTACAATTCTTGCTGCACCATTATCAACAGAATCAACGGAATAAACTGCATTAACTGCATCTATATTTTCACCAGCTATATATATGGAAAATGCTTTTTTGTCAAGGCTGGAAAGTCTAACACTGGAAGTTGTATTTGAAAGTGATGGGATACTTCCATTTACAATTTTACTGCCATTATAAGAAACCTCTGCCGGAGTATTAACATTTAACGAAAAATAATTCTCATCTGGTAGCTCAGTTGTTTCAAATGATAATGTGATATCATCATATCCTTCACCTGTAATCTGTGTACCGTCTGAGGATACTTCCAACTTCTTCTGAATTTCTTCTTCAGGCGCAGAAATCAGAGTAATCTGTGGATTACCATCTTCTCTAATGGAATAATTTACGCTCATTCCTTCAGATATAGTAGCCACATATACTCTGAACTGTTCATTATTCAAACCAGTAATGCTGTAAATATTACTATTTGCTTTTGACATTTCCGAGGAAAGTACAGCATCGTACTGCATGGAAGCACTTCCCTCCAAGGACAACTTGAAACGGTCTGTTTCATTCATCTGATCAGTATTAACATACAGCATCACGTCCTGTAGACCAATACCTTCAATGCGATCCTCATAGCTTTCAAGCTTTTTCTCAACTGTATTTGTCTCTTCATCAGTAACAGGCTGTTCCGGAAGAACTTCTGTTACAGTTCCATCAATTGGAGCTGTCGGAGATACATCAAGCACCGGTGTGTCAGAAGATGAATCCGTTACAGAATCAGTTACAGAATCTGTTGTAGGATCAGTTACAGAATCTGTTGTAGAATCTGTTGTAGAATCTGTTACAATTTCTGACGTGGAATCCTGTATCTCTCCTCCTGTCTCAGCTTCTGTCACAGTATCAGTCTGTGTCGAATCACTTTCTGTAATCGTCACCTCCTGAGAAGTGTCTGTATTATCCTGTGACACATATTCCGTCGACACTGCTGCTACTGCACTGTATGTTGTCTCTGTCATCATGGCAACAAGTGCAATCATTGCAATTAATGCTTTTACCCATCTTTTCCTCATAATCATAGCATTCTCTCCATTCTTGAATTTATCTATCGGCTAAATTAGTGTATTCAAAATATCTCTTATTACATTAAGACTGACTTTATACAAAAAATGGCTCAATTTTTTCCATTTTTTAATATAAATACCTGTCAATGAATATTCCATGCACAAAAAAACGCTGTTTTGAAGAGCCACTACCGGAGCAGGTTACAAGTGTAACAGAATTGTCTTCTTCCGTTGCTTCCGTGTGACAGTCATATACAGACTTCTCCAGTGCTGTTCTGATATATCTTCTATACTCCTTAATACTGTCACAGGTCCAGTAGCTCTTACTGTCTGGGCTATCAAGATAATAAGAATAAATTTTATATCGATAAATTCCTTCCTCTGTATATATGTAGATATAGGGATCTGTTTCATACAGTCCCTCTTCTCTGATAAAACGTTTCAAGGAACCAAACATACTGCCATTTTTCATATTATGACCATAAAAAAACGTATTCCAGCTTGTTAGACTCTTATCAACTTCCCAATCCATAAAAATACAGCCTGCACTGTTTTTTTTGTTTTCAAATGTCTGATGAAGATAGTATTCATTATCTTCGCCCTGAACAACCGGATAGCTTATTCCAACAGCGCCAACATAAATCCAGGCTACAACATCTTGATTCACCTCGGCAAGCCCCGGAAAATCCACTTCTATATCCGGGAAATCAGCTCTGTTTGTATTCTGTCTTAACTGTTTTTCTTCGTCTTCATTATTAAGCGGCGGAAGTGTTACAGCCGACTGTTTTTCAGTCTCATTATCTTTTTCAGCTGTCTGCTCTGTATATTGTTCCAATCCAATATATTCATTTTCAGCCACTTTATATTCTCGTGCAGTTTTAATCAGCATTGCACATGAAAAAAGAATCATGCAGCTTGCTATGATAACTAATATGATTTGCGACTTAGACATATTGATTCTCCCACAAGTCCTCTAAGATATTTTAACTTAGAATACCATTTTTATCTCCCTTAGTCAAACATTTTGGGAGATATTTACATATCCATTTTGATAAACTATAATCCTTTTTTACTTTTGATTTAAGTATTCATACTTAACCATATGTCAAAATAGGATTTGCCTATTTGGGCAAATCCTATTAATTATCATATTCACATTTTATCTACTGGCGCCTCCGCCTCCAAAACTTCCTCCACCACCGGAGAACCCTCCACCTCCTGAGAAGCCTCCGCCTCCGGACGAGCCATACCATTTGTCACCTGAGGAATAACCTCTGCCGGAAAACAAGCCTATTCGAATAAACAGGCAAATCATAACAAATGGAATCAAAGCAAAACTCCAAAACACAATAAATGCGACCAGAATTTGAGAAATAATTGAACTATCATTTTTCTCCACAATCATTTCAGGGAACTCTGCATCTGCCATAGTTGTACCTTGCGGTTCCTCAGATACACGATTCACCGTGCACAAATCGTCAGGTGGCTCCAGACCATATTCCTCATATACTACCTTAGCCGTCTCTACCCAAGTATTTATAGCTGCATTGTTCCATCTGCCAACATCCTTGGCATCCACAGCCCATTCATCCAGAATACGTCCTGCCCTTCCATCCGGTAGACATCCTTCCAGACCTCTGCCAACTTCCATGCGAACATGCGGTTCTGTAGTCGTAAACAAAATCAGAACCCCATTGTCCTCATCTGCGCTTCCAATGCCCCAACGATTTGCAAGTGCATAACTGAAATCTTCCAGACTGTCAGCCTGTGTATCCGGCACTGACACGACTACTATTTGAGCTTTTGTTGCATCTTGCAGAGCAACAGCATGTTTCATAATGAATGTCTCTGTTTCCTCGGTAAAAACGCCACTGTAATCTTCAATAAAGAAGTTTGAAGTCGGTTCTGGATACTGTGTTGTTTCACTAGTGGAAAGTAACCCATAATTTATAATCGTTCCAATTACGCTTGTTATCAAAAATGCACGCAGACATTTTTTTAGATAAGTTTTAATATCAGATTTTTTCATTGTCGTTTCAAATCCTTATCATATTTTATTACTCAAAGTTTACCTCAGGAACTTTCTCAGAGCCCTGAGCTGCCTCAAAGAAATCTGCCCTTTCAAATCCAAACATACCGGCAAACATTACTGCCGGAAATTTCTTTATTGCTATATTATATTTGGAAACAGACTGATTATATTCTGTTCTTGCATGTGAAATTCTGTTCTCCGTACCTGCAAGTTCATCCATCAAACCAGTATATACAGAATCAGACTTGAGTTCAGGATATGCCTCTGCAATAGCAATCAGCTTATTAAGTGCTGATGTCACCTGTTCATTTGCCTCTGATTTTTCAGCCATTGTATTGGCTGACATCAGGTTCTCTCTCGCCTCTGTCACAGCATTAAACACTTCATTTTCATGCTCTGTGAAGCCCTTTACTGTATTCACAAGATTCGGAATCAAATCCATTCGTCTCTGCAGCTGTGTATCAATATTTGAACTCTGTTCTTCAACCTGTATCTGCATATTAATTATTGAATTATAGCTTCCTACCGGCATTGCCACAAGCAGAAGTAAAACAACTATTGCAATAATTACAGTTAGACTTTTTTTACTCATAAAAGTATCCTCCATTTACGATTCTGTTTATTCTTAATGTTTTTATTATATCCTATTTTACACTTTCTTTGAATACCAAATTAAAATAAAATGTCCACTTATTCCAGCCTGCCTGAAAGCCATTATATCTTCATCATAAGTATTCTGCCAAAGTATTGTATAAGTCATCTGGAACAATTTCATTAATTCTTAACAGCAAAAAAGAGAATCGCATGTGCAAATCAAATCGCACAAAACAATTCTCCTTTTCATATTCAATGCCAGAATCTAATAAATTCTAACAATAAGCTTTGTTATTACGCATTAACTATGCATTCACGATCTGACCAAAATCTGGCTTTAATGCTGCTCCGCCAATTAATCCACCATCAATGTCTGGTTTGGAAAGAAGCTCTGCTGCGTTCCCAGCATTCATAGAACCACCATACTGAATACGAACTGCCTCTGCTGTAGGTGCATCATACATTTCTGCGATGCAGTCACGAATTGCCTTGCATACTTCCTGTGCCTGATCAGCAGATGCTGTCTTGCCTGTTCCAATAGCCCAGATTGGCTCGTAAGCGATTACAAGTGTTTTAACCTGATCTGCTGTAATTCCAACAAGGTCAGATTTAATCTGAAGACGTATCCAGTCAAGATATGCATTCATTTCACGAAGCTCCAAGCTCTCGCCGCAGCAAAGAATTGGTGTAAGTCCTGCTTCAAAAGCCTTTTTAACTTTTGCATTTAAGAAAGTATCGTCTTCTTTGAAGTATTCACGTCTCTCTGAATGTCCAATAATAACATATTCTACACCAGCGTCTTTTAACATTGGAGCTGAAATCTCGCCTGTGTAAGCCCCCTTGTCCTCAATATAAAAATTCTCAGCACCAACCTTAACATTTGTGCCTGATACTGCATTTGCTACAGGTACAATATCAATTGCAGGTACACAGTATACTACATCTACATCATCATTCTTTACTAAATCCTTTAATGTTCCACACAGTTCAACAGCCTGGCTTGGAGTCATATTCATTTTCCAGTTACCAGCAATAATTCTTCTTCTTGCCATTTTTATTTCCTCTTTTCTATAATTGTTAGATTTACTTGTATATATAGATCAGCTTACTTATCATCAGCAGCCATAACACCCGGAAGCTCTTTGCCCTCTAGGAACTCAAGAGAAGCACCACCACCTGTAGAAATGTGGCTCATTTTATCTGCAAATCCAAGCTGGTTGACAGCTGCTGCTGAATCGCCACCACCAATAATAGTAGTTGCATCTGTTTCTGCAAGTGCTTTTGCA
>CAZOHM010000033.1:0-26564 GCA_964579795.1 uncultured Lachnospiraceae bacterium | reverse complement strand
TAAGAGATCTGTGTAGAATGCAATCGCATTTTTAACAATGTCCGGATTATTACTAGCCAAGTTTTCCTGTGGTCCAGGTCCATAACCTGCAGTAAGCATGATACCATTAGCCTCTGCCATATTCCGCAATTCTTTCAATTCTTGTTGAGATATAGTTTTCAGCATTGCACAGGATATCTCAAGAATATCAAAACCCAGCTTCTTAACCTTTTCGATATATTTCTTTTGGTCAACACCCCATTCCTGTTCCCAATAAGCAAAATAGATTCCGTACTTCACTTTAATCACCTTACCCTTCTTTGCAATTTTATTTACTACTCCAGCACAAGCATCTGGAATACGCTCAGTTTTGGTAAATAAATTCTTGTCATGCCGTCTTTGGTTGTCTCCGCTTTCAATAGCATACTAACACAATGTGCACAACAAGTATTTGGTTTTAATAATTATTGTTTGTCCATTTCTATTTAATATCTTATCAAAATCACCTTAAAAAAACAAACCAATATAATGAATATTAATAAATGAATATCAAAATAAAAAATGCAGATACTACAAAATAGAATCAAAATCAAATTACAACAGGAGGTAATTATGGGCAGTCGTTGGTCGAGTGCATTTTGGAAAACAATTATTTTTTTGGCAATTGCACATGTAATCATTCTGATTACCGGTTTCTTTGCAAAAACAGACATTGGAATTTTTAATCTTCCCATGTGGTGGGCTCACTGGTCTAATGGTATAACATCATCAATCGTCGGAATTGCTTTTACTATTGTACTATACTTTATTATTTACTTTTTCTTTACACATGATGAATCAGGAAAAAGCGAAAAAAGAAACTCATAAAAAATGGCAAGCTCATATGAGCCTGCCACCTGATTGATCAGGATAGATTGGGGATTACTGCAACAATTTTCTACCATATGTTTCCAGATAATATGGGTCTGTTTCATTCTTTCTCATAATTAATTTCTGTTCTATCATCTGTTCTACAATCAATTGCGCTATGATTTCAATTGTCAGTGGAATGTTCTCATCATCAAGCTTCATATCAGTAATGGCTCTGAGAATATCAGTAATTTCCGGTAGTATTGGAAGTGTAGAAGCCCCTTTTTGCAGCCATTTTGTATATGGTGCATATTTTCTATTAAGCAAATACACTACCCGTAGTGTATGCTTCATAAATTCACTCAAGTAAATTCCTGCTGTCACTTCATCGTCACGCTTCATCATTCTGCCAAAGTTATATTGTCCTGCTTTTGACATTGTAATCAGCTCTTCACCAAGGCGCTGATGGTATACTGTATTCGGATAATATTGAAGCAGAGCCGTTCTGATGCCTGTAAATACACCAAGTGTATCCATAAACACTTTTCCGTTTGTTATCGTTGCAAGATTCTCTTCTGTGCAGTTCTTCCAGTCAACTGCAATCTGTCCCTTAACTGATTCACTCTGAATAAAGCTGCTATAAAAAGCTTCAATTGAATTTACTCCAATTCGATTGCTTCCCTCTGGCGTCTTTTCCCTTATAAATCCATTGTAGTTCACTGGTAATTCGTTATACGCCTGCTGAAGCTTTGCACCAATCTGATTAAACAGCTTTTGTGGTATCCAGATACAAAATCCCGGTCCGTAATCATGATCTGATGAGTATATATCGTCAAATCCAAAGCATTCGGAGCCTTCTCCAACAAGTCCGACTGCCATCTTTGACAGATATTCAGGAAACTTCTTTTGCAGCATCGGAAGACCAACCTCGTAAAAATAGTTTTCACATAATATTAAGCCATTATGCGTTGCCTGCTTCGTCTCATAACTATCCTCCTGTTCCTGCTTTTCATGCGTCGATTTAAGTATATTATTCAGCTCCTGCGCCTTCTCCTTTGCTCTTTCTCTGCTTTCTCGAAGTACTTCGTAATTTCCTGTTTTCCCCATATGCTTTTCAAATTCACTGATAGCCAAATCATACTCTGCAACAGATTCCTCATACCTACCTTGCGTATACAGAATTGCTGCAGATACAGACAGCGCACCACTGTAGTGATAGTCTCGATTCCCATCTGTGGCAAAGCCCTCCAGTGCCTCATTAATATGCTTCGATGCCTCCGGTAGGTTTTTCAGTCTTAACAAAGATTGTGCCAAATTTGTATGCGTGATTGCCGTTTCGATTTCCATTCCGTCTGTATGGCTTGTAATGTCCAGTGCTTTTTGCAGACATTGGCATGAAAGCTCGAAATCGCCTGTTTCCTGATACAAAAGTGACATATTATTATTCAGACTTGCAAACAGATAATCATTCGGTGCAAGCAGCTGTTCATAAATCTTCTTCGCCTCATTATAATGTAACAGAGATTCCTTAAAATCTCCTGACGCTCGTTCTGCATTTGCAATATTTTGCAGGGATGTCGCATATCCAATAGTACCTTGAAGTTCCTTCATGTCTAATAGCTTTAGAATTTCCTGTTTGACCTGTGTCGATTTTTCAAACAGGCAGCTGTCTCTGTAAAACCCAATCAGTTCATTCAACAGTGTGAGCATAGACTGCCAATCCTGTTCGCTTTCTGCTTCTTCAATCCAACATCTGAGCTTCACTTCTATCTGAGTATATTTTAAATTATCTAATTCCTTCAAAATACATTTGATATCCATAAATGACCTCCTATAATAAACTATTCCTTTTGTTTATTATAGCACGTAAATAATTGTTCATACGCATTATAAATATGCAAAATACCGACTTCCTCTTCCGGATATCGTCCGGTATGGAAAGTCGGTATTTAATCTAAACTATTTATTTGTTAATTACTGCTTTTCAAGAGCAAGTGTTCTTGTAGTGATGTCACATACCTCTGTTGGTCCGTAATACTGAATAGCACCTGGGAATGTATAGCAGGTATCTGTAGCCCATTCTGCTCTGTTAGCCTCAAAGAATTTGAATGGCTTTCCATCAAGCTCAACAAGTGCTTTTTTGATAACAGGCTTGTCTTCGCCATGTCTTCTTTCCATGTTCATCATCTTTGTAATTGGCATACCACCTGCAACCCATTCACTGGCTGGCTTGGAAAGGTTAGATACCTTTGATAAATAACCATTATAACCATACTGAATCAGCATAAATGCATTATAGCCTAATGAGTAGCAATAGTCTGAGTCAAAGTTTGATGGGAATGCGCATCTTCCTTCATAACCGAAGAAATGATGAAGTGCACTGAATTTTCCTGAATAAGTGCCATTTTTCTTACGTGCAGCTAATTTATCAGCAACAAGTGCTGAGAACAGCTTCTCTGATTCAATCAAAGAAACCTGTACATTACCGTGTGGATCTCTTTCCAAGAACAGCTGCTGCTGAATTCCCTGAGGAAGAATAGCAAATACAGCCATAGCTTCTTTGGATAAGCCTTTTTCGATAAATGCATATTTTTCTGCCCATGTAGCAAGCGCGTTAAAGGTTTCTGCCTTGCTTCCTGCAAGAAGTTCATTAATCTCACTAATCAATGCAGAAAACTCCGGAACAAACTCTACAACACCTTCCGGAATAATAGCTACACCAAAGTTCATACCCTTAGCAGCTCTCTTTTCAACTGAATCTGCAATATAGTCTGCAATCTGTGAAAGAGACATTTTCTTTGCTGCTACTTCTTCTGAAATCAGGCAGACATTCGGCTGTGTCTCAAGCGCACATTCCAAAGCTACATGTGAAGCAGAACGACCCATAACCTTGATAAAATGCCAGTACTTCTTTGCAGAGTTGGCATCTCTTTCAATGTTACCAATCAATTCACTGTAAGTCTTTGTTGCAGTATCAAAACCAAAGGAACATTCAATATCCTCATTCTTCAAATCACCATCAATTGTCTTAGGGCAGCCGATTACCTGCACTCCTGTATTATGAGCAGCAAAATACTCAGCTAATACTGCTGCATTTGTGTTGGAATCATCACCACCAATAATAACGATTGCTGTGATACCATGTTTCTTACAAACATCAGCTGCAATTGCAAACTGCTCATCTGTTTCCAGCTTTGTTCTGCCTGATCCAATGATATCAAATCCACCTGTGTTTCTGTACTGATTGATATACTCGTCATCAAAAATCAAAAAATCGTCTTCAATCAATCCACTTGGTCCTTTTTTGAAACCATACAGAACGTTTTCTTTATTGGTTGCTTTCAAAGCATCATACAAACCACAAACAACATTGTGTCCACCAGGAGCCTGTCCACCGGAAAGGATTACACCTACTACCTGCTTTTTGGATGCAGATGTATTCTGTCCCTTCTCAAATGTAATCTCTTTTTTACCATATGTGTTAGGAAACAAAGCCTTAATCTTATCTTGATCAGCTACGCTTTGTGTTTCCTTGCCTTCTTTAACGCAGATCTCTGCGATACCATGTCTGAGCATTCCCGGTAATTTAGGAGCATACTCGTATCTTGCCTGTTGTAACGGTGAATATTTCATAATTAATCTCCTTTGCAATTTTCTTAAACCCACTTTTTTAATATTAAGACATTCTTGGAGAATTGTAAACATTAAAACGTATTTTTGTTTTCAATTAATTGTTAATACGTCACTGTTGTAATAGAGCTTGGCGGAATAACTATTTGCGCACACTCATTTTTTTGTCGGATATAAAGCGGCAGCTGTTCTTTTGTCTGATTTAAAACTATCACAACTATACTGCCATCTTCATTTTTAAATGCAATTGTCTCCAGCTTGCCCGAATAGCAACTGCTGGCAATTCTAACAGCATTTTTCTGGATAAAATGACTGAAATGCCAGAGATAACATGCACTGCAGCGTTTTTCAAGCTCACCTGTGTTTTTGTGGAATAAATAAGGCGCATCACAAAAATTCCCTACATGATTAGGTCCGCCCTCTTCATCCAACAGAAGATTCCAGTCATAAAACGCATGCAATCCGGATGTAAAATCACCTATCAAATCGTGCGCATAATGCTGTGCATTTTTCAGCACATCATCACTGGCATATCGGCAGTATTCAATACATGCTTCTGAGAGAATCAGCTTTTTATCCGGATACTTTTCGTGCAGCATTCTGACTGCTTCAAAATGATCTCCGCTGTACCAGTGCAATGCAATACCGCTTACCATTTTATCAGTATCCTTATCAATCAGTTCCTGCGCACGTTCAAATGCTCTTTCCTTATTATGATCCCATATAAAGATTTCTATATCTGAAAGATTGTTTTTCTGCAGTGCGGGCCACAGAAAATCTCGTAGAAAAATCTTCTCCTCCTCTGGTGTATAAACACAGGAATCCCATGTTTGTACTGCCTTTGGTTCATTCTGAATTGATATTCTTGTAACCTTGTAGCCGCGCTTTCTGTATTCCTGAATATAGCGGCATAGATAATCTGCCCAGAACGCTCTATATTCTTCCTTTAGGCTGCCACCATGATTTCTCTCATGATTGGATTTCATAAAGGGAGGCGGACTCCACGGGGTCAACATAATATCTACCCGTTTTCCATACTTTTTCTGTATGTCGTCAAGCATGGGAAAAATTGTTTCTTCTGGTCTTTTCAGCTGAAAGCTCTTCATAGTCGTATCTGACTCGTCTGAAACCGCCTCATAATGTGATGTTGAAAAATCACAGCTGTCAATTGGGATACGAAGCATGGAATAATTCATTTCCTTACTTGTAAAATAGGCGCTCACAAGTTCTTCTTTTTGTAAATCATTCATTAACGAATAAACTGTTCCTGCTGAATCAGTTAATGCACCACCAAACCCTTCTATTTCCTGGTATTTCACTGTTTCATATATATTCAAAAGCTCTGTCTCGCGACCTTCATCAGGCATAAATTCCTCATTTCCGGTCTCTGTCAGCATTTGCTTATCTCGTATTATAGACGTATAGTATTTGATATTCATTCATTTCCTCCGTCATATTTTCCTTTTTTATATTCTGATGGCGTCATACCTACAATTTTTCTAAACACTCTCGTAAAATATTTCTCGTCATGAAATCCTGTCTTGTATGCGATTTCATATGTCTTAAAGTAGTTTTGCTTTAAGTATGTGCAGGCATGATTAACTCTGACCTGATTCAGATATTCCGTAAAGCCACATTTTTGCTCCTGATTAAACAATGTAGATAAATAGCCTGCAGATATCGCCACCTTATCCGCCACCTGCTGCAACGTAATATCTTCATAATAGTTTTCTTCAATATATTCCTTTGCCTGCGCTACAGCCGGGTTCATATTTCCGATTACATGCTTATGCAAAAGTTGTCCACTTGCTGTAATCTCGTTTGCAAATTTAAGTACCATGTCAAGAATATCAGAAGAACGTACTGGTTTTAGGACATAATCTCTGGCTCCAAAACGCATTGCCTGCTGTGCATATTTAAAATCATCATATCCGCTTAAAATAATGATGATTGGAGACAAGCCTGCCTGTTTAATCTCTTTCATTACATCTATTCCCGTCTTAATTGGCATCTGTACATCTAAAAGAATCAAATCCGGCTCATATTTCAGCACATTGTCAATTGTCTCCTGACCGTTTTCAGTCAGAATAATCTGTTCAAATATGTCTGTATGTAATTTGATGTACTTTCCGATTCCGTTACGAATTACATCCTCATCATCAGCAATCAGCAGTTTCAGACACATTTTCAGCACTTCCTTCCTCGTATGGTATTACAATTGTTACACACGTCCCTTTACCCATTTCACTTTCTATATTCAAAACAAAATCCTGATGATATTTAATTGCCAGACGTTCCTTCACATTTTTAATAGCATAATGTCCAACTCTTTGGCTAGCATATCGTTTTGTTTCGTCTGCACTCCATATTTCTTCAAGCTGTTCCTTTGTCATTCCCTGACCGGTATCCTGTATTAAAAACTGCAGATATTTTCGTCCGTTTCTGATTACCAGATGACCTTCTACCTTCAGCTCGCATTTTGTTCCCACATGCTCAAACCCATGCACGACAGCATTCTCCACAAAAGGCTGCAAAATAAGCTTTGGTATTTTTGCCATCTCTATTTCTTTTTCTACACCTATGCTGTATTCCAGCTTTTTTTCAAACCGCATCTTCTGCACCTGCAGATAGCTGCGTACAAGCTCCACTTCGTCCCTGACGTGTACAATTCCCTTTCCCTGACCAAGCACAAGTCGAAACAGCTTTGATAATGCAAGAATATCCTCAGCCATCTCATCATTTTCATTTTCTACTGCTCTCCAGTACAGCGCATCAAGTGTGTTATACAGAAAGTGTGGATTGATCTGCGCCTGTAACGCATTCAGTTCACTTTCCTTTTCCTGTAATGCCATTACATAGTTTGTCTCAATCAGCTCACGAATATCCTTTACCATATCATTAAAGCCGTCAGACACGACACCAATCTCGTCATTACTCAGAACCGGTATCTGCTGATTAAAATCTCCCTCCTTGAACTTTGACATGGCATCCGAAAGATGGCTGAGCGGTCTTGTAATTACAGCAGAGATGAACAGTAAAATAGGACAAAATCCTACAAGCATCACAACTAATAAAATCAAAGGATTTGTCACAGACTGTTTTAACAGGTCAGAAAAGCTTACCTTTGGTACAATTTTGCAGACTGCAAAACTTGTCCTTTCATTTTGCGCCCAAAACACATCATATCCCTGATATTCTTCCTGACCCTCTTCCTTTTTGTTATTCCAGATTTGATCCGAACCTAATTCGTCAATGATCGCCTCATCGCAATTTCCATATTGAAACAGAAGCTCTCCCTGTGGTGAAAAAATCAATATTCCTTCCGCTTCGTCCTGCACAGCATTTTGACACAGACCATAAAAGGTATCTGTCGATGCTCCTACAACAAGGTAACCAAGCGGTGTCTTCTTTCCAAGATCATACATTTCTCTGTACAGCACGAGTTTTTCGGAGCGATTCGCCTGATATACCTCGCCCTGACTTTTATCTTCTCTTTTCCAGAAAATCGTTCCCTTTTTATCCACTGCCTGTTTGTACATCTGCGTTGAGCGTATCTCATCCATTGTTCCGATATGCGCCGTGGAGTCCAGACAGCGAAGATATGGATTTACACCATTTTCCGGATAAATTGCTATCGTTTTGATAAAACCCTTGAGTGCTATCATATCAAGTACAATATTCATTGGTGCCTTATCCAGCCACAGTTGGAAATTCTGATTGAGTGCTTCTGTATCCTGACTTCTTAAAATCTTTGATATATCCTCATTAATACATAGATAAGTACATATATTCTGCATTTCCTGACGAAGTACATCTACATTATCTTCTAGACTTTGAACAGATTGCATCTGGGTCAATTTTCTGCTGTCTTCCATCCTGCCATAATTTCTGACTACCAGAACAATACTGATTAACAGCAATACCGGAGTAATTACAAGATAACTGTAATAGATCAGTTTTTTCCGTATACCCATATCATGAATCCAAAGTCTGATTTTCTGCATGTTTTACCTCTCAGAGAATTTATCCTGTCAACTACCTCTATTATACATTACTTATCAGCCTTTTACAGCACCCATTGCGACACCCTTTGTAATATGTTTGTTTAAAATAATATATACGATTACTGCCGGTGCAGCAGTTAATGCCATGACCGCAAACTGCACTGCCCAGTTGGAGGAATACTCTCCTGTAAACTCCAGTACAGAAAACGGAAGTGTCTTCCATTTTGGTGAGCTTAAATATGTACTTGCCATAATGAATTCATTCCAGTTATTTAAAAATGTCATAATACATACTGTTGCAATGGATGGTTTTAACATAGGCATCACTACACGAAAAACAATTCTGTAGATTCCACAGCCGTCCATCACTGCCGCCTCTTCTATTTCCTGTGGAACTCCTTCCAGAAACCCTGTCATAAGAAACATTCCCTGTGGAAGTGAAAATGCCACATATGGAATAAGTAAGGCCCATATTGTATCCGTGATATGCAGCGAATTATATATTTTATAATTTGGCAGCAATGTTGCATGTATCGGAATCATCATTCCAACTATCAAAATCATTCTGACAAAACCACTCAGCCGCCAATGCATTCTCTTACATGCAAATGCTGCCATTACAGATATAATCACAACAAAAAAGACTGCAAGTCCGTTAATCAGAACACTATTTCTCAGATAATGGAGAAAATTACCGTCTATAAACGCTTTTACATAGTTGCCCCACTGTATCTGCTTTGGGATGATTAACAGTCCGGTTGTAAACATTTCATTACTGCTTGCAAGTGAAAAATCAAGCAGCCAGACTAATGGGAAAATCTGTATTACAGCAACGATAATTAAAATAATCCATAAGAATATCTTGCCATAATGATGTTCATGATATGTATTTCTATTCTTCGTCCGATTCAAGTTTTTCACCTCCTATGCCCATTCTTTTTTATCAGCAAATATTCTATTAAGCAATACCGTTGCCAGCAAACAGATTATAATAAATATCACACCGATTGCATTACCATACCCATATCTAAATGCCTTAAATGCCTGCTGATACAAATAATTTGCTGCAAACTGCGTACTGTTTCCCGGTCCGCCATTCGTTAACAGATATACCGTTTCCATTTGTTTTAATGCTGAAATTACAGCCATTGTCACATTGACCTGAATAACCGGTTTCATAAGAGGAAGTGTAATGTGAAAAAAAACTTTTTTTGAACTTGCTCCATCAATAGAAGCAGCTTCATAAAGTGATGGGTCAATGTTTTTTATACCTGTATAGTAAATTAACATACCCCAGCCAAATCCATGCCAGATTAATACAATCAAGACTGACCATATTGCGCGGTCTGCACTGAACCAGTTTATTTCATCTTTCATTCCAAATACTCTCAATACATTATTTAACAGTCCAAAATCCGGATTATAGATGAATTTCCATAAATAAGCGATTACTGCAACTGAAATAACATTTGGAATAAAATAAATACAACGGAATATTCCCTCTGCCTTTCCCTGCAGCTTATCCAAAACAGCAGCTACTATCATTGCAATCGGATGCTGAATGCAGATAAAGCCTGCTGCAAGAAGCAGAGAATTGAGTAAAGACCTGTGAAATGTCTGATCTCTAAACAACGTCTTATAGTTTTCTAATCCAATCAGATTAATCTTTCCCATTCCTGAGTAGTCAGTAAATCCGTAATAAACACTTAAGATAATAGGTGCCAATATTGCAAAGAAAAACACGAACAGACCTGGTAGAACCAAACTGAAAATTACCAGTTTATTGCTGTATAGTTTTTTCATGATGCTCCTTTCTAAAATAGCTGCCCAATTACAGGCAGCTATTTCCTATGTAAAACATAATAACTATTTTATTATTCCTTTACTGACAAGCTTTTCCCATGTTGCTCAGGAAATCCTCTACGCCTTCTGTTCCATTGGAAACACTCTGGATTTCGCTTTCAATTGCTGTCTTAAATGCAGATGGTCCACAGTCATTTACAGGTGTTCCTGATACACTTGTTGAATTATTTAAAATATCAAGAATCTGAAGCTGTAATTCTGTCTCGCTTCCGGACATATAGGCTGACTGATCCTGTGCTGACATGCCAACACCATTTTCCCATCCATATTTGGATAACTTATCCGGCTGATACATATAATTTAAGAACTTGATTGCCTCATCTTTTACCTCTGAATTGGCTGATACTGCATACCCGCCGCCATTCCAAGCTGCGATATCTGTATTCTTTGCTTTTCCGCCTTCGACTGTAGGCATTGTAAATGCTCTGATATTGTCTCTAACTTCTTCAGGAATATCTTTATTCAGTGCCATGGAAGCATCCCAGCTTCCCATGTAATACATTGCAGCCTGACCATTTGTAAATAAGTTCATGGCTGTTCCATAATCCTGAGAATCATATCCGTTCTGGAAAAGACCGGCTGCGGCAGAATCAGCAAGCAGCTGTGTTGCTTTTGTAAATACAGGGTCAGAAAAATCACCTTTCGAAATAGCATCTGAAATAAGTGATCTACAGTCACCATTTACTCTTACCATAAGATCTGACAAATAAACTGCCATTGGCCATCCGTCTCCACCATCCATTGCTACAGGAGAAAATCCTGCTGCATTAATCTTTTCAGCAAGTGCAAGCAAATCATCATAGGTTTCTGGTACTTCCCATCCATTATCCTTAAACATCTTTTGGTTGTAGTAGAATAATGCAACATCTGTATTTCTAGGAAGTCCATAAAGCTTACCGTCCTTCTTAAATCCATCTAAGGAACCTGAAACGAAACCATAGTCAGCATAATCTGCTTCATTCAGTTCTGCCAATACACCGGCATCCAGCACCTCATCCAAAAATGCAGGCTGTCCCCAAATGTTTACTACATCCGGCATTCCATCCATTGCATATGCCTTGAATTTTGTCTTATATGCTTCTTCATCCAATGCTTCGACTTCAATTTTAACATTTGGATTCTCACCCATATAGTCATCAATAATCATCTGCTCTACAAGTCCCTGTCCATTGTTTCTATCCGGCAGGTTTGAGAATAATTTAATTGTAACAGGCTCTGCTGATGCGTCTGCGCTGTCTTGTGCTGTATCTGTTGCCTCTTCTTTTTCTGATGTTTTATCTGCTTCTTTTGTATCTGCTGTTTCAGTTGTCTGTACATCTGCTGTTTTCTGTGCTGCTCCACATCCAGCCAATACTGAAGCTGTCATAGTCATTGCAAGAATCAAAGCTAAAGTCTTTTTCTTCATTGTGTTGCTCCCTCTCTTTAACATTGTTTACGATGTTTTACTGATTACACTCCGGAATGTAATTCATTTGTTGATACTATGATATTATCATTTCGAAAATCAAATAAACAGATAATAACCTTTCAAAAAAGTGGACTATTTTTAGATTATAAAATAGAACTTGTTTCTGTAACACAGTATGCCTTTGAATACCCAGCATTCAAGTGCATACCCTACAATCGTACAGAAAATTCAAAAGACTTGCCTATAGAAAAGAACTGCATATTAGCAAAATTTCTAACGCAGACATGATATTCGCAAAATCCATAAAGCTTCCTGCTGTCATCCGCCAATAATCACACCGACATTTCCATGCAACAGTAATCTTAGGATTCCGCACAACACAAGATGACCTGCATAAAATACATAGAAAAACCATTTCATTCCCTTCCAGGTACCTCGTTTTCCATTATAGTTCATCATAAACGGAATACTTATTACGACAAACATTTGAATTGCGCCATAGACAGGATTGATAAATATCATATAAACTACAGCATATACTCCGACATAAATTAGTAATTCACGCGTCTGCCTCTTAATATCACCATAGTATTTGTTTATTCCAATAATACACAGAACAGCAATGCTGCTCCAGTCAGACGGAAATGTAATCGCTGTAATCCCAATAGTAAGCAGCGTTTTCACCCATGGCTTCAAGTGACATTTTGTCTCGTCATGAACATAAAGTGCAACAACGCCCCATGCCAATGGCCAAATTACACTTGTTTGATTGAAAACCGAAGTTTGAAATGGGATAAACGGTATTCCAAAGCAGAAATTGTATGCAAAATGTGAAATAACCGCAAAAAGAAATAATCTGGTAATATATTTTCGTAAATCCCGTGTGTGTCTGTAGCCCTCTACAATCATAAACCACATAATTGGTGCAGCCAGCCTTCCAATAATGTGAAGCAAAATCACCCACCATTCACAATGATCGTAACCCGGAAGCAACACGCTTGTTAAATGATCAATCAGCATTGCGATAATTGCAAATATCTTTAACTGATTTCCGGTAAATCCTTTTCCAAGTAACTTTTTCTCACTGTGATCTGTCATTAGTATCTCATCCATATTTTCATTTCCTCTCTTTCTCCCTTATCATACAGGACACAAAAAGAATTGCAATATTAACACTGGTAAGTTGATAAAAAAGACAAGTGAGTTGTAAAATAATAAGTATATCCTGCTTACTGTTCTAGTATCTCTTTCTGTTTCTTTTTGGATAATCCTGAAAGGACCAGCTGATAGGATTTGTCCAGTAAATCCTTCAACAAATCATCCGGCACTGCTCCTTCCGGCTTGATGGAGTTCCAGTGAACTTTGTTCATATAATATCCGGGAATAATATCTTCATATTCATTCCTCAGGAAGGCTCCTTCCTCCGGATCCAGCTTAAGCGTAATATATACTGGTCTATTATCTTTATCGCTCAAACAAATTGCAGCAAACATTTTTCCACCGATGTGATATCGAATCCAATTCCAGTCTTGCTGAAAATCTTTTGTAACACCCTTTTTTTCTAGCAAAAAGCCATCAAGCCACTCTCGGTCTGTACTTGTATTTTGCTTCGTCATACATCATTCCCCTTTTCATACTCTGATTTTTCCTTTATGTTATTACAATATTCTATCAAATACTGTTACATTCGTCACTAACAATTCTCGTTAGATAACGTATACTAAATTTAGAAAAATAATACATATAAGGAGTAAGTTATGGTAGCCAAACAAAAAACTGCAATACAATATTTAATCGGAACCTTTTTATTATCCTACCTGTCATGGGGAGTAATGATTGTCTTTCATCAAATAGAAGTCATGAAATATGGCTCACCTGTCGGCAGCATTCTTTTTTTACTGGGTGGTTTTTCTCCAACGATTGTATCTTGTATATGTCTTCTCAAGCAAAAAGAAGTCAAAGATTGGAAACAAATAGTAAAAGATGTGTTTGGATTTAAACAAAAACTCTCTGTTTATCTGCTAATCATTTTATTTTTAGTGATCAGCTATATTATTCATATTCTTGGTGGAAAAGTCTTCATTCTTCAGCCATTTTACATGGCTATTATTATGATACCTGCCATGATGTTTGGCGGCGGACTCGAAGAAATTGGCTGGCGATATTTACTCCAGCCGACTTTAGAAAAGAAATATAATTTTGTGATGGCTTCAGTTATTGTTGGTATTATATGGGCACTTTGGCATTTCCCGCTTTTCCTGATTGAAGGTACAAATCAAAACCTGCATATGAGTTATCCCGTTTTTGCCGTCAGCACATTTGGTCTTGCATTTGTGCTTGCCTTACTAAAGAAACTCGGAAGAGGGGTTTGGCCTTGTATACTCTTCCACTCTTCAATAAATGCATTTTCTGCAGTAAGTTTTCCAATTCAGGAAACAATGCTGTTCACGATTTTTACAACTATATTGGAAATAATTATTGTATTGATTATTTATTATCTAAGCTTCCAGTCAAAAAGAAACGAAAGCAACTAGTTTTCATGAAGATACGCAAGGTCTGTCGGAAGATGCTCCCAAAGTTCTGTTCTTGATTTGCTGTTTTTCAGGCATTCTGTAATACTCATATCAGGAACAGGATACACAACAAGTCCATCCTCTTCTGCATATTCCTTGCGTACAGGAAATGCAAGATGTTCCTCATTAATGGAAAACTGTGCGTTTACACCAGGTTTATTTCCTCTTGCATCCAGTCTGATCCACTTATCCAAGTCCTCCAGATATACTCCGTTTAATCCGTGATAGACTAGAATCGGTGCTGTTTCATCATCTAATATAAGTTTCTGATAACAGAATCCTGCAGGTATCTTTTTGTAGCGAAGCATCGCAGCCAAAAGATAGGATTTTGTAAAACAAATCCCATGTTTTTCTCTTAATACCTCCGATGCAGTATGGACTAGTGCGTCATTACAAACATCTGCAGAATGAGCTATTTCATCTCGTACATATTCAAATGCAGCCTGAATATAGGAAAGCTTATTCTGAGAAGTTTTCCATAATTCATCTGAAACTTTCATAATTAATTCATTATCAAAATCAATTTCGTTAGTGGAACCCAAATAATCACAAATATCTTCTGAATAAATTTTCAACATTTCATTCTTACCTCACTATAACAACATTACAATGAAATCACTTTCAAGTTTCTTTCAAATCCATTTGGAAAATGCCGGACCTGAATGCTCATTTGGATGCTCTCGATATCCAAGCTTTCTGTAAAACTCTTCTTTTCCTTTTGCGCTCGCCAGCTGAAAATATGACTTCCAGCCGTCATGGAGCTGACTCTGAATATAGTTTTCAATATGTTCCATCATTCTGCGTCCTATCCCCTGTCCCTGATATGACGGATCCACAACGAGATCTTTAAGAAAAAAAGCCAGACCGCCATCACCAAGAAGTCTGGCCATTGCAATTACCTGTTCGCCATCTTTCACGCAGAATGTAACATAACTGTTTTTTAGAGATACTTCTACAATATCCTTTGGAAGCAACCCCCATCCTGCACTGTCAAAAAGTCTGATAAATGCGTCAGCCTCCAGTTGATTTTCAAGTATAATAAAATCTTTCATGTTCTAACACTTCTTTCTTATTGTTCAAACTATATACATTCAACAGCATATCAGACTTTATCATACAAAATAATAATCAAAAATGCAATCCGCTTTCTTTTATAATCTGCTATCTGATTTTCCCCATACACTTCCTCCAACTGCTCCTGTGATTTTTACAATCATTTTTCTCGTCAATATATGGTGCATGACAGCCTGCACTTTGCAGAAAAATCCATCTGCTGCAACTGTTTTTTTCTTTCTCACTGCTTTCATTGTCGTATCGACAACATTTTGTGCCGTACGCATCTTGCCTTCCATTTTGTTAAACTCATCAAAAAAATGCGTATCCGTTGCCTGCGGACAAACTGCCATCACATGTACACCGTATTTTTTATACTCATATGCAATTCCCTGGGAAAACGACAATACAAATGCTTTGGATGCCGAGTATACTGAATTATACGGAATAGGATTAAAGCCTGCTGCCGATGACAGATTAATAATTGTTCCGCTCCTTCGTTGTGCCATCTGTGGAATAAAGAAATAAGTTAGCTCCACTAACGAAACAATATTAACATGCATCTCTTTGTGCTGTTTCTCGTAGTCAGCCCACTCAAGCATTCCTTTCGTCGCAAATCCCGCGTTGTTAATCAGAACATCGACCTGTAAACTCAATCCCTGAACCTTTTCATAGATTTTTTGGGCTGCTCCGTCTTCACTCAAATCTATTGGAATGACTGTACAAGTCGTATTGGATTCCTGCTTCAGTTGTTCTGCCAGTGCTTTAAGAATCTGCTCTCTTCTGGCAACTAAAATAAGCTGATATCCTTCTTTTGCAAATCGTTTTGCATATTCCATTCCTATTCCGGAAGATGCACCTGTAATTAATGCTGTTTTCATTTATGTATCCCTCTCTTTCTAAGGGATAGTTTAGCATTTCTCTGCCAAAAATCATTGACCCATGTCAATTTTCCGTTTAATACGACACAAAGAAGCTTCGTTAATTCCAAGATAAGAAGCAATACACTTTTGTTTCAGGCGACCAGCAATACTCGCATACTGAATCAAAAAGCTCTCATAACGTTTACGTGCATCCGCCATCAGCAATGCTCTGGCACGCTCTTCCATATATGCATACGCATCAATAATCAATTTATTTACAAGCTTCGTATTCTTAATATCCTCTTCCATCCAGTTAAATATCTTTTCGTAAGAAATCCGAATACAATCAACAGCCTCTATACATTCAATATAATATGATGCCGGACGATGATATAAAAACCCTTCTGCACAAAATAAATCCTTCTCTGCACTAAAGCATTTCGTCACTTCATTTCCTTCCTCATCTAAATAATATCCTCTGACAATGCCTTTGTTAATATAGTACAGGTCTTTCATCTCATCGCCCTGACAAACGACAATATGTCCCTTTGGAAAGCAGCACTTCTCTCCCAGTTCAATCATTTCACATACTATCAATTCTTTGATTTCATCCTGTTTCAACAGAACACCCCCTGTATTCAAATTGCGATCGATGTCTGTTTTATTGTAACATAACTTTTTATATATAACACCCTGTTCACTAGGCAGTTTATCAGATCGAATCAAACCGTTTTAGCAATTCATCTACAAATCTCTCTGTTTCATAGGTCCATGGCGTATGACCGGAATGTTCAAACCATATAATTTCTTTTTGAGGGGCATCCAAAATGGAATAGTAGTCTTCTACGAGCGAGGTTGGTGCATTCACATCAAATCGTCCAAGGAAAAAGTAAACAGGAACCTCAAGTTTGCTGCATTCCACACGCAAATCATCCTCATACAGCTGTGGCCATACAACATTATATGTATTAATGATTCCCAGCATATACCTTGCCGCATCTAAAACACCATATTCGTATCCACCCATATCCTGCAACGTATGAAAGGGCTCTGATATTTTATCCGGATGAGTACTCATATACGCAGACAGCTTACTTAAATACGGTAGCGAGCGCATACAGATATTACCTGTATAGTAGGGTGGTTCTCCTTCCTTTTTAAGCCTGTTTATCAGCTTTTGGTCATTCTCTTCTGTTGCCATCTTCAGTGCCATTTGATAATCCAGCTTGTCCGTTTCCAAAAAATCAACCATCTGACCTGCACCAATCATCCCAGCATAATACTCAGGCTTTTCTTTTATTAAATAGATTCCCAGTGCACTTCCCCATGATTCACCAACCAGATAAATTTTGTCCTGTCCGAACTCCTGCTGTAATATCTCTGTAAGCATTATCCCATCCTCAATATATGTCTGCGGTGTAATTGATTTTCTGCTCATGCAGTCATATGATTTCCCGCTTCCCGGCTGATCCCAATTTACGACTACAAAATGCTTTTCCAGCTCACCAAGATTTGCCCTTGTAGCTGCCATCTGACTTCCTCCCGGTCCACCAGCCAAAAACAGGAGAACAGGCTTCGTTTTATCATTTCCGCGAATCGTAATCCATTCTTTATGTCCTTTCAAATCTACTTGTCGAAGTTCGGCAATACTTCCTTCCAGTTTTTTCCCATTTGATCCTTTTATTTCAGGCGTATATGCAATAAGCTGTGTAAAGCACACAAATAAGACCATCCCAGCTCCCGCTGCCAATATACATATTAGGTTTCCTTTAAATAATCGCAATAGCGACGCATAATCATGCTTTAGTAATATAGATATAGAAAGACGAGCACCATTTACGATACCTCCCAGCAATGTAATTGCTGTTACAATTACAAAAATCAGCATTGTTATTAATTTCCACATATTAATTCCTCCAATTTTTGACCACTGGTCAACTTTTTTTGAAGTATAACACTTTTTTGACCACTGGTCAAATAAAATTTTATATGATATAATTAGCAAGGCTTGTTAGATAAACTATGAATTGAGTCAGGAATACAAATTGCAATACATTATCGGAGACATTATGAAATATCATTCAAAATCCGGAAAATCCACAGATAAACGTACTTTGATTTTAAATACAATGCGTGAATTATTTAAAGAAGGTTCCGCAGGAACTGCTTCTGTAAATGATATTGCCAAACGCGCCGGAATTGCAAAGGGCGGGCTATATTACTATTTTCATTCTAAGGAAGAAGTAATGGACGCTCTGATTGAAGAAGAGTATAAATTGATTATTCAGAATTGTGACAAAATAATAAAATCCAGCAGTCTGTCAGCGATTGATCAACTGGCATTACTGCTGAATACTTATCGAAGCTCCTATATGGACCCGTCTCTTGATGAATACCTGCATATGCCGCAAAACGCAGCACTTCACCAAAAATCTCTGGCAAATATTCTTTACTCACTCTCTCCGATTATATCCCATATCATACAATTGGGAGTAAGTGAAGGAACTTTTCATTGTGATTATCCAGATGAATATGCGGAAATTATACTTACTGTGTTTTCATTTTTGTTAGACCCCGGCATATTTAACTGGACAAGAAAACAGTATCAGGAAAAACTCGTTGCTCTTGCAGATATTCTAGAGCGCAGTCTGCAGGTGCCAAAAGGCAGCTTCTCCTTCTTTTCAGAGTCACCTGTTTGCAAACATTAATTAATTCATTCAATCTGCTCCAGATGCTCCTTCAGCTTTTGATAAAACTGCTCCATGTGAAATCCATCAATCAACGCATGATTACAAAGCAGTGTCACCGGTATCAGCCATCTTCCATCCTGTTCGAAATATCTGCACCACGTTATCCTTGGGTTGCTGTCTGCCGGCTGTGGAACAGGCTGTACAATCGCAGTATATGTCACAGCGGTGATTGTTGAAATAAAAAGCAGAGAAACAGACTCCTCTTCATCATCTAAAGACGCCCGCTGCTTGGCCTTTTCCTGTTCAGCTCTGGCATAGGAAAGAAACTGTTCATACTCTTTATTGCAGTCAACGGTGCAGTAGCAGTATGCGTGATTATCCAGTGCTACGGTATAAGAAGACTTGCAGCGTTCAAACTCAATAATATCTCCGTCCACAATTCTCTGACGAAATTCAGGAATCTCATTTGCCGCTCTTGTAACCGCATATAGAAAAGACAGAAAGAAAGGTCTTTTTTGTTCCCGTAAGCGATATAGCCACTCGGTAATATCAACGTTAACTGTAAGTCCCACATAAGGATAGGTCAGCTCACAAAAATACTCAAACTGCTGTTTTCGTGCGTATTGTTCCAAATCTATCTTCCTGTATTCCATGCCCGTCTCCCTTGTCGTGATGTATCTTTAAATTCATAAATACTTCTTTAATTCCTTTATATAGCTGGCATTGCAGCCACAGCACCCGCCAATATAGCTGACGAAATCCAAAGATTCCATAACCTCTTTTGCAAAATGCTTTGCATCATACGGAATTTCTGTGCTTCCATCTGTGGAAAGAATCGGTTTTCCGGCATTTGGCTTGAACACAAGCGGAATGTCAGTCTTTTCGGAAAATTCACGTATAACTGGTAATGCCAGATCCGGTCCGAGTGAACAATTCATACCTATCCCATCCACATGAAGAATTGTAAGCTCATCTATTACATCTTGAACCGAATTCCCCATCATTGTTTTTCCAACCTTCTCAAATGTCATCGTACATAATACAGGAACTGAATACTGCTTTGCAACTGTTGCCGCTACCCGCATCATTTCCAGATCCATAAATGTCTGTATCATAATATAGTCAGGGTGTTCCTCCATACCGGCCCCAATCTGTTCCTCAAACAACGCCTGCGCTTCTTCCTCTGTTAAATCACCATAAGGCTCCATTAACATTGACAACGGACCTACTGAAAGCGCAACCTTTGAATCTGTTCCGGCCAGAGCCTCTTTTGCAATCTTTACTCCTGCACCAACTACTTCCGCCACACTATAAGATGAGGAACGCTTTACAGCCGTCTGATTTGCACCAAATGTATTTGCCAATACAATTTCAGAGCCTGCCATTGCGTACTCCTGACAAAGCTTCTTCACGATTTCCGGCTGCTCAATATTATATCGCCATACAGGAACCTTTTCCACACCAATTGCTTCTGCTTTTTCCCACAGGCTTGTTCCAACTGCTCCATCCAGTAATGTTATTTTACCCATATTATTCATTTGATTTTCTCCTATAAGTCAGATTTTAATTCATACTGTTATTATAGGATTTCCATATAGTAAAACTTGTATTTTTTTTAGAATTTTAGTAACTATTTCACACTATTTATCAGCTTTTCACTTGTCACATAAAAAGTGAAACTTCCATTATCCAATATTCTTCCATCATCTGCTGTCAGGCAAATATCATATACTGCAAGATGTTCTCCCTGTCTAACCTCTTTTGCTTCGCAGTAAACATATTCTGTATTAACAGCCGGAAGCATAAAATTCATATTTCCATTCACGGTCGTTACAAAATATCCATTCATACAGGCTGTCGCTCCTGCAACAATATCTGCAAGAGAATATAAACTTCCTCCATGAAGCATTCCATATGGATTTTCCAATCCTTTTCGAAACGGAATTTTCCCGAGTCCGTATCCCTTCCTCAATTCCTGCATTTCAATTCCTAAGAACTGCATATATTCATTTTTTTTCATCATATTCAACATGATTTCCTGATTACTCATAGCTATTCCTTTCAATATCTCACATCTTCTCTGTTCACTTCGTTTTATACATTACCAAACTATCAAAGAATATGCAAATTCATTGTTAAAATGTGTTATACTGATAAAAAGTAATCTGTATATAAGCTTATTTCCGGAGGTTATTATGAAAAAATCACACTTGGCAAAACAAATAATTGCTTCTGCACTGCTCGCTTGGTTTCTTTTTCCGCTCAGAATATTTGGTTCAGAAAAAGAGCCTTTACTGACTGAGCCATGCCTTCAGTCTCCTACGGACACAAGTGTAAATGTTGTGTGGTTTACAAAGAGCAAAGCCGAAAACAGCTATGTACAATATGGAAAGCAATTCAAACAAAAAGCAGATGCCGTTACAACTAAACTTTCCCGTATGAGGACATTTCAGAATGTACCTGTTGATATTTATAGGCATGAGGCAGTCATAACCGGTCTGCCACGAAATATTACCGGAAATGAAAAGGTTCCATACAGAGTTGTAAGCGGTCAAGCCGTAGGAAAAACATATCATTTACAAGCGAAGCCTCAGAGTGGTGTTCCATTAAACATCCTTTTTACATCTGACAGTCAGGTGAAAGAAATGACGGCGGCAAACTATCAAAAGGCTGTTGAAACTGCAGGACACATTGATGCAGTTTTTTATGCCGGAGATCTTGTCAATATTGCCGATCAGGCAGACGAATGGTTCCCACTGACAGCTTCAGCTGCATTTTTCCCTATGCTGCAAGGAACCGCAAATAAAAAAATTGGAAACAAAACATATACCGGAGGTGCCATTTTACAGGAAGCACCTATTTATACTGCACCCGGAAACCATGAATATATGGGACGTTTCAGTACAATATTCGACCTTGGTCTGCAGTTTAATGATACAATGCCCGCAGATTATGGAAATCAGGATCAAACCTTCAATACAATCAGCTACAGAGAACTATTCGACATTCCCTCTGATAACGACAAGCTTTACTATGCTGTTTCAATTGGTGATATTCGCTTAGTTGTACTAAACGTTACACGTATGTGGAGAAGTAATGAATTAAATACAAAAGGTGCTTATTCAGAAGATATCCGCGACCTTGGCAATCCCAATACAACAAGTGGCGGCTCCATCATCTATGAGCCAATCAAAAAGGGAAGCGAACAATACAACTGGTTTAAAAAAGAAACCCAAAGCGAACCTTTTCAAACGGCAAAATATAGAATTGTCATGTTCCATCATGCCCTGCACGGACTGGGTGGCAATATTGTACCTGCTTTTACAGACCCTGTTCGTAATGACATTTATGATGAAAACGGTAAACTCCAACAGATTACATATGACTATCCAAAAGATCAGGACTATCTTTTGAATGACCTGGAGCCACTTCTCATAGAGTCAGGTACAGATCTTGTTCTAAACGGTCACTCTCATCTTTGGAACCGTTTTCGAGATGAGTGGGGCATGAACTATCTGGAAACTTCAAATGTCGGAAATACCTATGGTGCCTACGATGGAACTCCTTCACAAAATAATGACGGAATCCGTACATCACGAATTCCGTCTGATATGAACCACTTTGAAAAAGATAACTATATCTTATCCGGTGACCCGGGTGGACTGACTCCAATTATGCCTACTTTGCGTAACCAAAACGGGAAGCCCTATATTGCCAGTGATACGCTGACTGTATTTACAATTTTAAATACGAAAACAGGAATCATTGAAAGCTACTGGTATGACACAAAAGATCCAGAGTCCAGACCGGTAAAATTTGATTCCTTTCAACTTAAGCGTGTACAGAAATCATCATCAGCTGAATAATCATATGTGAGTAAGCGCGCTGTACTGTTTTCATCTCAGCATTCTTTCTCCATGACGGGATAGCAGATAATATCGCCATTTTCAGCCTTTATCTGCTGATATTGCGTTGCAACATATCCGCGCTTTCGATAAAGCTCACAAGCCGGAAGCGACGAATCCAGACATATTTTTGAACATGCACACTGAATTTTTTTCTCCATATAATTCATCAGCACCGTTCCATATCCTTTTCTCTGTTCACTTTCTCTCACAACAAAGCGGCAAATTCTATTTTCCTTGATTGTACCTGTTCCGACAATTATACCGTCTTTTTCCAGCACATAAACTCTTCCCAGATAAACATCTGCTGCTATTTTTTCGTGTGTCTGATAGGAAAGAAACAAATCTACAGCTCCCTTTGGATAAAAGTGGGGATATATGCTGCTCATTGTATTGCGTACAATTGCTACGATTTCCTGAATATCGGGATCTTCTGCCAGTCTAATACCTTCCATCATGTTTCCTCCTTTGAAATACATACACAGTATCACTATCATGTCTCTCCCCTGTAATACATTATCTTATACCATATATTCATAATTGTCCATTTTCTTCTATTGACACACACATTTTGCATGCTTATAGTAAAAATAGAAGACGATAAAGTCATATTAAAAGGTATTAAGCATTAAGGAGGTACCGCTATGGATGATATTGAAAAAATCATAAATATTCTCGACAATTTTGCAAAATCAGACGCCGGACGTCTAAAGCTCAATATGAGTGAGGAGCTGGAAAGCGGTCAGACAAAGCAAATACATCATCATGGCAGATGCGACATCGGAAGCCCCTGGGCAAAAGGGCAAGCCTTTGATGTTCTCGAAGAGGATATTACTAACTATCATCGAAAAAGCCGAATGGAGCTTATAACTCATCTAATCGATTTGGAATGGAAGGCTTTTGACAAAGTACACAACTTCGGCGGTCGTGCTTCCTGTCAGGATGATTTTGCAACATTTCAGCTGATGAGAAAGAGCCAATATCTGACATGGACAAATGAAATGATTAAAAGCTTCACTGCTGATTTTGAAGCAGCAAACGAGAGTGGTCGAAACTTGATTGCAGAAAAATACGCATGGATGATGGAAACAACCTCCCCTGATGAATTTGCGGACATCGTGCATAAGCTGCCACAAATTCAATCAGAAAAGCGTACAATCATAAATGAAATAGTAAAAATACAGGTTGCCTGGATGGAAGACTTTCAAGCAGAACAGCCGGAAGTCACTGCACAGATGCGCAGTATTCACACATATGAGGATACACCATACAACACCTCGTATGAAACCTATTTACGCGGTGAGTTACTGACCTATTCAGATGAAACACTGTTACTGTATGGACGCTTTATTGCCGATTTGTCTTCTCAAGGAAAAAACCTTGCCAAGATGACGGTTACAAATACTTTAAACAATTAATTGTTTTTGCCCCGCCAGTCATCATATAATTCGACTTCACATACTGTAGCAGTCATGTCCTTCACTGTAAACCTAATATTATACCCGGCATAAGCAACGCCCCATTCTCTGCTTTCATCATGAATAAAAGCGGTCCTTGGGTCCTGCTTAATCAGGGCAATGACTGTACTGTGATGCTCTGCAGGCAGCTTACTCAACAAATTCTCCGGGAACACCACATCCAATGAATGATCCTTCGTTTTCTCCGTAAAGCCACCAACTGCATCTTGATGACAGTCAATATAAGGTAAATATGGCTTGATATCATAGATAGGGGTTCCACTTAACATATCCACTCCCGAAACAGTTAATATCGGTCCAAGCTTCTCATCAAACAGTACCTCTTCCAGTCTCACCGAAGAAAGTCCTATTGGATTTGGTCGGTATGGCGAACGTGTTGCAAAAACTCCCATTTTTACATGTCCACCAAGTCTCGGCGGTGTCACAGTCGCCGTCCAGTTGAATTTATGCACTTCGGAAAATCCCCAAAGCAGCCAAATATGGGAATAACCATCTAACCCACGAACAGTATCACGATTTCTATATGCAGGAAGGAATTCTATTCTTCCAATCAAACCATCTACCAGCCCGCTCTGCCTGGGAATTCCAAACTTTTCAGGAAAATCCGTATAAATTGTCCCTATCTGTTTCAATTCCATGAAATGCCCTTTCCATGCACATATTATTATAGAACATGCATTACCAGTATCCAAACGAAGTATAAATTGCAGCATATAAAAGCCCGTTGACAATACTTATACAATCCTGTCTTTGATCAACATTTAAAACAATCTATTTACTATATCAAATTGAAAGCTGAAACCAATTCGACCTAAATATTTTCCCACAATCTGATCGCTGCTGATATATGCCATTTTCCAGTACCTTGCATCATAAGACACTTCTCGATTATCTCCCAGCAAGAAATAACAGTTATCTGGTACAGAAAAGGTCTTAGAAGAAATAGTTCGAATATCTTTTGAAATATAGGCACTCTCATCATAGTATTGATCATCGATATAGACATCACCATTTTTGAATTGTATTTCATCGCCTGGTATGCCAATAACTCTTTTTCCAAGAATCACTCCCAGTTCATCAGAGTAAAACATTACAATATCGCCTCTTTGTATAGGCTGTCCCACACTATAGGATAGACGATTGATAAACACTGTATCACCGGTCATTAAACTAGGCTCCATAGACGCAGATTGAATCACACATACACCAATAATCCGAGTAAAAAGGAAATACATGATTGCAATAGGAATAATGAGCTCAAGAATATTTTTAATGACTATTGATTTTCTCTTTTCTTCTACTGAACTACGATAAATCTTTATAACATCAATTATATAGAATGTTGTTAAAATGATAGCTAAACTACCTAAAATGATTTTAAAATATGGAATGGATGTCATTATAACCTTCTTTAAAATATACTAATTCATTCATTATTCACTGTCTCCAGTGATGAGCTTTCTTCTGTATTCCACCTCTTTCTCAGAGATGTATTCGGCTTTCCATGCCTCATATTCGGTTTCGTAACTAAGTTTCTTTCTGTATTCTTCAATGTACTCATCTCTGTCAGCGAGAGTGTAGTCAATTCCGCCAACAACATTGCTCTCTCCAGAGCAAAGCATGCAGCCGATTAGGGCCTTTTCTAAATCGTATGGATATTTATTTTGGATTTCCTCAAGGGCTTCCTGCCCTCTCTGATATTTCGTCTTTAATGTTGTGATATTGTTCAATTTGACCTCTTTTCGATATGGGTTTATCTGTCTTTATTTAAGTTAATTATTATCAATAGGATATTTGTACTACCTATTATTACTATAACAATTCCCTTTATTTTGTACAACAATTTTCCACATTTTAGTCATTTATTTTATGAATGGTTGCATTATAGCTTTTTTTACCATTTGATAATCATTTCTTCATTCACAGCAAAACTACATGTCCAAAACAACTTCATAGACCAATCTGATAATATAGATTGAATATGTCTCAGTCATATTCTTTATGTCACGAATATCAGCCAGAAACAAATGAACGACATTATAAACAAGCACTTTTCTGAACTATGCAGCACAAAAAAATAAAACCCTAGTATTAACTAGAGTTTTATCCTGCCGCAGACCGGAATCGAACCGGTACGAAGTTTAACCCTCGCAGGATTTTAAGTCCTGTGCGTCTGCCAGTTCCGCCACTGCGGCATTTCAACTGGTTAGGTTGAAGTGGGACCTATAGGGCTCGAACCTATGACCCTCTGCTTGTAAGGCAGATGCTC
>CAZOHM010000032.1:0-27984 GCA_964579795.1 uncultured Lachnospiraceae bacterium | reverse complement strand
CAGTCCTTGGAGAGGGACTATAAACACTACTACTATATAATACGAGCGAGGAAATATATGCAGTGTACAAACAGTATTAAAAAAGACTTTTTAGATGGAAAATATCAGGATCTTTTAAAGGATATTTATGTAGATCAAGATGTTTTACCATATCAGACAAAACGATATTTAGAGGCAATTGAAAAATTTGAAGAACTGTATGGAAAAAAAGAGGTAGAAATATACAGTGCTCCCGGAAGAAGTGAAGTTGGTGGAAATCATACAGATCATCAATGTGGTCAAGTGCTGGCAGCAGGTATTAATCTTGATGCAATAGCTGTAGCAGCAAAAACAGATGATGATATGATTCATATAGTATCTGATAATCTCTCTATTAAGCCAATCACACTGACGGATTTAGAAAAAAAGGATAACGAAATCGGAACGAGTGAATCATTAATCAGGGGCGTTGCATATCAGCTGCATAAATCCGGTTATCAGGTTGGTGGTTTTTGTGCATTTATTACGAGCGATGTGTTAATTGGCGCAGGACTGTCATCATCTGCGGCTTTTGAGGTGCTTATTGGAACAATCATTTCTGGTTTATATAATGAAATGAAAATAAGTCCTATATTAATTGCTCAGGTCAGTCAGTTTGCTGAAAATGAGTATTTTGGAAAACCGTGTGGATTGATGGATCAAATGGCATCTTCAGTTGGAAGTCTTGTAAATATTGATTTTAAGAACACAAAGGAACCCATTGTCAATAAAGTTGATGTGGATTTTGACAAATTCAATCATTCTCTTTGTATTCTTGATACAAAGGGAAATCACGCAGATTTAACAAACGAATATGCTTATGTACCACAGGAAATGAACAGTGTTGCGGCATATTTTGGATGCAGCTGCTTAAGAGAGGTTGATGAGGAGCAGTTTTATCGTGAGCTTCCAAAGATAAGAGAGCAAACAGGAGACAGAGGAGTTTTAAGAGCAATTCACTTCTTTGGAGATCATAAAAGAGTTGGAGATGAAGTGTCAGCGTTAAAGGCTGGGAATTTTGATGAGTTTAAGAAGCTGATTAAAGAATCAGGAGACAGTTCCTATAAATATTTACAAAATGTATTTGCTAATTGTGATGTGCAAAATCAAAGTGTTTCGCTTGGTCTTGCATTAAGTGAGAGAATACTTGGAAAAAAAGGTGCATGTCGTGTACATGGTGGTGGATTTGCAGGAACAATGCAGGCATTTGTTCCAAATGAAATGGTTATCGAATATAAAGAAAAGATAGAGCACTATTTTGGAGAGGGCAGCTGTCATGTATTAAAGGTAAGAAAATATGGTGGCATGAAAGTACTATAAATAAATTTCTGAAAGGACAGGTATTAATATGAAGGTATTAGTTTTAGGAGGAGCCGGATATATTGGTTCACATACAGTATATGCGTTAATCGAAGCAGGTGAAAAGGTAGTAATTATTGATAATCTTTTGACTGGATATGAAGCAGCAGTACATCCAAAGGCTGTATTTTACAAGGGAGATATTAGAGATCGAAAGTTTTTGGATGAAGTGTTTGAAAAAGAGAAAGATATAGATGCCGTGATTCATTTTGCTGCCAGTTCTCTTGTAGGAGAGAGCATGACAAATCCATTAAAATACTATGAGAATAATTTATATGGAACAATGGTATTACTTGGGGCACTTGTTGAGCATGGAATAGATAAAATTGTGTTTTCGTCAACAGCAGCAACATATGGAGAACCTGAAAATCTTCCAATTTTGGAAGGTGATAGAACATTACCGACAAATACATATGGAGAAACAAAGCTTTCTATGGAAAAGATGTTCAAGTGGGTAGGAAAAGCACATGGACTTCGATATGTATCTCTTAGATATTTCAATGCCTGTGGTGCACATGCAAGTGGAGAAATAGGAGAGGCACATAATCCGGAAAGTCATTTGATTCCTTTAATTCTTCAGGTTCCAAACGGGCAAAGAGATCATATCAGCATTTTTGGAGATGATTATCCAACAAAGGACGGAACATGTGTCAGAGATTATATTCATGTTACAGATTTGGCGCAGGCTCATATTCTTGCTGTGAAGTACTTGATGAATGGAAATGAAAGTGATGTGTTTAATTTAGGAAACGGAATTAGATTTACAGTAAAGGAAGTAATTGAAACGGCAAGGAAAGTGACATCCGATGCAATCAAAGCTACTGTGGAGCCAAGACGTGCAGGAGATCCGGCATTTTTGATTGCATCCAGTGAAAAAGCGCAAAAGACATTAGGGTGGAAACCACAATATGCAGATTTGGAAACCATCATTTCTTCTGCATGGAAATGGCACGCTTCTCATCCACATGGCTATGAGAAATAAAAGTAAAGCTACTAAATGATCATTTGTAAATGAAGGAAGACAATCTGAAAAGAGGAGAATGACATGATAAATGAAAATATAGCGGCTTTAGCTGAATACGCAATAAAACAGGAACTGATAGGTGAAGAAGAGAAAATATATTCCATAAACCTGTTACTTGATGTTTTGAGATTAAATGAATTTGAGGAACCTGACAAAAGAGAAAAGATAGAAGAGCTTTCTGATCATCTCGAAGAAATTTTAAAAAACATCTGCGATTTTGCAGTTGAAAAAGGACTAATAGAGGAAGACAGTGTTGTATACAGAGATTTGTTTGATACGAAGGTCATGAATTGCTTTGTACCAAGACCGGGTGAAGTCATTCGTACATTCCGACAGAAATATGCAAAATCGCCAAAAACTGCTACAGATTACTACTATCATTTGTCAAAGGCATCAGATTATATCAGAACATATCGAATTGCCAAGGACATCAAATGGAAGACAGACAGTAAATATGGATCAATAGATATTACGATTAATTTATCAAAACCGGAAAAGGATCCAAAAGCGATTGCTGCTGCAAGAAAGGTAGCTGCTTCTGGATATCCAAAATGTCTGCTATGTGCAGAAAATGAAGGATATGCAGGCAGAATCAATCATCCAGCAAGAGAAAATCATCGAATTATTCCAATTGAAATATGTGGTCAAAAGTGGGGATTTCAGTATTCACCTTATGTTTACTACAATGAACATTGTATAGTTCTTAATACGCAGCATGTGCCAATGATAATTAATAAAGAAGTATTTGAAAAGCTGTTTGATTTCTTAAAACAGTTCCCACACTATATAATTTGTACTAATGCTGATCTTCCGATAGTAGGTGGATCAATACTAAGTCATGAACATTTCCAGGGTGGAAACTTTGAATTCCCAATGGCAAGGGCAGCGATTGAGAAAAAAATACTGATTACAGGATATGAGGATATTGAAGCAGGTATTTTGCATTGGCCTTTATCTGTAATACGAATAAAAGGAAAAGACCAGAAGCGGTTAGTAATGCTTGCTAATCATATTTTAACCGGCTGGAGAAGCTATACTGATGAAGAAGCATTTATTTTTGCAAATACGGATGGTACACCACACAATACCATTACTCCGGTAGCAAGAAGAGTCGGAGAAGACTATGAATTAGATTTAACACTTCGAAACAATATTACAACAGAAGAACGACCACTTGGAGTATTTCATCCAAGAAATGAATACCACCATATTAAGAAAGAGAATATTGGTGGAATAGAAGTTATGGGACTTGCAATTCTTCCATCTCGATTAAAGGGAGAACTGGAAGAATTGGCTGAGTATATTCTGGAGGAAAAAGAAATCCGAACAAACGCTGTATTGGAAAAGCATGCGGACTGGGTAGAAGAGTTTCTTCCAAAATATAATGGAAAACTGAATGAAAATAATATTATGAGTGTTCTAAAGGAGGAGACAGGGAGAGTCTTTGTAAAGGTGCTTGAGGATGCAGGTGTCTTTAAGTGTACAGAGGAAGGCAGAAAATTCTTTATGCGATTCATAGACAGTTTATAGAATAGAAAAGGTATGTGCAGAAATTTCATGGTAGACTGTAGAATTTTGTATGTATTAAAAAATATATAATTGCTATACTTCCCTTGTAATGATAATTGCGATGGATAATCGCACAATAACAAGGAGGGTAATTTAGTATGAAAAAGAAGTTATTAAGCACATTACTTAGTGTAGCGATGGTTGCAGCTCTTTTGACAGGTTGTGGAAGTGCAGCAGCACCAGCAGCAACAGAAGCACCAGCAGCTGAAGCACCAGCAGCTGAAGAAGCAGCAACAGAAGAAGCAGCAACAGAAGAAGCAGCACCAGCAGCTGAGAACGGAATGAAGGTTGCAGTTGCAATGCCTACACAATCATCTGAAAGATGGATTAACGATGGTTCTAATATGAAACAGAAATTGGAAGCACTCGGCTATGAAGTAGACTTACAATATGCAGAAGATGATGTACAGGCTCAGGTATCACAGATTGAGAATATGATTGCCAGTGGAGCTGACTGTCTTGTAATTGCAGCAGTTGATTCATCAGCACTTGTAAACGTTGAGGCTCAGGCAAAAGAAGCAAACATTCCAATTATCGCATATGATCGTCTTTTGATGGATACAGATGCTGTTTCCTACTATGCAACATTCGATAACAAGGGTGTTGGTACAGCTATTGGAAAATACATCGAACAGTCCAAGGATCTTGCAAAAGCAGAAGCAGACGGAAAATCATACACAATTGAATTCTTTATGGGTTCACCGGATGATAACAACGCTGTTATGTTGTATAATGGTTTAATGGAAGTACTTCAGCCATATCTTGATAATGGAGTTCTTGTATGTGAATCAGGCAGAACATCATTTGATGATACATGTATCCTTAGATGGTCACAGGAAACAGCTCAGCAGAACTGTGAGAACTATTTAACAGGATTCTATGCAGACAAGAAGCTTGATATCTGTGCTACAGCATTTGATGGTTTTGCTTATGGATGTAAGGCTGCTCTTGAAGGAGCTGGATATAAGGTGGGTGAAGACTGGCCATTAATCACAGGTCAGGATGCAGAGCTTATGGCTACAAAGAATATTATCAGTGGCGCTCAGACAATGTCTATCTACAAAGACACACGTCTTCTTGCTGACAAATGTGTAACAATGGTACAGGCAGTTTTGGAAGGTGCAGAGCCAGAGATTAATGATACAGAGCAGTACAATAATGGCAAGATAACAGTTCCTTCATATCTTTGCACACCTGTAGCTGTTGATCAGGGTAACTACAAAGAAATTATTGTTGATGGCGGATACTATACAGAAGAGCAGTTGGCAGAATAGAATACAGACAACTGTAACTGAAAAGGTAAAGCAATGAAAATTGGGTGGCGGCAGGTTTGCTGCCACCTAATTTTCAATTGACAGATATCCGAAGAAACTGTTAGAAACAGGTTCTTACGGTAATAACAGGAAAAGGAGCTGAGAAGATGTCGGATTACATCTTGGAAATGAGTCATATCACGAAAGAATTTTCTGGTGTGAAAGCCCTGGATGATGTGAATCTTCAGGTTAAACGAGGAGAAATACATGCATTATGCGGCGAAAATGGAGCTGGAAAATCAACGCTGATGAATGTTTTATCCGGTGTATACGCGCACGGTACCTATACAGGTGAGATTGTATATAAGGGTGAGACATGTGTTTTTCATAATCTACGAGACAGTGAAGCGAAGGGTATAGTTATTATTCATCAGGAACTGGCCCTGAGTCCATTATTATCAATTGCGGAAAATGTATTTCTTGGTAATGAACAGACATCTGTCAGAGGCGTAATTGATTGGACAAAAACAAGGAAACATGCACAGGAAATGCTGAAAAAGGTAGGTCTGGAGCATGAAGATGTGAATGCTACGGTTAATTCATTGGGTGTTGGAAAACAACAGTTGATTGAAATAGCAAAGGCAATGGCAAAGAAAGTAGAGCTATTGATTCTTGATGAGCCAACAGCGGCTTTGAATGATGAAGAGAGTAAGAAGCTGTTGAATATCATGCAGGAACTGAAAAAGCAGGGAATTACATGTATAATCATATCGCATAAGTTAAATGAAATCAGTTATGTTGCGGATGCGGTAACAATTATCCGTGATGGAAAGACAATTGAAACACTTGTCAAGGGTGTTGATGATTTTTCAGAAGATCGAGTAATAAAAGCAATGGTTGGACGTGAGTTAACAAACCGTTATCCTATAAGAGAAGGAGTAACAATAGGAGATACTATTTTTGAAGTAAAGGATTGGAATGTATATCATCCCGATGATGCTGAACGTCAAATCTTAAAAAATATTAATTTAAAAGTAAAAGCAGGAGAAGTTGTTGGTCTTGCAGGATTGATGGGTGCAGGAAGAACGGAACTTGCAATGAGTATTTTTGGACACAGTTATGGACAGAAAATTTCTGGATCAATTAAGATTAACGGAAAAGAAGTAGTTTTAAAGACAGTTAAAGATGCAATTAATAATAAGTTATCTTATGTATCTGAAGATAGAAAAACATATGGATTGATTTTAATCAGTGATATTAAAGAAAACATGACATTAGCAGCACGACCAAAATTCTTTTCTAAAAAAGGTGTAATAAACGGAAATGATGAAATCGTAGCTTCTGAAGATTATAAGAAGCGTATTAATGTGAAGGCAAATTCCATCAACCAGGTCGTGGGTTCTTTATCCGGTGGCAACCAACAGAAAGTAGTTCTTGCAAAATGGATGATGACTCAGCCGGATGTATTGATTTTGGATGAACCTACAAGAGGAATTGATGTAGGTGCAAAATATGAAATCTATTGTGTAATTAATGAGCTTGCTAAGGCAGGAAAGGCAGTTATTGTTATTTCTTCGGAAATGCCGGAAATTATCGGAACCTGTGATCGCGTGTATGTCATAAACGAGGGCGAAATAGCTGGAGAATTGTCAAAAAGTGAAGTATCACAGGAAAAAATTATGCAATGTATCATGGCTCATAATAGAAAGGAAGATGGAAATGAATAAGAAAAAAGTAGTTAATCTTGACATGAAGCAGTACGGTATGTTTCTTGCTCTGGTAGCAATTTATTTAATATTTGCAGCATTAACAGGTGGAAAGAACCTGACACCTATGAATATCAATAACTTAGTAATGCAGAATGGATATGTTGTTATATTAGCAATAGGTATGCTGTTATGCGTATTAACAGGTAATGTCGATTTAGGTGTTGGTTCAGTCGTAGCGTTAACTGGTGCAACGGCAGGTATTGTAATGATGGACTACAATATGAATATGTGGGTTGCTATTATTCTGGCACTGCTTATTGGTTTATTAGTTGGTATGTTTGCAGGTTTCTTTATTGCCTACCTTGGAATACCTCCATTTGTAGTAACACTGGCAACTATGCTTATGGGTCGTGGACTGACATATACATTATTGAAGGCACAAACAAAGGGACCTCTTCCAGAAAAGTATAATTTTATTGGAGCTGGATTTTTACCGACAATTAAAGTGCCATTTGGTAATGGAACTTTGGATTTAGTAACAATAGCAATTGCAATTATTGCATCAGTTGCTTTAATTATCTCAGAAACGAAGAGTATCGCAACTAAAAAGAAATATGGTTTTGCTACGAATCCCGCTTGGCAGGTAACAGTGAAGATGATAGGAATGCTTTTCATCGTATGGTTTTTCTTCTATAAACTTGCAAGATATAACGGATTACCATTTGTATTATTAATTATGGGTCTTTTGATTAGTATATATGCTTTTATTACAAGTAAAACGGTAGCAGGAAGACAAATTTATGCTCTTGGTGGTAATAGAAAAGCTGCAAATCTTTCAGGAATTAACACTGACAAAGTATTCTTCTGGGTTTACACAAATATGGGAATTTTGAGTGCTGTAGCAGGTATAGTGCTCTGTGCACGTAATGGTTCTTCAACACCAAAAGCAGGTGATGGTTTTGAAATGGATGCGATTGCATCCTGTTATATTGGTGGAGCTGCTGTGGCAGGTGGAGCAGGAACGATTGTTGGAGCAGTTGTAGGTGCTTTTGTTATGGGTATTCTGAATAATGGTATGTCATTATTTGGATGGTCTACAGATATTCAGAAAATTGTAAAAGGTGCTGTACTTCTTGGTGCTGTTACAATTGATGTCGTATCAAAGAGAAAAAAAGGTTAAGAAATTATTAATTTGTATATTAGGCTGTCGAACGGAATGCGTTTGGCAGCCTAAATGCATATATGGTACAATAATTGTTAGAAAAGGAGAAGGTGAATGTGAAGAGTACAAGAACAGGTCGAATTAGAAAATGGATTTATTTTATTGTTGTAATCGGAGCATTAACCGGATGCAGCAGTGGTTCAGCTACACAAGAAATCCCTTTAGAATCGGAAGAATATTTGGAAGAGGATTATCTTGAGAAATTAAGTGAGCAATCATCAGGAGAAGAAACGGTTAACAAAAAACGTATTGGTGTAGCAATGCCTACTAAATCTTCGGAAAGATGGATTAATGATGGAATAAACATGAAAGCAAAGCTGGAAACACTTGGATATGAAGTAGATTTGCAATATGCAGAGGATGATATCGAACTGCAAGTTTCTCAGATAGAAAACATGATAAAAAATGGAGTCAACTGTCTGGTAGTTTCCGCTATTGACTCTACACAGTTGATTGGTGTTTTGCAGCAGGCAAAAATGAAAGGAATATCAGTAATTGCATATGACAGACTTTTAATGGATACGAGTGCGGTATCATATTATGCATCATTTGATAATCGAGCGGTAGGTAATTTAATTGGACAATATATAATAGAGAAGAAGAATCTGAAACAGGCAGAAAAAGACGGAAAAAGCTATACAATAGAGTTTTTTATGGGGTCACCGGACGATAATAATGCACTGTTTTTATATAATGGAGTTATGGATGAGCTATTACCGTATTTGGAGAATGGAACACTTGTATGCAAATCAGGGTTAACATCATTTGATGATACATGCATACTTCGCTGGTCAGAAGATACAGCAAGACAAAGATGCGAAGAGTATATTGCAGAATATTATCAGGACAGACAACTTGATATTGCCTGTTCTGCATTTGACCGGTTTGCATACGGAATAAAGGAAGCTTGCCTGAAAAATGGATATACAGAAAAGAACTGGCCGTTAGTGACAGGACAGGATGCTGAGATGAATGCCGTGCGTAATATTGAGAAAGGATATCAGAGCATGACAATCTATAAGGATACACGTGTATTGGCATCAAAATGTGTAACAATGGTTCAAGCAGTTTTAGAAAATGCAGAACCTGAAATCAATGATACGAAAACATATAATAACCATGTATTGACAGTGCCCTCTTATATATGTATACCAGTTGTGATTGATAAAGAAAATTATGAGGATATCATTATCAATGGTGGGTACTATACGAAGGAGCAGCTTTTCAAATAATTGATGGAGAGGATTTATGTATGGAGTACTATAAAGTTATGCTCGTGGACGATGAAGAGGATGTAAGAATTGCAATTGCCAAGAGAGTAAATTGGGAAGAAATCGGGTTTCAAGTAGTTGCGTCTGCAGAGAACGGAGAGGATGCATTGGAAAAGGCAGAGCAGTATATGCCAGATGTTGTAATGTCTGATATTCAAATGCCATTTATGGACGGACTTACATTTTGTAAACATTTGAAGAAACAACTGCCAGGAACAAGAATTGTTATTTTTTCTGGATATGATGAATTTGAATATGCAAAAGAAGCTATTAAGCTTGAGGCAGAAGAATATATTCTTAAGCCAATTAATGCAAATGAGCTTCGTCAGGTTTTCATCAGAATAAAAGAGCGGTTAGATGAAGAACGTGATAAGAGAAGAAATATAGAAAGACTGGAGAAGTATTATCAGGAAAGCTTGCCTGTGTTACAGGAACAGCTAATTATCGGTTTGCTGGAGGGAAGAGTAACGGATGAAGAGATTCAGCAATATGAACAGGAATATCGGTTTTCAATGAATGCAGCGTTTTATGCAGTAGGCATTATTCAGCCGGATTATAAAAAAAAGTCTGAATCAGAGGAGATAGGATTGAATAGCGGTCTGCTCGCTGTATCTATAAAACAAATTGCAGATGAAGTATTTGAGAAGGAAATGGATTACAGAAGTATTAACTATCTGGGTACAATCGTTGTAGTTGCACTATTAAAAAATACAGCGGCTCATAAACAGCTTATAGCTGTAATGGAACAGATCTGCAAGATGTCACAAAAAATGATAGGAATTGAAACAATTGCCGGTATTGGAAAAACATATGGGAAACTGAAAGATATATCTTATTCTTTTTCTGAAGCAAAGGTTGCGGCTTCCTACAGAATTCTGCTTGATACAAATCAGACTATTTATATTCAGGATGTAGAGCCGGAAACAGATAAATACTATTTTATGGACGAAAAACAAATTCAACAAATAATCCGTGAAATAAAAATTGGCTCAAAAGAAGAGTTGGAAAAAGCTGTTGAGGGATTAATTCATAGAATGAAAAATTCATCTATTACCATTGCACAGCTACAGCTTTTTTTTGCTGAAACATTAGTTGAAATTATGAGACTGGCAAGAGGGTATCAGCTGGGTGCAGATGATTTGCAGTTGTATGATTTTGATATATATAATGAGATAAAAAAGTTTAGTTCTCTTGATGAGCTCGGAGAATGGCTGATTAATATAAGTATGCAGTTGCGAGCCAGTATTCATCGTGAACGAAAAGATACTACAAAGATGATGACAGAAAAAGCAAAACAGTATATTCTGGATAATTTTAAGGATTCTACACTATCTGTTGATCGTGTATGCGGATATCTGAATGTCAGTGCCACATATTTTTCTGCCCTGTTCAAAAAAGAAACGGGAATGAGCTTTGTAGTATATTTGACACATATTCGAATGGAACAGGCATTAAATCTTTTAAACACGACAGAAGAAAAGAGCTATATTATTGCAGGAATGGTTGGGTATGAAGAACCAAACTATTTTAGTTATGTATTTAAAAAGCAGTATGGAATATCACCATCAAAATATAGGCAAACTCGGGAAAAAAGTGAATGAGAGAAAAAGTACAGAATTTATTTGAACGATCAAAAAAAGCATATAAAAGAAGAAGCATTCAGCTGATTATTTCTGTTTCCTTTACTCTTGTTGCGATTCTTAGCATGGCGTTTATGGGGATTGCTCTGTACACACATTTTATTAATAGTTCAAGAGAAACAGCTATAGAAAACAATGAGCAGATTCTTGATCAGGTAAGTTGGAATATGAATACATATCTTAGGAATATGATGAGTATTTCGGATTCCATGTATTATAATGTCATTAAAAACAAGGATCTAACAGATACGACCATTGATAAGGAAATGAATCTTCTTTATGAGGCCAATAAAGACAATCTGATCAGTATCGTTTGTGTTTCAGAAGATGGAGGCTTAATTTCAGCTTCACCGGTAGCAACAAGAAAAGTAGGCGTGGATATTAAGAAAGAGGGATGGTTTCAACAAGCAGAAAACGAAATAGAGAATCTGCATTTTTCCACACCACATGTTCAGAATTTGTTCGAGAGCAGTAATTATAGATACTATTGGGTGGTTTCATTAAGCAGAAATGTTGAGTTGACAAATGTAGGACATATCAGGCGAGGTGTTTTACTTGTAGATATGAATTTCAGTGCAATAGATCAAATATTTTCAAAAGTAAATGAGCGAGGAATGGGATATGTCTATCTAATAGATCAAAATGGAGAGATTATTTATCATCCAGAACAAAAAGCTATTTATTCCGGACTTGTGCAGGAAAATAACATAGAAGCGTCTTCCTATGAAGATGGTACTTATGTTGAAAAATTTCAAGGAGAAGAAAGAACGGTCATAGTGAAGACTGTTGGATATACAGGGTGGAAAATAGTGAGTGTGATTCCCACAAAAGAATTCTCTGTGGATTTGAAACAACTTAAATTTTTTATGATGATGATTTGTTCGGTAACAATCTTTTTGATTATGTTTGGTAATATTTTTATTTCTGGAAAGGTGACGGATCCAATCCGAAAGTTGGAGACGTCTATTAAATATCTTGAAGAAGGTAATTTGGATGCAGGCAATATCTATATAGGAGGCTCACACGAAATCAGACACCTTGGCCGTACGATTACGTCTATGGTTAATCAGATGCATAAACTGATGGATGATATGGTAAAAGAGCAGAAGGAAAAGCGAAAAAGTGAACTGGATGCATTGCAGTCGCAAATCAATCCACATTTCCTATATAATACACTTGATTCAGTTGTCTGGATGATTGAAAATGAGCAGAAAGAGGATGCAATATCAATGATAACAGCATTGGCAAGTCTGTTCCGCATAAGTCTCAGTAAGGGGAATCATATTATTACAATCGGAGATGAGATTATTCATGCAAGGAATTATCTGAGTATTCAGAAGGTTCGGTATAAAAATCGGTTTTCTGTAAATATTGATATTGCACCGGAAATCGAAGACTGTGCAACAATCAAATTAATTGTGCAGCCAATATTGGAGAATGCAATTTACTATGGTGTTGAGCATATGGATGGTGATGGTGTCATATCGTTGAAAGGATATGAAAAAGACGGAGATATTTATATTGAAGTATCTGATAATGGAATGGGAATTCCAGAAGAGATGATAGAAAAGCTCTTAACTAAAAAAACAAAGACTCGTGGAAAAGGATCAGGTATCGGTCTTTGGAATGTAAACCAGAGAATCAGTCTGTATTTTAAAGGTGAGTATGGATTATCAATCACAAGTGAGCTGGATGAAGGTACTACGGTTACTATTCATTTGCCCAAAATCCCTTATGAACAGTATAAAGGGGGTGAATCTGCAATATGAGAAAAAACAAGTATTTTCTTCGTATCAGTATTGTTGTAATGCTTTTAATAATTATTGCAGAGGTTTTGTATTATAGTGGGTATCCTTCTAAGGTAGAACCAACATATCGGATATCATTGATTGTATACGGAAATGATCCGAATCGTTGGGAAAATTTGAAGCAAGGAGCGGAGCAGGCAGCAAAAGATACAACCGCAGAGATTAATCTGATTACAATGTCTTCAGAAATGGATGCCAAAGAACAGATTGTATTAATTGACAGAGAGATTAAAAATGGAGCAGATGCTCTGATGATAGCAGCATGTGACAGTCACGAGGTAGAGGCATATGTGAAGAGCGTAAAGATAGATATTCCTTTAGTATTTGTTCAAAATGGATTATCCACTAATGAGGAATATCCGTTTATTTCCGCAGATAATTATGCTATGGGTGTGGAGCTGGCAAATACAATAAAGGATAATGAAAAAAGCTGGATTAAGGCTGCTGTAATAGCCGAAAAATTAAACAGAAAGTCGGAGTCTGACAGATTTGATGGTGTTTATAATACTTTATCAGAATACGCTGATGAAGTTGTAATCTGGGAAAGAAGTGAAGACGAAAAAGACAGTCAGGCAATGCTTTTTCTGCAAAGAGAGTTGACAGAAGAAGCGGTGGATGTTGTGATAGCACTTGATAACAGCTCTATGGGGGCATTACTGGATGCTGTCTCCAATTTAAATAAAGACATTAAGATTTATGGAATAGCAAACAGTGAAAAAGCGGTTTATTATCTGGATAATGAAAAAATAATCAGTATGATTTATCAGAATGAATTTCAAATGGGTTATCTTGGTGTTAAACAAATATTGGATTACGACGAACGTGATAAACATAAACCGGATGATGTGAAATTTGTAATGATAGATAAGAACAATATGTACTTGGATGAAAATCAAAAGCTGTTGTTCCCGTTTGTAAAGTAAAGAGGTACAAAAAATGAAACATGAAAGCTGGATGAAACGATCTGCAATTATTGTATTGCTTAGTATGATGTTCGCTCAATTAATGGGCTGTTCATCAAAGACCTTATTTAGTTCGGAACAAGGCAAAATACCTTCAAGTATTAAGATAGGTGTCAGTATTTATGATGAATACGATACGTTTGTTTCTGAAATCGTGCAGAATATCACAGAATTATGTAAAGAAAAGGAAAACGAGCTGGGTATTACCATTTCTCTGGAAGTGGCAAATGCGAGTGGAAGTCAGCTGACACAAAATGATCAAGTTGAGAAATTTATTTCCAAGGGTTGTAATGTGATATGTGTGAATCTTGTTGATCGTACAGATGCAACAGTTATTATTGATAAAGCAAGAAGTGCAGATATTCCAGTCATATTTTTCAACCGGGAGCTTGTAAAAGAAGATTTGGAGCGTTGGGACAACTTGTATTATGTTGGAGCAGTTGCGGAACAATCTGGTCGTCTGCAGGCAACGATTGTGACAGATGCCTTGAAAAATAAAAAAAGATTTGATGAGATAGACGTAAATGGTGACGGAACTATACAGTATGTTATGTTAGAAGGTGAGACAGGTCATCAGGACGCACTTGTTCGTACACAGGTGTCAATCGAGGAAATAAAGGGAGCAGGATTTTCGGTAGAAAAACTTGGTGATGAGATTGCGAATTGGAATCGTGCACAGGCAGCAACAAAAATGCTGACATTGTTTGAACGATATTCATGGCAGATAGAAATGATTATTGCAAATGATGATGATATGGCTTTGGGAGCAATCGATGCGTTAGAATCAGCAGGCGTGAAACAGTTTCCACTGATTGTTGGCGTGAATGGGACAGAGGATGCTCTGGAAATGATAAAGACTAAGAAGATGGAAGGAACGGTATATAATGATGCTGCAGGACAGGCAGCAGTGATTATGGATATGGCTTATGGACTGGCTCTTTATGGAAAAAATCCTGATAATATTGAGTTAGAAGATGGAAAGTATAAATATCTTCCGTACAGATTTATTAATTATGACAATGTGCAGAGTTTTATACGTGAGAAAAAACAGTAGTATATAGGGAGATAATGATATGTCGGATGATACCGGTAAAGCAAAATATTATATTGTAATGGATAAGCTGCGTCAGCAAATGATTAGTGGAAAAGTGACTGCAGGTGATAAGCTTCCTTCGGAAAATGAACTGGTCAGGGAATTTCATGTGAGCAGACATACAATCCGGAAAGCACTGTCAATTCTGGAGAGTGAAGGATATGTAGAAGCAGTGCACGGAAAAGGAACTTTCTGTACAGAGAGATTTACAAATAAAGGGAACTCGCACAATGTTGCTGTTGTAACAACATATATCTCGGACTATATTTTTCCAAGATTAATAAAAGGAATAGATACTGTTCTGACAAAAGAAGGATACAGCATTATCTTAAAGAATACTGGAAACAGTCAAAAGAATGAAGCAAAAGCATTGGAAGATATTATGACAAAAAATATTGATGGTGTGATTATTGAACCAAGTAAAAGTGAAATCTTCTGCAAACACATGCATCAATATGAACAACTCGATAAAATGGGAATTCCATATGTTTTTTTACAAGGAACTTATCCTCAAATGAAGGACAAACCAAATATTGTGATGGATGATGTAGAGGGCGGGTATTTATTAACAAAATATCTGCTTGATCTTGGTCACAGACACTTAGTTGGAATATTTAAAATTGATGACAGTCAGGGAACGGCTCGTCAAAAAGGTTTTATTAAAGCAATGAATGAAAAAGGACTTGTATATGATCCGGATTCAGTTATTCTATTTCATACAGAGGATCGAGCAACAAAACCGGCAGGAATGATAAGACAGTTTATTCAGGATAGACGGCCTATTGATGCTATTATTTGTTACAATGACCAGATAGCATTGGAGGTAATTAAAGTTTTGGAGGCAGAAGGGCGAAGAGTTCCGCAGGATATTTCTGTGACAGGGTATGATAACTCATTTCTTGCAGAAAATGGTTCTATTAAGTTAACAACGATTGCACATCCGAAGGAACGCTTGGGAGAAATGATAGCTGAACTTCTGTTGGAAAAGATAAGAGGAGTAAGTGATTCAGAAAGTAAAGTTGAAAGAGTAATTAAACCGGAACTGATAATTCGAGAATCATGTACAGAAAGAAAAAAGACAAGTTTAAGAAAAAATCGTAAAAAAATCAACTAAATAGAGTGAAAAACAACTTGTCCACAAAACCGTACAAGTTATATACTTGCAAGTAGTAACAGTAAACACTACTAGTATAGGAGGATATCATGAAAACGAACAAAAATTATAAGTTTTGGTTTTGTACAGGTTCACAGGATTTATATGGAGAGGAATGTCTTGCAAAAGTAGCAGAACATTCGAAAATAATAGTTGATCAGCTGAATAAATCCGGTAAGCTGCCATTTGAGCTTGTATGGAAGCCAACGCTGATTACAAATGAACTAATCAGAAAGACATTTAATGAAGCCAACGCAGATGAAGATTGTGCGGGTGTTATTACGTGGATGCATACATTTTCACCGGCTAAGTCATGGATACTTGGCTTGCAGGAATATAGAAAACCGTTATGTCATTTTCATACGCAATTTAATCAGGAAATACCCTATGATACAATTGATATGGATTTTATGAATGAAAATCAATCCGCACATGGTGATAGAGAATATGGTCATATCGTATCTCGTATGGGTATTGAAAGAAAGATCATTGTTGGATATTGGGATACAGATGCAGCAAAAGATGCACTTGCAGGCTGGATGAGAACAGCAATTGGTCTGATGGAATCCTCTCATATTCGTGTATGCCGCATCGCAGATAACATGAGAAATGTCGCTGTAACAGAAGGCGATAAGGTAGAAGCGCAAATAAAGTTTGGATGGGAAGTAGATGCATATCCTGTAAACGAAATTACAGAATATGTAGAAGGTGTGTCTCAGGGAGATATTAGTGCTCTTGTAGAAGAATATTATGACAAATATGAGATTCTGCAAGAAGGAAGAAGTGTTGAAGAATTTGAAAAACATGTTGCAGTGCAGGCTGGTATTGAAATAGGATTTGAAAAATTTCTCGAGGATAAGAACTATCAGGCAATTGTAACTCATTTTGGAGATTTGGGCGGATTGAAGCAGCTTCCGGGTCTTGCTATCCAGAGACTGATGGAAAAGGGATATGGATTTGGCGGAGAAGGTGATTGGAAAACCGCAGCAATGGTACGTCTTATGAAAATAATGACAACGGGTTGTAAAGATGCCAAGGGTACTTCATTTATGGAGGATTACACATATAATTTTGTTCCTGGAAAAGAAGGTATTCTTGAAGCACATATGTTAGAAGTATGTCCATCCATAGCAGATGGTCCAATTAGTATTAAAGTGAACCCACTATCAATGGGTGACAGAGAAGATCCTGCAAGACTTGTTTTTACATCAAAAACAGGTGCCGGAATAGCAACTTCTCTGATAGATCTTGGAAATAGATTCCGCTTAATCATTAATGAAGTAGATTGTAAAAAGGCAGAAAAACCAATGCCAAAACTTCCTGTTGCAACAGCATTTTGGACACCTCAGCCTAATCTGACAATTGGTGCAGAGGCATGGATTCTTGCAGGAGGTGCACATCATACTGCGTTTTCGTATGATTTAACAGCAGATCAGATGATTGACTGGGCAGCAGCAATGGGAATTGAAAGTGTTGTAATTGACAAAAACACGACTATTAGAAATTTCAAAAATGAGCTTAAATGGAATGAATTAGTGTATAGATAGAATGATTTGTTTAATGATTAAACTAATTGTTGAAACAACGGAAAATGTATGATATAATGTCGGCAGACATTGAATAGATGATGTATTGCCGACATCGTCATGCATGTAAAGAAGGGTGAGAATATGTTAGAAAGCTTAAAAAATCAGGTTTATGAAGCAAATATGGCGCTTCCAAAACATGGATTGGTGACTTTTACATGGGGAAATGTCAGTGGAATTGACAGAGAAAAAGGTCTGTTTGTGATTAAACCGAGTGGTGTGGAATATGAGGCATTGAAACCAGAGGATATGGTTGTTGTTGATTTAAATGGGGAGGTTGTTGAAGGCACATACAAGCCATCTTCTGATACAGCAACGCATTTGGAGTTATATAAAGCGTTTCCACAGATAGGAGGTATTGTTCATACACATTCTTCCTATGCAACATCATGGGCACAGGCAGGAAGAGGAATTCCGTGTTATGGAACGACACATGCAGATTATATGTATGGAGAAATTCCATGTGCAAGAAGTTTGACAGCAGATGAAATTAATACAGAATATGAAAAGAATACAGGAAGTCTGATTATTGAGACATTCCAGGGAAAAGATGTTATGGCTGTTCCGGCAGTGTTATGTGCAAATCATGGACCATTTGCATGGGGCAAGGATGCAAAGGAAGCTGTACATAATGCAGTTGTCCTGGAAGAAGTTGCAAAAATGGCATACAGGACAGAGCTGATTAATCATGACGTACAGCCGGCACCGCAAGTATTGCAGGATAAACACTATTATAGAAAGCATGGCGCAAATGCATATTATGGACAGACCTGAAAGGCATACAGGTTGTTCTGATAGTTACGGTAATGGAAGGATAATGAATTAAAGAAAGGAAATCATCATGAAGAAATTGGAATTACAAAAAACAGCCAATGAGATTCGTAAAGGTATTGTTACGGCAGTTCATGCCGCAAAAGCCGGACATCCGGGTGGATCATTGTCTTCAGCAGATATTATGACATATTTGTACTTTGAAGAAATGAACATTGATCCTAAAAATCCAAAGAAAGAGGATCGTGATCGGTTTGTATTATCAAAGGGACACTGTGCACCAGCACTTTATTCTACGTTAGCTCAAAGAGGATATTTTCCGGTAGAGGAGCTAGTCACATTACGTAAGCTTGGTTCACATTTACAGGGACATCCTTGCATGCAACATACACCTGGAGTTGATATGAGTAGTGGTTCACTTGGACAGGGTATATCAGTTGCTACAGGTATGGCACTATCTGCTAAATTATCAAATGATGCCTATAGGGTGTATACATTACTTGGAGATGGAGAATTAGCAGAGGGACAGGTTTGGGAGGCAGCGATGTTTGCCGGACACAAAAAACTGGATAATCTCGTAGTAATAGTAGATAACAACGGACTTCAGATTGATGGACCTATAACAGAGGTATGTAATTCATATCCAATAGATGAGAAGTTTAAGGCTTTCAACTTCCATGTAATTAATTGCAATGCACATGATTTTGATGAGCTTGCAGCTGCATTTGAAGAAGCAAAAAATACAAAGGGTATGCCTACAGCAATTATTGCAAAGAGTGTAAAAGGAAAAGGAGTGTCTTTCATGGAGAACAGTGTGAAATGGCATGGAGTTGCACCTGATGATGAGCAATATGCAATTGCAATGACAGATCTTGAAAAGGTAGGTGAAGCATTATGTCAGAAGTAAAGAAAATTGCAACAAGAGTCAGTTACGGTAATGCTTTGGTCGAGCTTGGAAATGAACATGATAATCTCGTAGTGCTGACAGCCGATTTAGCGGCTGCCTGCAAAACTGACATTTTTATGAAAGCACATCCTGATAAACATATTAACTGTGGTATTGCAGAAGCAAATATGACATGTATTGCTGCAGGACTTGCAGCAACCGGAAAGGTTCCGTTTGCAAGCTCTTTTGCAATGTTTTCAGCAGGACGTGCATTTGAGCAGGTAAGAAACAGTATCGGATATCCACACTTAAATGTGAAAATAGGAGCAACGCATGCGGGTATTTCTGTTGGAGAGGATGGAGCATCTCATCAGTGCAATGAAGACATTGCATTAATGAGAACGATTCCGGGAATGGTTATCATATCTCCTGCTGATGATGTAGAAGCACGTGCGGCAGTGAAGGCAGCTTACGAATATGAAGGACCAGTTTACCTGCGTTTTGGACGCGCGGCAGTTCCTGTGTTTAATGATGAGGCTACTTATCAATTTAAAATGGGTAAAGGTGTTGTATTAAAAGAAGGTAAGGATGTTACGATTGTTGCAACCGGATTGACAGTACCTGAATCAATGGAAGCAGCTAAGTTACTTGCAGCAGATGGTATTGATGCAGAAGTAATCAACATTCATACAATAAAGCCAATTGATAAGGATTTAATTATTGCGTCAGCAAAGAAAACAGGTAAGGTTGTAACAGCAGAGGAACATTCTGTAATAGGTGGACTTGGAAGTGCTGTTTGTGACGTCCTTAGTGAAAATCTCCCTACCAGGGTTTTAAAGATTGGTATGCAGGATGTGTTTGGAGAATCAGGTTCAGCCTCAGCGCTGATTCATAAATATCAGTTGGATGCGGAAGGAATATATAGTCAAGTAAAAGCTTTTCTATAGAATCAGTTAAGAAATAGCGGTGAAATTGATAAATAAATTTAAAAATGTCTTGACATAGAGTGAACTCCATGTCAGGACATTTTTAAATTTAGAAAGAATGATAACAAAATGATATAAGAAATATAATAAAAAGGGGTTATGAAAATATAATATAATTCAGGCATAGAAAGCGAGAGTATGTTACAATGTACGAATAAATAATTTGAATATGTGGAGGAATATTTTATGAAGATAAAAAGCAGAGAGCTTGTAATGTCCAGCGTATGTATGGCATTTTGTCTTGTACTGCCTTTTTTAACGGGCCAAATACCAGAAATAGGAAGTGCATTGAGTCCGATGCATATCCCGGTTTTGTTATGTGGGTTTATTTGTGGCTGGCAGTATGGATTGGTTGTTGGATTGATAGCACCATTATTGAGATTTTTTCTATTTGGTATGCCGCCATTATTTCCGACAGGTGTTGCCATGGCATTCGAATTAGCGACTTATGGAGCAGTAACAGGGTTGCTATATAAAAAAGTGCATAATAAAATTAGTCACACATATATCGTTTTGATTATTGCCATGTTGACTGGAAGAATTGTATGGGGAACTGTAATGCTGATTCTATCTGGAATTACACAAACATTATTTACCTGGAAAATGTTCGCAGCAGGAGCATTTGTGACAGCATTACCAGGTATCATGTGTCATATACTGATAATTCCGCCAATAGTGTTGGCGTTGAAGAAAGCAGGGTTTGTGAATTATGTACGAGTTGATGAAAAATGTTAAAGAACATAGTATAAATTATCCGTTAATGCAGCCTCAGGATGTGGCAAAGCTGCTATATCAGAGAGAGTTTGGACCGGGTCATTTTATAGAAGACGAAGAACTATCCTTTCAAAGATTAGAGAGAGAATATCATAATGTGAATCAAGAAACACCACAGAACCATAATCCTATAGAATCTATAGGGAATGGTTTTGTTCGTTACTCTTTAAAAGGAATACGTGAAGAACAGTTGGAAATTATGAATAAATTGTTTGTTCTTTCTGCAAATAGGAAAACAGGAAGCAAATGTATATATGAGAAAAATTTGCAGAGTATTCTTGAAAACTTTGACGAGTTTTTCTTTTCCTTTTCAAAGCAGCAGTATCGGGAATATATTGAAGAGCAGAAGATAAGAGAGTATCCTATGGTAAGCCATAGTCAGAAGTTTAATGAGGCATATCAACCGGCATATAGGTTGATTGATGAGAGATATGCGTACTACATGTCTGTGTTTTTAAAGATAAGTCAGCTTCAAAAAAAAGATTCACATTTGATTATTGGAATAGACGGAAACAGTGCTGCTGGAAAAACAACATTAGCACAATGTATTGCTGAAATATTCAATTGTGATTTAATTCATATGGATGATTTCTTTTTACCTATGGCACTGCGAACAGAGGAGCGTTTGAAGGAAGCGGGTGGAAATGTTCATTATGAAAGATTTTTGGAAGAAGTAATCAGTGGTATTCAGAGTAAACGAGAATTTTCCTATCGAGTGTTTTCATGTCATGAAATGAACTATACAGGAAAGCATACTGTAGATAACAAAAGAATGATTGTAATTGAAGGCGCATACTCCATGAGAAAAGAATACAGAGACATATACGACTATAAGATATTCATGGAAATACCATACGAAGTGCAGCTTGCCAGAATTCAAAAACGCAATGGTAATGTAATGTGTAAAGTATTTCAGGAAAAATGGATCCCTATGGAGAATGTTTATTTTGATACATTTAATGTAAAAGCGATATGTGATGAAAAAGTCAGCGTGTATTAATTTATGCCATAAAATTAAGTAAATTTACTTTACGGTTTTTCTGCTGAGTGCTATACTAAAAGAAAATCTTTTCAAAAGATTTCTAAACACGGGGGCACAGCTATGGCAAAACAGGTTACAATGAAGGATGTAGCAAATGCATTGCACATCAGCACGGTATCAGTATCCAAAGCTTTATCCGGAAAAGAGGGCGTTAGCCTGGAGGTTCGGGAAAGGATTAGAATAACTGCTGAGGAAATGGGTTATCGATACAATGCAGGAATGAAGGCAATAGAATATGATAAAAACTATAATGTAGGTATTTTGATAGCCAGACGATTTTTGGAGGATGATACGGCATTTTACTCAAAATTGCACAGTAACATTATCATGAATCTAGGAAATAAAAATTGTTTTGGTATCATGGAAGTAATATTTAAAGAAGATGAGGAGTCATGTGCGCTTCCTGCTATGATCAAGAATAAAAAGGTTGATGGGATTATTGTACTTGGTCAGTTGAAAAAGAATTATATTGAAATGATAAAAGAACAGCATATGCCAATAACGTTTCTCGACTTTTACGATGAAACAGCAACAGTGGATTCAATAGTCAGTGATAATGTCTACGGTAGTTATCTTCTAACTAATTATTTAGTTAAAATGGGACATAAGAAAATAGGTTTTATTGGTGATGTTTTTGCGACCAGCAGTATTTTGGATAGATATCTTGGATATTATAAATCCTTACTGCAAAATGGAATTCCGATAAAAGAGGAATGGCTGCTTAGTGACAGAGACGAAAACGGAATATTAAAAACTATTTCATTTCCTTCCAAAATGCCAACGGCATTTGTGTGTAATTGTGATGAAGTGGCATATCGTGTTGTGGAACAATTAAAGGCAGGAGGTTATCGAATACCTGAGGATATATCCATTGTTGGATTTGATGACTATATATATGCAACATTGTCTAATCCAACACTGACAACATTTGCAATTGATTTGCAGCTTATGACAGAAATGGCAGTTGAGTCTATTTTAAAAGGCATTTCTGGAGAGAATTTGTCACCGGGAAGAAAAGTCATCAGTGGAAAACTAGTCATAAGAAAATCTGTTGCCAAAGTATAGGGCAAAAGTAAATGCAGGAGGAGAGCATAATGGAATTGCTTTTTTTAGAGCCAATTGTTAAAGAATTAATTTGGGGAAAAGAATATTGGACAGTCAGTGCACATCCAAATGGAGATGGAACGATAAAAAATGGAGAGTTTTTAGGAAAAAAGCTGTCATGGCTATGGGAAAATAAAAGGGAGTTATTTGGCAATCTTAAAGGAGACAGATTTCCTCTTCTTGTTAAAAAAATTGATGCCTTGGATGATTTGAGCATACAGGTTCATCCGAATGATGCATATGCCATGGAAAATGAAAACGGCTCTCTTGGAAAAACAGAGTGTTGGTATATTGTTGATTGCAAAAAAGACGGAACAATTATTGTTGGACATCATGCAAAAACAAAAAAAGAAGCACAGAGGTTAATTGAGCAGAATGAATGGAAGCAATTTCTTCGCGAAATACCGATTTGTAAAGGTGATTTTTTTCAGATTAATCCGGGAACCGTACATGCAATAAAGAATAATACTGTGATTATGGAAATTCAACAGAGCTCAGATATAACATATCGACTTTATGATTATGGAAGACTTAAGGACGGGAAACTAAGAGAATTACATATCAAAAAAAGTCTTGACGTTATGAATATTCCATATGAAGATGTGAATATGTGTACCGATGGTTTGAAGAATCGACTGGTGAAATGTGATTACTATACTGTTGATAAGCATGAGATTGTGGGAACTAAAACATTAGTGCAGGACAAGCCATTTCAAATTCTAAGTGTTATTGAAGGATCAGGAACAATTGATGGAAAACCGATTGATATGGGGGATTCATTAATCATTCCATTTCAATATGGTAATTATGAAATTTCAGGAGAAATTACAGTATTGATTACAAGCCTGTAGATGAAGTATAATGTTAATCGATAAGATAGCTGGTAGCCACCGGATTAAGTAAAGTATCTGGTGGCTGATATTTTTTTGAATATTTGTTTTATGTAACGTGAAAGAGAAGAACATGGAGGAGAAGGTCATGAAGGAGAAGGTTGTGAAGTATGGAGCATTGGAGGCAGGAGGAACAAAAATGGTGTGCGCTGTCGGTTTGGAAGATGGCACAATTTTAGATCAGATATCAATTCCAACAAAAACACCAGAGGAAACAATTTCTTTAATTATTGATTATTTCAAAAATCAAGACGTTAAGTCTCTGGGAATCGGATCATTTGGTCCGGTGGATGTCAATAAAGAATCAGTGACATATGGCTGTATTTTAGATACACCTAAGCTGGCATGGCAGGGCTATGATTTGGTTGGTAACTTGAAGAAAGAATTACAATTGCCTATTGAACTTGATACAGATGTGAATGGTTCCTGTTTGGGGGAATTAACATTTGGATGTGCAAAGGGATTAAGCAGTGTGGTTTATATTACAATTGGAACAGGTGTTGGTGTTGGAATAGCTATTAATGGAAAGCTTCTTCATGGTATGCTGCATCCTGAGGGAGGACACATTATTTTAAATAAGCATATAGATGACAAATATGAGGGATTTTGTCCATTTCATAAAACATGTTTGGAAGGATTGGCAGCAGGCCCTGCAATTGAAGGACGTTGGGGAGAAAAGGCTGTAAATTTAAAGGATAAAACAGAAGTCTGGGAATTAGAAGCGTACTATATTGCACAGGCATTAACTACTTATATCTTTACATTATCTCCAAATAAGATTATTCTTGGTGGAGGTGTAATGCATCAGGAACAACTGTTTCCGCTGGTAAGAAAAAAGACGCTGGAAATGGTAAATGGGTATATTAACACAAAGGAATTGAATGATATTGATAACTATATTGTGCCTGCAAGTCTACATGATGATCAGGGAATTATGGGTGCAATACAATTGGCAAAATGGGCAGCGCAAGCAGAATGATATTTAGATAATAAAATTGTATTTGCTCGACAGAATCTGATAAAATATGAGTACATAACATGCTATTCTGGAACCGGATAGGAAAGTACAGTTTGAAAATTTCAAACAAGTAAAAGTACCGGGGAAGGTGAAAACATGGAAGAAACATTTTACTGTAAGAGAAATATTAATATAGAAGAAACACAAGGGGATGATTCGGTCGATCGGGCAGTTTGTCAATTCAGAGAAATCATGAAGCAGAAAAAAGAAATTGCCTGTCAAAAAAAAGTAACCGGGTTATTATGCATAATCAGCATGGTGCTTCTTATATTATCTGTTACAATCAGCATAGCAACGATGAACAGCTATGAGAGAATGAAACAGATGGAAACAGCACTGCAGTCTATTTCTGACGGTATGGAACAGTCTCTCAAAGTATCTTCGGAAAATGAAATTGAAGAAAACAAAATGGTTGAAGCAGATACAAAGATGGAAACAGAAACCATGAGAGATCCGATAGATGAAACGGTAGATATTGCAGAAGCTGTTTCAATAGAAAGCTATATTGTGCAAAAAGGGGACACACTGGATCAGATCAGTAAAATGTTTTATCAATCAAGTGATATGGTAGATGAGATATGCAGCATAAATAATATAGAAGACAAAAATATCATTTTATGCGGACAAGAGTTGATTCTTCCATAATAATGCTGAATGGAAAACAAAAGATGTCTGGAGAAAACAGATGGCGCAGATAAACGAGTATTTTAAAAAAAAATATGATAGTGAGAAAGAGGACTACAAGAAAAAACTTACAAGACATAGGCTGACTATATTTTACAGAATCTTACTTGTCATTCTAATTGTAGCTGCGATTGCAGGTGCTATCATGTATAATTACCAGAATATGATATATACGGATTATGATGTTATTGCAACTCAGAAATATCAGGAAGCGACATCTGCAAATTATAAGAGCTTTAATGGGAATGTATTACGTTATAGTCAAGATGGTGCGTCGGCATTTAATATGAATAATGATATGCTCTGGAATCAGACATATGAAATGCAGAGTCCTATGGCGGATGTCTGTGGCGACTATGTTGCACTTGGAGATTATAAAGGTACAAAGATATTTGTAATGAACAGTTCCGGTTTGCAGGGAGAAATAGAGACAACTTTACCTGTACAGACTTTTTGTGTAGCAGGAAATGGCAATGTTGCTGCGGTACTGGAAGAAGGAGATATTACCTGGGTTAAGCTTTTCAATCAGGATGGCGAGAACATTGCCAATGACAGAACAACTATGGCAAAAAGTGGTTATCCGATTAATGTAGCAATTTCTAATGATGGAATTATGCTGGGTGTTTCATACCTTTATATTGATAGTGGAGAAATATCGTCATCTGTGGCATATTACAATTTTGGAGATGTTGGACAAAATGAAATTGATAATCTTGTCAGTGGATACAATTATACAGACACAGTCATTCCATATGTTAAATTTATGAATAGTAAAACTGCTTTTGCTGTTGGTGATAACAAGTTTGAAATTTACAGTGGAAATCAAAAACCAGAAAATATTTTTGAACTGACATTTGAAGATGAAGTAAAAAGTGTCTTTAACAACGAAGATTATATTGGACTCGTTTATACTGAGGGAACGAACGAGGCAGCCTATCGGCTGGAAGTATATGATTCCTCTGGTACGCTTTGTCTAAATAAACAGTTTGATCTTGAGTATTCCGATATTGTTTTAAGTAAGGATCTTGTAATTATCTATAATAGTAAAGAATGTGTAATATATAATATGCAGGGTGTGGAAAAATACAACGGAACATTCAGGACATCTGTTTTAACATTGATTCCTACAGGCAGTAAGACAAAGTATCTGTTAGTATCAGGTAGTGAAACAGAAGAAATACAGTTGAAATAGTAAACAGAGGGGACAAAAATACTTGAGGGAATAATATGAATATTAATTACTTGTTCGTAGCAACAGTTCTTCTTTTTTTGATTTGCATTGTGAACGGATATAGAAAAGGCTTCTTGCGAATTGTTATTTCGTTACTTGGAATAATACTTGCAATTGTTGCAGTTACATTTGTTTCGCCACACATCAGTGATTATTTAATTAATCATACAAAAACATATGATGTTGTAAAACAAAAGGTAATAGACGTGTTTCAGGATGACAATTCCAAGTTAGACAACTCTATTCCTGAAAATCAAACGTTGACGATAGAATCTTATGATTTACCAGATATTATCAAGAACACATTAATTAAGAACAATACATCAGAAATGTATCAGTCATTAATGGTGACTATTTTTGAAGACTACATAGCTGGGTATCTCGCCAAAATAATAATAAATGCAATATCATTTATTGGTTTGTTTTTAATGCTGATGATATTTTTATGGTTTGTGCTTTTTTCTGCAGATATTATTGCAAAGATTCCAATTATCAGTGGTGTCAATAAAATACTTGGTGCAGTAGCTGGACTGATAAAAGCATTAATCATTGTTTGGATTTTTTTCTTTGTCGTTCTAATTTTCTTTGGAAACAATATTGGCAATGTAATGATGGCGGAAGTCAGAGACAGTGTATTTTTGACAATGCTGTTCAATCTGAATGTATTGCTCCAATTAATTTCGTAAGAAATACGTAACCAAATTAGTGCCATTTTTTTAAAATCACACAATATCTTGTGTGGTTTTTTTTATAAAAAAAAAATAAAAAGAAATTTGAATAAAACCGTTGACAACAATAATTTGCAATGATATTATGTATAAGCCGCATGTCGAGAAGATATGATTTCTTAAGGAAATAACTGATAAAATGCGGATAGAACCTTGAAAACTAAACAGTATAACCAACCCTGAAAATTCAAGAAAAAGGTTTG
>CAZOHM010000031.1:0-30938 GCA_964579795.1 uncultured Lachnospiraceae bacterium | reverse complement strand
GCATGAGCTTGCTCCGATTTTTACAACAACAAATATTGCTACTGATCACAACCAGCTTACAATGGAAATTATGAAAAATGTTGCAAAGAGACACGGTCTTGTTTGTCTGCTTCATGAAAAGCCATTTGATGGTGTAAATGGCAGTGGTAAGCATAACAACTGGTCCATATGCTCAGATACAGGCGCAAACCTGTTAGAGCCTGGTAAATCCCCTCACGAAAATGCTCAGTTTCTTCTATTCCTTTCAGCAGTCATCAAGGCTGTTGATGAATATCAGGATCTGATGCGAGTTTCCGTAGCATCTGCCGGTAATGACCACAGACTTGGCGCAAACGAGGCTCCTCCGGCTATTATCTCCATGTTTATTGGTGACGATCTGGAAAGCATATTGGATTCTATTGAAAATGATAAATCCTATAATGGCTCTGACGCTTCCAGAATGGAAATCGGTGTTCATGTACTTCCTTCCTTCCCGAAGGATACAACCGATCGTAACAGAACATCACCATTTGCCTTTACCGGCAACAAATTTGAATTTAGAAGTCTTGGTTCAGCACAGTCAATTTCGGGTTCCAATGTTGTGTTAAATACAATTGTTGCCGAAGCACTCAAACAGTTTGCTGACGAGCTTGAAGGTGCTTCTGATTTTACAGATGCCCTAAATTCATTAATCAAACGTACAATCAAAGAGCATAAACGCATTATATTCAATGGTGATGGTTATTCAGAGGCATGGAAAACAGAAGCAGAAAAACGTGGTCTTCTGAATTTAAAAACAACAGTGGATGCTCTTCCTACATTCCTTGCTCCAAAGAATGTAAAACTGTTTACTGATCATAAGATTTTTACAGAGACAGAGCTTCATTCCAGATATGAAATTCTTCTCGATACTTACAGCAAAGTTCTGAACATTGAAGGTCTGACGATGGTGGATATGGCAAAGAAACAGATTCTTCCTGCTGTGAACATGTATATTGCAGATCTTGCCTCTACTGCAGCTACAAAGCAGGGACTCGATTCCTCTATTTCCTGCAAGATGGAATTAAGTCTCATCGAAAAGCTTTCTGCTCTCGAGGACAAAGCATATGCTGAGGTAGATGCACTGGCAGATACACTTGCAAATGCATCCGGCATTACAGACGGACTTGCACTGGCTACATATTATAAGGACAAGGTTCTTCCTTCCATGGAAGCTCTTCGTAAGTCCTGTGATACAATGGAAGTCAATACTGCAGAAGATGTATGGCCGTTCCCGCAGTATGGAGATTTACTCTTTAAGGTTTAATCTTAACAGCATATTAAAACCAAAGGTTTTAATTGGTAAATACACAAAGAAGTGTACTGTAAGAAATTACAGCGCACTTCTTTTTTAGTTCTTTTTTCATTCTATACTAAACTAATAAACAGGTCTTTGACCTGAATATAAATGAGGAGGAAACAATTATGAGTAAACTATTATTAAGTTCCGTTACACCGGAAAACGTTAACACTATCTGGATACTGATAGGTGCAGCACTGGTATTCTTTATGCAGGCTGGCTTCGCCATGGTGGAAACAGGTTTCACAAGAGCAAAAAATGCAGGTAACATCATTATGAAAAATCTGATGGACTTCTGTCTTGGTGCTCCGATTTTCTGGATTATTGGTTATGGTCTGATGTTTGGAGGTACAGGAAAATTTATTGGCGGTCTTGATTTGTTCACAAATGCAGGCGGTGATTACGCAACTTTGATTTTCCAGACAGTCTTCTGTGCAACGGCAGCAACAATTGTGTCCGGTGCCATGGCTGAAAGAACAAAGTTCAAATCTTACCTTGTATATTCCATGATTATCAGTGCGATTGTCTATCCGATTTCAGGTCACTGGATCTGGGGCGGCGGCTGGTTGTCACAGCTTGGTTTTCACGATTTTGCCGGTTCCACAGCTGTTCATATGGTCGGCGGTGTTGCAGCACTGATTGGTGCAAAGATCTTAGGACCTCGTATCGGTAAATACGATAAGAGTGGAAAACCTCGTGCCATTCCTGGACACAGTTTAACACTTGGTGCACTTGGTGTATTTATTCTCTGGTTCTGCTGGTTTGGTTTCAACGGATGTTCCACAGTTTCTATGGTAGACGGTGCAGATATTCTTGCAAGTAAAGTATTTGTCACAACAAACCTTGCTGCTGCATGTGCTACAATCACTACGATGATGTTTACATGGTTCCGTTACAAAAAACCTGACGTTTCCATGACACTGAACGGCTCTCTTGCAGGTCTTGTTGCTATCACAGCAGGCTGTGATGTTGTAGAGCCATGGGCTGCTGCTGTCATTGGTATTATAGCTGGATTGCTTGTTGTCATCGCAGTAGAATTTTTTGATAAGGTTGTGAAAATTGATGATCCCGTTGGTGCCATTGCTGTACACGGTTGCTGTGGTGCTGCCGGTACACTTATGACAGGTCTGTTCGCAAATGAAGTAGGTTTATTCATGGGTGGCGGTTTTAAATTCTTCGGTATTCAGTGTCTTGGTGTTTTCTGTGTTATTGCCTGGGTTGTTCTCACAATGTCCATTTTCTTCACTATCATTAAGAAGACAATTGGTCTGAGAGTTTCAACAGAGGAAGAAGTACTTGGTCTTGATGTAACAGAACATGGTCTTGCCAGTGCTTATGCAGACTTTTCTAATACAGTTGAAGAAATTTATCTTGATAATCCACTTGCAACTGAAATCATTGGAAATGCACCGATGCATGAAGCAGTTCCTGTAGAGGTACGTGATACCGCATCTGTTGCCAGCGATACAGATTTGAAATTCACAAAAATTGAAATTGTATGTAAACAAAGCAGATTTGATTTACTGAAGAATGCGATGAACAATATTGGTATTACCGGAATGACTGTTACACACGTACTTGGCTATGGTGTACAGAAGGGTAAACCGGAATTCTACCGAGGTGCTGAAATTGAGAACAACCTGCTTCCGAAGGTTCAGGTGGAAATGGTCGTATGCAAGGTTCCTGTCAGAACAGTTATTGAAACAGCAAAGAAGGTTCTTTACACCGGTCATATCGGAGACGGTAAGATTTTCGTATCTGGTATCAACAATGTCATCAAAGTCAGAACAGGTGAAGAAGGCTATGATGCATTACAGGATGTTGAATAAAGCAGTAAATAGTAAACAACAAATAAATGATATAGAACAAAATGCAAATCCCCGGTTTTTACACCGGGGATTCTTTATATTGTACCATTTCAGGAATGAATTATGGTTTGTCTAAACTGAACAAATCAGACTGTTCGCCAACTCTGTCCCCACCAGAATTCATTCTGTCAGAAGCAGTGTCTGCATTATGCAGGCGAACAGTCAACTATTGTTCATCTTTCTACGAAGCTTTCATGTCCGTAGTATGTCTACAAGTACTATATCTTGTATGACATTTTTCATACTACATATATCGGTTGATTTTATGATTTATTAACAGCAAATCCAAAAAAAAATTAAATTTACATTTTTTTAATACGGTCAATTGCTTCTACTGTGTTTTCATAGCTTCCAAATGCTGTCAGTCGGAAATATCCTTCTCCGCTCGGTCCAAATCCTGAACCAGGTGTACCAACCACATTAGCATGCTCGAGCAAATAATCAAAAAACTCCCAGGATGTCATTTTCTTTGGTGTCTCTAACCAAATATACGGTGCGTTGATACCACCTGATACAGAATATCCTGCCTCTTTCAATCCGTTAGAAATATATACTGCATTTTTCATATAATATGCGACCTGTTCTTTCAGCTGAGTTTTGCCTTCTTTCGAATAGCAGGCTTCTCCAGCTTTCTGAATAATATACGGTGCTCCGTTAAATTTTGTTCCATGACGTCTTGCCCAAAGTGAATGCAGCATCACATCACCAGACTTTAATTCCTTTGGAATAACTGTAAATCCAAGACGTGTTCCGGTAAATCCTGCATTCTTTGAAAATGATCTCAGCTCTATTGCACAGGTTCTTGCACCTGTACATTCATAAATTGAATGCGGTACATCTGCTTCAGAAATATATGCTTCGTATGCTGCATCATAAATAATCACAGCACCTGTTTTATTTGCGTAATCAACCCACTCCTGCAGCTGTGCCTTTGTAATTGTGGAGCCTGTCGGGTTGTTAGGAAAACACAGATAAATCAGATCCGGTGTTTCCTTTGGAAGCTCTGGTGCAAACTGATTATCCTTTGTACAAGGCATATAAATCACATCGCTCCATGTTTCTTTCTTACTGTCGTATACACCAGTACGGCCTGCCATAACATTCGTATCTACATAGACCGGATAAACTGGATCACATACTGCAATTTTATTATCTACCGCAAAAATTTCCTGAATGTTTCCCGAATCACTTTTTGCTCCGTCCGATACAAATATTTCATCAGCGGCTATTTCACATCCATTTGCCTTATAATCGTTCTCGGCAATTGTATTTCTTAAAAACTCATATCCCAAATCTGGTGCATACCCATGAAATGTCGACGCATCTCCCATTTCATCTACTGCAGCGTGCAGAGCTTTGATAACTGCCGGTGCAAGTGGCTGAGTTACATCACCTATACTCAGACGTATTACATTCTTGTCCGGGTTTGCAGCACAAAATTCTCTCTGCTTTCTGCCTACCGTTGAAAACAAATAGCTTCCCGGAAGCTTTAAATAATTCTCATTTACTTTAAACATTTTCTCTCCTCCTCTTTATTCTTTCTGTATTACAGTTCTCCTTCGAAAACAGTAGTTGCACTTCCTGTCATGTATACACAGCCATCTGTTCTGTCCCATCTAATGTTGAGATTACCGCCACGCAGATGGATTGTCACCTCGTCCTCTGTCAATTCATTCAGAATACATGCTACTGCCGTTGCGCAGGCACCTGTACCGCACGCAAGTGTTTCTCCTGTTCCACGCTCCCATACACGCATCTGTACATTCTTGCGGTCAATTACTCTTACAAACTCAGCATTGACCCTCTTTGGAAAACAGGGATGCTGTTCAAAAAATGGTCCAATCGTTTCTAACGGAAAATCATCCACGCTCGTAACAAACATGACAGCATGTGGATTTCCCATGGATACACATGTCATCTCATATTTTTTTTCTGCTACTGTAATACATTCGCAGATGCAGGTTTCTTTTGTGTCGTCAGACAAAGTTACCGGAATTTCCTTTGGCACTAATGTCGGCTCGCCCATATTCACAGTAACTGTATCCACAATCATTCCATCTAAACGCTTTCCATAGCACATACCGCTCAGCGGGTTGGGCTCCTCTTTCTTTAAATACAGCGTCAGATACTTTATTTTTCCCATAGAAGCAATGGACATCTCCGTTTTGTCAACAATTCCATAATCATATACAAACTTAGCCACGCAGCGGATTCCGTTTCCGCACATCTCTGAGCGCGAGCCATCTGCATTATACATTTCCATTTCACAGTCAGCTTCTGTAGAGGGGTTAATAAAGATTGCTCCATCAGCGCCTACTCCAAAATGTCTGTCACTCACATATTTTGCTATTTCACTTTTATTATTTACGTTTTCCTGAAAACAGTTGATATAAACATAATCATTGCCAAGTCCATGCATTTTTACGAATTTCATTATTTTACCTCATCAGCGTTAATACCATTTGCGCTGTTTCAACCATATTTGTTCCTGTATCCATGCTGCTCTTCTGAATATACCTGTGTGCCTCTTCTTCTGACATGTTATTTCTTTCCATCAAAAGCTTCTTTGCATAAAGAATCGTTTCCTTGTCTTCTACACTTCGAGCAGGCATACGTTCTCTCTGCTTCTTCATGCTCCGAGCAATCGTTTGCAGCATCATTTCCAATGTATTAATCAAATCCCGTATCTTTATCGGCATCGCTACACATACAATGTCATTATCAATACATTCGCTCCACAAATGCTGCGATGCGACAAGCAGCATTTCGAAGTTTTGGGGCAAGCAATCATGTAGATTCGTATACATCATATCTGAAAACTTGTAACCGCAGACAACTATACCTCCGTCCAGTCCATCCATATAATGAATTGCCTGAGCACCTGTCGTACAGACACCGGTAACATCTACACCATTCTGTACAAGCAGCCTGCGGATATTCATTGCATCATCCTGCTTTGGAAAAACTACAATTACACTTACCAAGTACACACCTCCTCTGTCATTTTTTTACTCTGTCAGATTGTGTGTCCTCAAATCTTGTATAAATATTCGTCAAGTTCCCATTGCGTCACCTGTGTACGATATTCATCCCATTCTTTTTTCTTGGCTTCTGTATACTTGTTAAAGATATGCTCTCCAAGCACTTCCTTAATAAACGGGTCCTTTTCCATTTCATTCACTGCTTCTTGCAGGTTTGCAGGCAGCGCTTCGATATTAAAAAAATCACGTTCTTCATTTGTCATCTCAAAAATATTAAGATCTACACTCTTTGGTGGCTCAATCTTATTTTGAATACCATCCATTCCAGCTGCAAGGCATAATGCAAGTACAAGATACGGATTGCAGGAAGGATCCGGGCATCTAAGCTCGACTCTTGTTCCTTCACCTCTTGTGGATGGAATACGAATCAATGGACTTCTGTTTGTAGCACTCCAGGCAATGTAAACCGGTGCTTCATATCCGGCAACAAGACGCTTGTAGGAATTAACAAGCGGATTCGTAACAGCTGTCATACCCTTCATATGCTTGATAATACCACCAATGAAATAATATGCTTCTCTGCTCAGCTGCAGTTCATCCTCTGCATCAAAGAATATGTTTTTTCCATCCCTTTTTAATGACATATTTGTATGCATTCCTGAGCCGCATATGCCTGACTTTGGCTTTGGCATAAACGTCGCATGCAGACCATGCCGCTTTGCAATTGTTTTCACGGCAAGCTTAAATGTCATAATATTATCAGCAGTAACAAGTGCCTCATCATATTTGAAATCTATTTCGTGCTGGGCAGGTGCCATCTCATGATGAGAAGCTTCCACCTCAAATCCCATTTCCTCCAGATTCATGACCATATCACGTCTGGCATTTTCTCCAAGGTCAACCGGACCCAAATCAAAATACCCTGCTTTTTCATGAGTTAAAGTTGTCGGTAATCCATTCTCATCTGTATGAAATAGGAAAAACTCACATTCCGGTCCTACATCAAATGTATAGCCAAGCTCCTTCGCTTTTGCAATTTCCTTTTTCAGAATGTATCTCGAGTCTCCCTCGAATGCTGTTCTGTCTGGGCGATATATATCACAGATAAAACGTGCGACCTTTCCCTGCTGTGGACGCCATGGAAAAATAGCAACTGTATCCAGATCCGGATACAAATACATATCTGACTCCTCTATTCTGACAAATCCCTCAATAGAAGAACCGTCAAACATCACCTGATTACTCAGTGCCTTTTCCAGCTGGCTTGCAGTAATCGCTACATTCTTTAAGTTTCCAAACATATCTGTAAACTGCAGACGAATAAATTCCACGTCCTCCTCTTCTACGAGTTTGATAATTTCTTCCTTTGAAGTCTTCCTCATTCCTGCTTCCTCCTTTTATTCATAAAAAGTGTTTCACAAAAAAAGTGCCCATAAAAGAAACAGTACATAATCTCTACTGTTGTCTTATAGAACACCGTTGTTCCTGCATTTATCGTCTATCGGACTCTCTTTGATATATCATAGCAATTTAGAAATATAATGTCAATAATCACATGTGCGCAGGCATATATTAACTGACCAGCTAATAAGATATACAAAACATATTCAACGGGGGTTCTGCCTTGAGTTCCAAAACCAAAATCGTCGTTCTTCATTCAAAGGAAGTCATCTACACAGCAATCTTTGCTGTACTTGGCATTTTACTTGTTATTCTGTTAATTTTTATGTTTTCTCCAAAAAGCAACGCCGGAGGAAAGACGGCAGATACCGACATCGGTTCTGATTTCGATTCCGATTCTGATACTGCAATTTCCCTGGAGCAGTCTGCTTCTCTTTATATACCGGGTGTTTATTCTACCTCTATTATTTTGAATAACTCAGCCATAGATATTGAAATTGCAGTTGATGAAAATAATATCAATTCCATTGCTCTTGTCAATCTGGATGATGCCGTGGCAGTCATGTATCCGTTAATCAAACCATCCTTTGATGAGCTCACTGCGCAGATTTATGAAAAGCAGTCACTGGATGGTATTTCCTATTCAGATGACAATAAATACACTTCTCTTGTTCTGCTTGAGGCAATCTCCAGCACGCTTAACAAAGCAAAACAGCGGCCATGAACAATGACCGCTGTCTATTATATTGTCTCAAGCTCTTCCATCCATATTTTTGCAACCGCATCAGACGGCATTCTAAGATCTCCGCGCGGTGAAACAGCCGTTGAGCCGACCTTTGGACCATCCGGCAGACAGGAGCGTTTGAATTGCTGGGCAAAAAATCTTCTATAAAATATTTTTTCCCATTTTAAGATTGTATCTGCCTCATAAACTCCTTCAAAAGCCTGCTTGGCTATTCTAAAAATCTTCTTTGGCTCATATGCACATCGAAGCATATAGTATAAGAAGAAATCATGCAGCTCATACGGACCAACAAGATCTTCTGTTTTCTGTGAAATCACACCATTCTCCGGTGGTAAAAGCTCAGGGCTGACCGGAGTCGCAAGTACATCCTCAAGAACTGTCTGTAAAGATTCATCCTGACATGTCTTTGCATAGTAGGCTACCAGATGTCTGACAAGCGTCTTCGGAACTCCTGCGTTCACTCCATACATAGACATATGGTCTCCGTTGTAGGTCGCCCATCCAAGTGCCAGCTCAGACATGTCTCCTGTTCCGATTACCAGTCCTGATTCCTTGTTAGCAATATCCATTAATATCTGGGTACGCTCTCTCGCCTGCCCATTTTCATACACAACATCATGTGTTTCTTCTTTATGTCCGATATCAATAAAATGCTGTCTGACAGACTTTTCTATTGGAATTTCCAAAAGTGTGGCACCTAATCGTTCAGTCAGTCTGCAGGCATTCTGATAGGTTCTGTCTGTCGTTCCAAAGCATGGCATTGTCACTGCAACAATATCAGTTCTCGGCTTATCCAAAAGATCAAATGTCCTCGCGGTCACAAGTAGTGCGAGTGTAGAATCAAGTCCACCGGAAATACCAATAACTGCTGTTCTGGCATTTGTATGCTCATATCTTTTCTTAAGTCCCATTGACTGAATTGACAGAATACGTTCACAACGCTCTTCTTTTGTAGCGGCATCAGACGGAACAAACGGAGTCGGAGCAAAGTAACGATTAAGAGCGCATTCCTCTTTATGAAATGTAATCGGAAGACTTAAATAATTCGAGGAAATGGTCTGAAAAGTATTCATTCTTCTGCGTTCTGTACGCAGTCTGGAAATATCAATATCACCATACAGAATTCCGTTGTGAAAGCACGGCTGCTCAGCAAGCAGCGTACCGTTCTCGGCAATCAGATTATGCCCTGAAAAAACAAGATCCTGTGTAGATTCTCCTTCGCCTGCACTCGCATAAACATACCCGCAAATCAAACGACCGGATGTCGCATTCACGAGCATACGTCGATAGGCATCCTTTCCCACGACCTCATTTCCGGCTGAAAGATTGACAATCAGGTTGGCTCCGTTCAGTGCATGTGAAGTACTCGGTGGGTTTGGAACCCATAAATCCTCGCAAATCTCTGCAGCAATGACCGTCCCCTCAGGTGTGTTAGAACAGAACTGGATATTCTGTCCAAACGGAATCTCTCTATCATGAAAAGTAATATAAACTACTGCCTCTGTTCCTGATTCAAAATGACGCTCCTCGTAAAATTCTGCGTAATTTGGAATATATTTCTTTGGAATAAATGCAAGCAGTGCTCCGTTCTGAAATACAGCGGCTACATTATAAAGCTTTCCATCCTTTTCAAGTGGAAGACCGACAAACACAAGCGCATCCATACCCGAAGAAGCCTGTACAAGATGTATCAGTGCATCTCCAGCTTTTTTCAGCAAAAGCGGCTGCAGAAACAAATCCTGGCACGTATATCCGGTCAGACACAGCTCCGGAAAAACGATGACCTTAGCTCCATGCTCTTTGGCCTCTTTCATAAGCTCTTCTATTCTTTTGCAGTTGTAGTCCACATCCGCCACTTTAATCTGCGGTGTGGCTGCCGCTGTCTTGATAAACCCATCCTGCATAATGTACGCCTTTCCGTTTGCATCCACCTGTTACTGCTCTGTACTACTTAATCAGTTGTTTTAGCTCGTCCACTGTAAACTCATATGCCTGTCCGCAAAAATGGCACTTCACCTCTATTGGTTTTTTGTCTGCAATGATTTCCTGCAGTTCCTTTCTCCCAATGCTGATCATCGCCTTTTCTACTCGTTTCTTATCACAATTGCATCGAAACTGCGTCGGTACTGTATCCAAAATTGTTACACCGAACTCGCCAAGCAGATTTTCAAGAAGCCTCTCTGGTGTCATCCCCTGATCGAGCATCGTTGTCACAGAAGACATTTCAGACAGCTTCTTTTCTAAAGACTCAATCAGCGCTTCATCTGCAAACGGCATCAGCTGTATGATGAATCCGCCTGCCTGTTTTACTGTGTTATCACGTTCCATCAAAACCCCCAGTCCGACTGCTGACGGTACCTGCTCTGATGTAGCAAAATAATATGTCAGATCCTCTGCAATCTCACTCGTCTGCAATGCTGTCTGACCTACATATGGATCCTTCAGTCCCATATCCTTGATAACACTTAATATTCCTACTCCGACAGCACCTGCAACATCCAGCTTTCCTTTTGCATTAGCCGGAATAAGCACGTCCGGTACTTTTGCATATCCCTTCACATTTGCAGAAGAATCTGCAGTGACGGTCATACCCTTCATCGGACCACTTCCACTGACCTGCAGCGTCAGAATATCCTTTTCTCCCTTTAGCATCGTGCCCATCATGGCACCTGCTGTCAAAAGTCTGCCAAGTGCTGCTGTTACTACAGGACTAGACTGATGCGCCTGTCTGGCTGTTTCCACTATTCCTCGTGTAGTTGCCGCAAACGCACGAATCTGTCCATCTGCCGCAGTAGCTCTCACGATATAGTCATTTTTTTCTATCTTTTTATTATTTTCGGTCATTTTACTCCTGCCTTACTTTACTTTACATTACATTACTTGTGCTCTTTTCGGGCAATGATAACCTGTCTCTCGCTGTCACTGCTAAGCGGCTGATGCGTCATGGCATCACAGGCTTTCACAAAAGAAAGCCCTGCCTTTTCCAACAGCTCAATAACCTGATTAAGCTCATATGCCCTCTGATAATGCTCTTCTTCATATTTCTGATAGCAGCTTCCTTCTTTGATAAAGAAGGTCATGCCATACTCATTGAGCATTTCCTGTTCATCAAATACATTTTCCCAGATAAAGCTGCAATTCTCACGGTTCTCAGCAAATACGTTATCCCCAAGCAGCTCTCTGTATTTGTACACTGTATTCATGTCAAAAATAAACAAGCCATCCCAGTCAAGATAATTCCACACAAGCTTAAATACAGACAGAAGCTCTGCAGGGTCTGTCACATAATTCATACAGTCACAGACACTTACTACAGCACGTACTGTTCCATACAGTTCAAACTCCCGCATATCCTGCAATAGATACAGGATCTCATGTCCGGAAGCTGCCTTTTTCTCCATGGCAATGGCAAGCATATCCTCTGCGTTGTCCACACCAATCATATCATAACCACGAGAAGCCAGAAGCTCTGTAAACGTACCTGTTCCGCACCCAAGCTCCAATATAAGACCATCATTTATATTATATTCCGTAAGCTGTTCACATACATATCCGCACCATTCTGCGTACGGAACATTATCCATGAACTGATCATATACTTCTGCAAAACCCGCATATGCTTCTGTTTCCACTTATCTCACCTCTGTCAATGCGTTATAGAACCGCTCCGAGCAGTCCATAGGAGACAATCGACATAATCACTGTTGCAATGATAATTCCAACAAGCTCAGCAATCACTGCCTTCTTAAAATCAATTTCAAGAAGCGCTGCAATCAGCGACCCGGTCCATGCACCTGTTCCTGGAAGCGGAATACCGACAAATAACGCAAGTCCCCAGAACTCCCCTTTTGCAACTGAGTCACTTTTTTTCATCGCTCTGTTTTCCAGCTTTTCTATCAAAGGACGAAACAGTTTGATTTTTTTCATCCACTGGAAAATTTTCTTTATAAACAAAAGTATAAAAGGAATTGGAATAATATTTCCGACAATGCAGATTGGAATTGCTGATGTAATCGGAATCTGCAAAAGTGAGGCTGCAAGCAGTCCTCCTCTTAACTCCAATAACGGAATCATTGATATTACAAATACAACCAGCTCTCTTGACACATACTGGCCAAGTGTGGAGGTAAACCATTGTACAAGTGCATCCATTTACACGTTCCTGCTCTTTCTAAGATTATTTCTTACTGAAATTATTTTTCTAAGATGTTAATTATTTTACAAGTTTCTTTATCTCCTGTAAAAGTGTATCCATTTGTTCATCTGTTCCAATGGAAATACGCAGATAATTGTTAATACGCGGCTTATCAAAATATCTGACAAAGATATTTTTAGTAATCAGATATTCATAGATTTCCTTTGCCGGTATTGTCTTATGAGATACAAACAAGAAATTACTCTTTGAGTCCTGGCAGGTAAATCCAAGCTCCCTAAACGCTTTCTTGCAACGTTCCCTTGTTGCTATGACCTTATTAAGTGTTTGATGAAAATACTGGTCATCCTCAACAGACTTTACACCATAATAAATCGCTGTCTGATTCATCGTATAGGAATTGATTGAGAATTTGACGTCACTTAAGTACTTGATTAGACGTTTGTTTCCAATCGCAAAACCAATTCTCATTCCTGCAAGTGCACGTGATTTGGAGAAGGTCTGCACAACAAGCAGATTATCATACTTTCTGATTAGAGGCAGTACTGTTTCTCCGCCAAAGTTTACATATGCTTCATCTACAATCACTACAGAATCCCGGTTATGCTGCAAAATATCCTCAATGAACGCAGCCGGCTCTGCAATTCCTGTTGGTGCATTTGGATTTGCCAGAACTATTCCACCGTTTTTCTTATAGTAATCCTCTTTTTTGATACGGAAATTCTCGTCCAATGCCGGACGCTCATATGGAATCTTGTATAGTTCTGCCCATACATCATAAAAGGAATACGTGATATCCGGAAACAATATCGGGCAGTCAGAATGAAAGAACGTGAGGAAGCAGTTTGCAAGCACATCATCTGACCCTACTCCGACAAATACCTCATCTTCTTCGAAACCGTAATATTTAGCAAGTGCTTTGACAAGCGGTGCTGCCGTACAGTTTGGATACAGCCGCATTGTATCTATGTCAAGCTCTTTGATTGCCTGTTCTATCATTGGTGTCGGAGGATACGGACACTCATTTGTATTCAGTTTAATAATACTGCCTGTTACATTTGGCTGTGTACCAGGTGTATACGGCTCCACACGCCGAATATTATCTTCCCAGCTCATTTTGACCCCTTTCCTGAAACAGCTGTCAGTTAAATACTTCCTTTGCAAGCTCTGCAAACTTTGGAAGTGAATTCACGATTGTCTCATATGACACACAATAAGCAATTCTCACATAGCCCGGACATGCAAAGCTGGAGCCCGGAACAATCAGAATATGATATTTCTTTGCCATCTCGCAGAAAGCACTGTCATCATCGATTGGAGACTTCATAAACAGATAAAATGCTCCCTCAGGTTTTGGTGCTGTAAATCCAAGCTTTTTAAGTCCTTCATACAGAGTATTCCTATTTCTCTCATAATATGAAATATCTGTCTTTTCATCGATACATCTTGCCACAACAAGCTGCATCATAGACGGCGCATTGACATATCCAAGAATTCTGTTGGCAACTGTCAGAGCACCAAATACATTCTCATAATCTGCAATCTCACTCGGAACTACAAGATATCCAATTCGTTCTCCCGGAAGAGAAAGCGATTTGCTAAATGAGTACCCGACAATTGTATTCTTATAGTATTTTGGCACATATGGAACCTTCACATCCCCGTATACAAGCTCTCTATACGGTTCATCTGTTACAAGATAAATGTCTGTACCAAACTCCTTTTCCTTTTTTTCAAGTATTTCTGCCATTCTCTGGAATGTCTTTTCTGAGTAGATTACACCACTTGGATTGTTCGGTGAATTGACAATAACACAGCGTGTGCGTGCTGTTATCTTTTGTTCAAACTCATCAAGCTTCGGCTGAAAATCCTCAGTATTCGGAGATATCACAACAAGCCTTCCGTCAAAGTTTGCTACATAATTTCTATATTCACCAAAGAACGGGGCAAATGCGATTACCTCATCCTGCGGATTCAAAAGGGCCCTGAAAATTACATTCAGTCCACCTGCAGCTCCAACTGTCATCAGAATGTTGTTCTGAGAATAATTTGTTTTAAATTTTCTATTTATTGACTGCGCAATTGTCTCTCGAACATCTTCAAATCCCGGATTACTCATATATCCATGCAAATGAACCGGATTTTCATGATGTACCAGATCTATAATTGCATCCTCTACTGCCTGAGGCGGTGCTACATTTGGATTTCCAAGACTGAAATCGTATACATTTTCAGCACCATATATTTTTGCAAGTCTCTGTCCCTCTTCAAACATTGCTCTGATTACTGAGCTTCCTTTTACAAGACTAACCATTTTATCAGAAATCATTCCATCTCTTCCTCTCTAAACTATTTTTGTGTAAACACCTCTGAAATAGGAGAATCAGCTGGCAAAATCAGTGTCTTTTTCCCCGAGCCCTTCATACTTTCTTTCGCTGCATCCAGAGATCGTACAAATGTGTAGAAATCGCTCTTTGCTTCATCGGAATACGCGTCTGAAAGGATCTTCATGTATTCTGCTTCACCTTCTGCCCTAAGCTGTTCAGCTTTTGCATTTGCCCCAGAAAGCATAATGGATACTTCTTTATCTGTTGTATTCTGAATAATCTGCGCCTGAGATGCTCCCTCTGCAGTGTATTGTGCTGCAATGTTTTCTCTCTCTGAAATCATACGTGTGTATACTGCCTGTTTGTTATCATCCGGCAAATCAAGCTTTTTCACTTCTACTGCTATAATCTCAATGCCATACTGATCATATACTGTACCAATATGCTCCATGATTTCTTCTGTCAGAGATTTGATTTCCACTACTTCTGTAGTTTCTTCAATAACTAAATCGTTTGACTTAAGATCTTCATCTTCTGTAACATTTGTGATTGTCATCTTTCCGTCGCGGCTCTTGATGACCTCATCCTGCTTCATGTTTGATATTGTATTTTTCATCGCATTATAAACAAGGGTATCAATACGGTTCTCTGCATTGGAAACAGAATAGCTCAAGGTTTGTGCAAACTTTAGCGGATCTGTTACACGCCATAATACATAACTGTCTATAATCATTGTCTTTTTATCTGATGTAATAACATCTGATGCAGGTAAATCGTAAATTAAAATTTCTCTTGGTATTGTATCGACTGACTCAATAAACGGAATTTTGAAGTAAATACCTGATGCTGTAATCGTTCTGTCAACACGTCCAAACTGACGAATCAGCTTATATTCATTCTCATGACATACTACGGTGCTTGCACTGCCGACAATTATTGCAAAAATTATAACGATCCAGACAATCCATCCCTTACTCTTTTTATCCCTTTGAGGTGTTCCATCTGAATTAAACTTCTCTGCTTCTGCCATTCTTTCTTCCTCCTACTCTGAAAATGAGTCCAATGGCAGTATTTCCTGCACACTGTTTCCATCTGTACCCTGAATTACAATCTTCATATCCGGCAGCACCTCTTCCATTGTTTCATAGAACATACGCTGCTTTGTAATCGTTGGATACTTCACATACTCGTTATACATGGAATTGAATCTGGCAACCTGACCTTCTGCTTCATTAATACGGGCCTGTTTTTCGGCCTCTGCATCCTGCAGAATCTTATCTGCCTGTGCTTCAGCACCTGGAATCTGCTCATTCCTGTATTTGTTTGCATTATTAAGAGCTGTTTCCTTACCCTGCTTTGCCGTTTCAACAGATTTAAAGGCTGTAATGACTTCATCTGTGGGCGGCTCTGCATCCTGAATCGTAATGTTCACAAGCTGAATACCAATATCCAGCTCCTCGAGTTTCTTTAAGATCATATCCTTAATATTGGACTGAATCTCATTTTTGCCTGTTGTCAATACTGCATCTACTCCATACGAACCAATCGTTGTCCTGATACAGTTCTGTGCAATATTTGTCAATATCAGCTGCGGATTTTCTGAAGCATAAAGTGCTTTTACAGGATTTGTGATTCTATACTCTGCATAAAAATCAATTTTAATAAAATTGTAATCGGAAGTAATCATCATTCCTTCCTCGGCACCAGCTTCTCCATTATAATTTGCATCATAATAATCTGAATACCCAATAGCAAATCCCTGAATTGTCGTATTGACCTTTCTCACCGTCTGTACAACCGGTATCTTAAAATGAAGTCCCGGCTCTGCTACAGTTTTTGGCATTCCAAAGGTACATACAACAGCCTGTTCTTCCTCCTGAATAGTATAAAAAGAGCTGAAAAACAACCAAACCACAACAAGAGCAAGTACAACAAATCCAATTATTTTAAATACTTTTCCTGCTGAACCGTCCTTTTTCTTTCTCTCTCTCTTTTGCTTTTTAAACGGATTGAACTGATTATTCTGTCCACCGTTATTAAACTCATCAAATGCCATTTTTCTCCTCCGTATTTCTTTATCTTTCTTATACATATTGTTTCTTATGCTTATTACAAAGTACTATATCATTTAAAAAAGCAAAAAGAAAGGTTCTTTTTGCTTTTTAGACTGATTGATTTCATTTTACGAAAACATACTCATAGCTGCCTTTATTCAGACGTTCCTCAAATATATCCTTTGGCAGAGGCTTGTCAAACAGGAAGCCCTGTGCCATATTGCAATGGATTTCCTTTAAGAATTCCACCTGTTCAACGGTTTCCACACCTTCCATTATGACGTCAATATCCAAATCCTGTACCATATGAACAATGTTATTCATAACGACTCTCTCTCGTTCAGAAACATTCTCAGCATCCAAAAGCGATTTATCTATTTTTAAAATATCAAATGAAAGATTCGTGAGCAGACTCAGTGAAGAATAGCCTGTACCAAAATCATCCATTGCTGTAGCAATTCCATGATTTTTCAAATTATCAAGTGCCGCTGACAGCATTGCACTGTCATCCCAGTTTGCGCTTTCGGTAAGCTCTACCTCAATATATTTTGTCGGAATTCTATACGTCTTTAGCATATCAATGATTTCATCCGTAAAATGATCATTCAGAAGATGCATTCTGGAAAAATTCACAGAGGTCTTTACAACATCCAGACCGTCATCCAGCCATTTGCGCATGTTCCTGCAGACTGTTTCCAGTACAAAGAAATCAATCTGACATACGAATCCATTTCTTTCGAAAATAGGAATGAACTCTATCGGCGGAATAATCTTGTCACCGACACACCATCGTACAAGCGCTTCGGCACCGACAAGTCTGTTTGATTCCAGCTCAATTTTAGGCTGATAATAAACAATAAATTCCCCATCTCTAAGCGCATCTGCCATTCTCGCTTCTATATCTTTTTCCTTAAGAAACTGGTTATGAATCTCTTCACTATAATATACAACTCTTGAGCGTCCACCCTGACAGGAAATTGTATATGCTGCCATTGCATATTCTAAAGGCAGCTGAACATTGTTGTCCTCTTTACGCATTTCATAAATACCAACACTGAATTGAATCTTCTGACTGACCTTTTCCTGACTATAAGTAAATGTTACCTCCATATCAGATAAGAACCTCAGATAATCCTGCAGCTTGGAATTATGCACAATTACTACGAAATTATCATTTACGAGCCTGCCAATTACCTGCTCCTGAGACTGAGCCATTGTAAATCCCTGCAGCTTCTGTGAAACCTGAAGCATGACTTGATTTCCTACCTCATATCCATATTTCTGATTAATCAACTGAAATCGGTATGCACTCATATATAATATCGTGTAACAGTTAAGCACATCCTGCTTCATCAAACTGTGCAAAGCACTCGTCAAGCCTGCCAGATTCACAAGACCGGTCACGTCATCATGTGTTCTTGCAGTCTGTACTTGGTGCATAAACCACATACGTCCAATGTATATCATAATAAATCGGGACAGATTCAGCATATTCACTTCATCAATTTCATCCCACTCCACAGCTCCATCCTTCCAGAACATAATCTTCGTATCTGCTGGAATATGAGATGTCTCTGTACATACCCAGTCAGGCTCGTTTAACATCTTTGTATCGTATCGCTTATAAACCATAACCTCGCTGTTAATCGGTGCTGTACCTTCCACACAAATCTGACTGACCTGCAACGTATCTGCAAGTGTACTGATTGCTTTTGATAATGAAGTAATATCATCCGGCCGGCCATTATATACAAGTTCAAGAAAATCCGCAGTTTTCTGATCAATTAGTAACTGATGTGTTCCCATGACGTTCTCCCTGTGTTTAACTTAAATGTCAAGCTGTATATTGTTTCAAGCTGTATATTGAAAAAACAATTCCTGTAATTTAGTCAGTGCTGTCGTAAATATCTTTTCACTTACCGCGTCCGTCCAACAGGACGCTTTTCTCTTTCCTTCCAGTACATACTTGCTCAGAATCCCTCTGAATATTTCAATATCTTTTATCTTTGCCTGTTCCATTTGTCTGCGTTCATCTTCAAATGTCTTCATTCTATAACGCGTATAAACATAAGGATAGTTTTTATCCATAAACTTCGTCTGCTCTGCCTGTTTTACAAATGAAAGGAGTGTCGAATCATATACCGGAATCTTAATCAGTGACTGTCCCGGCTCCCCTTGATAATAGCCTGACACGTCCTTTGCTTCCTTTTCCATAAGCCACGGCAAGTATTTCACCAGGCGCTCAACATCCTCACGATATTCCTCAAGAATTAACTCTCGTGTTGTCTGTTCCTGACCATACATGATGCACAATCCCCTTTCTGTTTTTATTGCAAAACCCAGATATTTCTATTATAATCTATTCATGTTGCATTGTAAAGAATCGTTTTGGCAAAGGAGCATTCATCATATGGGCATATCTATGTTCCGTTTCAATCTCAAAAAACTGCAGAACGTATTGGAATACTGTACACTTTTTTTAATATCAGCTATATTCATGCTCATATTTTCTCTTTGGGAAAGTCCGTTCTATAAAAGCTGGTATGGCTGTGATGCATCATTCTTTTCCATGGTCGGTCGTGGAATCACGCAGGGACTTGTACCATATAAAGACTTTTTCGATCTGAAGGGACCATATTTTTTCTTTATTGAAGCGCTCGGTCAGCTGCTTCACAAAGATCGTCTTGGTGTCTATCTCATAGAAGTACCTTTTCTTTTCTTTTCACTTGTTTTGGTTTATGAGCTGTCTAAGCTATATTTGTCAAAAAGAAAATCCATTGCTGTTCTTTTTGTTTTTTTGCTTGCACATATTGCTACGCTGTGGGGCGGAAATACGCTGGAGGAATTCTGCCTGCCGCTCAGTCTCTTATGTCTCTATCTGGTAGCCAGGCATCTCAAGAAAAACAACCTTGCAATTTGGGAGCTTCCGAAATCAACAGCATTAATCATTGGCGCATGCTTTGGCATCATCACCTTTTCCAAGATTACAGTAGCTGCACCGGTGATAGGTATTTTCTGTGCAATTATCTTTTTAGATGTTATTAACAAAGAATGGCATGCCCTGCTTTGGTTTCTGTTGTTTCTTTTTCTCGGCTTCCTTCTGGCACTGCTTCCGGTTTTCCTGTATTTTGGTTATCATCATTCAATTCTGCAAATGCTGTACTGTGTATTTGCTTTTGCACTAAAACGCTCTGTTGACTTTTCCGAGAACTTTAACATCATATGGGAAATCAAGCTTTCCGGATGTGTGTTTGCTTTTATTTTTGCATGTCTCCATAGAAAATCTGTTTCCTATACTGTCCGTATTCTATTAGTTTCCATGTCTGCTGCAACCTACATTCTACTTCACTTTGGAAATCCATTTATCTACTATTTTACAACTGTATATCCGTCTCTTATATTTGCCCTTGTTCTTTTTCTTTCGGTATATAATCCGTTAACCATTGGTAAAAATATTAAACAGGGGATTTGTCTTGCTGTATTAGCCGTTTTTCTTTATTACTATACTTCATGCAGTATGAGTACCATCCATACATTTCTGTATGACAGAAATATGACATGGCACGATGAATACTATCAAAACGCCTCTGATCTGGCCTCTCTGATTCCAGAATGGGAGCGCGACCAGGTATTCAGTTTCAGTACAGACATGACCTGGTTTGAAGCAAATCAGATTATGCCGTGTTACAAATATCAGGTCAATCTGCAGTTCTTTATCGCTCTTGATCCACAAATTGAAACTGATATTATCAATTATTTTGCCACAACTCCTCCAAAATGGCTGGTTGTAGGTTCTTCCTTTAAAGATGAAATTCCAAATCTGTTTCAAATTGTTGAAAGTAAGTATGACTGCATTTACTCAAACGACTCAGGAAATCTGTATCTGTTAAAATAGAATAAAAAAATAAGTCCTCTCCTTGTATTAATTCCCGATTATGGTATACTTCCATTATTGGAGATTTTGATTTATTGGAGATAATAATATGGACAACAACATTCTGACTCGTAAAAAACTCAATCTTACTTATACACAATACATTGCACTGAGCTTTCTGATTCCGATTCTATCTGGTGCTGTCTTACTGACTCTGCCATGTATGAGCCGAAGTGGACAGTGGACGCCATTTCTTGACGCACTTTTTACAGCTACGTCTGCTACATGTGTAACTGGCCTGATTGTTCACGACACTTACACTTTCTGGAGTACTCCAGGACAGATTATTATCCTCGTACTGATTCAGGTTGGCGGTGTCGGACTGATGACAGTCATTGCCTTTTTCTCACTTCTCATGAAACGGCAGATTTCCCTTCACGAAAGAAAACTTTTAATGCAATCTGCAGGTGCCATCAAGGTCGGAGGTATCGTTTCGCTTGTCAAGAAGATTTTGCTGCTTACTTTCTGCATTGAGCTTATCGGAGCACTATTACTGTCCATCAGATTTTGTCAGGATCCTGAGATTGGCTTTGCAAGAGGACTTTATTTTTCTATTTTCCATTCCATATCTGCTTTTTGTAATGCTGGATTTGATTTGATGGGATTCAAAGAGCAATATTCCTCATTGACCTCCTATTGTTCCGATCCACTTGTTACACTGACAATTGTTATTTTAATTATTCTTGGTGGTTTAGGATTTTTTATCTGGAGTGATCTTGAACAGAAAAAATGGCACTTCAGCCGTTATGCTCTGCATTCAAAAATTGCTCTGACAGCAACCGGCATCTTAATAGTAGGAAGTACGATTCTTTTCTTTATTTTTGAATATACACATACACAGAGCGGCATGATTTTTTCAGAGCGTATCCTTGCATCTTTGTTTGATGCAGTTTCTCCGCGAACTGCAGGGTTCAACACAAGTGACCTTGCTCAGTTAAGTGAAAGCTCTACAATGCTTACAATCATTCTGATGTTTATCGGTGCCAATCCCGGTTCAACAGCTGGTGGTATTAAAACAACAACACTGTTTGTTCTGGTTTTGAGTATATCTGCAACCTGCCATCACTCATCTAACATTACCGTTTTCAAAAGAAAGCTTGAAGACACGATTGCAAGACAGGCAGCAGCAATTGCAACTATCTATTTGATTGCCATATTTACATGTTCAATGATTATCGGCGCAATCGAACCATATTCCTTGAAGGAGATATTATTTGAAACAACCTCTGCTGCAGGAACTGTAGGCTCTACGCTCGGTATTACGCCGCTGCTTAGCAGTGTTTCCAAAATTCTTCTCATTTTGTTGATGTATGCCGGAAGAATCGGCGGTCTGACGCTCGCTCTTGTGCTTGCAGAAAAACGTGAATATATTCCGGTTGAGCGACCAATCGAAAAAATTCTTATTGGCTAGTGATTATTATAGGAGGTATTTTAAATGAAATCTGTATTAGTAATAGGCATGGGGCGTTTTGGTCAAAGTCTTGCCTTTAAAATGAATGAACTGAATAACGATGTTATGATTGTAGACATGAACAGTCAGCTGATTGATGAATTGTCTCCACATTTTACAGATGCGTGTGTGGGTGACTGTACGAATGAGCTTGTCTTACGTTCACTTGGTATTAACAACTTTGATGTTTGCTTTGTCACAATCGGAGAAAATTTTCAGTCATCTTTGGAAATCACTTCCTTGCTTAAGGATCTTGGTGCAAAACGTGTTGTTTCAAAAACGAATCGTGATATTCAGGCAAAGTTTTTGCTCCGAAACGGTGCGGACGAGGTTATCAATCCCGAAAAAGAAATGGCTGAAAAGCTGGCAATCCGCTACAATGCCAACAAAATATTTGACTTCATAAAGCTCACGCCGGAGTATTCTATTTATGAAATTCCTGTTGATGTAGCCTGGCATGGCAAAACGCTTGCGCAGCTGGATATTCGTAAAAAATATGGTATCAACATTATCGCAATCAAGCAGGATAATTCTCTGGATCCTCTCCCTGCACCTGATTATGAATTCAATGGACAGGAACACATTGTTGTTATCGGGAAATCATCAGATGTCTCTCATTTGACTGCAAAAATGTAGAAATAATGAAATGTTAACAGCGCATATCCAAAGTTTATTTTGGATATGCGCTGTTTTTCTGAGTTGCTTAGTTCGTTCCCGTTTCGGTTCCTGCATCTGCTCCGGTTTCTGTGCCTGCTCCAGTTTCTGTATTTGTTCCGGTAAATGCATCTTTCAGATTTGTCATAAAATTGTTATAGTAAGCAGAAATGTCATCCGTCATTTTTCTGTCATCACCAAACATTCCGACATAATCAGATACGATTTCTGCCGTTCTCGTCCCTGACTGCTCACCACCAATAAAATCATTGTATTCTGTCAGGTAGTTTTCTCCTAACGTTTGTTTATCATCAAGATAGCTGTTTACCACGTTATTCTGTGCATCATAACCACCTGTAATAGCTGCTTTCATGATTTGCTCATAGCGCTCATAGGCATATTGATTGGTCGCTCCGTCAGGATAATCATTCATCAGATTTTCAAATTCAGCTGCCCTGTTCAAAAGCTCTGTCACAGAAAGCTGATTGCCTCCAGCCATTGTAACAGCCGGCGTTTCCTGTTCCTGTTGCATCAAATCAATAAAACGTCCCATCTCATCCGACATATAGCTTTTGTGATTTTGCAGTCGTGTATAATCAATGGAAGAAGCCGATCCAACATGTCCTATCAGCCCCGTCACTACCTGATCTGCCTCATCTGAAGTCGCGCCTGAAATATTTGTATCTATATAGCTGTAGATATCCTCCTGACTGCCGGCACCCTGCAGCATCGTCTGATAGTTTCCAAGAAAATCGCTTTCTCCATCCTCTCCTGTACCGGTTTCATCTGTTGCCGAATCCTCTGTTCCAAGACCGGCTTCATCTTGTCCCTGCCCAGCTGTGTCTTCTGTAGTTGTGTTGTTCTGTGCAGTCGAATTATTTCCCCCACAGCCTGTCAGCCAGAACACTGACATGGACAGTAAACATACTGTCACAATCAATCTCTTCTTCATAATATGACATCGCTCCTTTTAAAAAAATTGAAACAGAATTCATACAGTTCCTGTTTCAATCTTATTGTCTGCAATATCATTTTTTTTATTCATACAATTAATTTCCAAGCTGTCGGTCTGCTTCCTTGAGTAATTCATCATATCCATAAAATGGAATTTTATATAAATCATTGTAATCGCAGCTGACTATTTCGTTTTTTTCTGGCAAAAGCAAACGAAAAGCCGGTATTCTGGCAATGTAGTCTCCCTGTGAATCAAGAACATACCCGTCCGTCAATCCATAAAGTATGGTATTTCCAGATTTTTCATCATATTCAACAGCTTCCACACCTGTTGAAAATGTATCATAGGTATGCTCCAGTGTCAGCGTATCTGCCGTGTAGACTTCTACCTTGTAATCCCTGTATACGACATATAAATGCTGTCCCGGCTTATCAAAAAATAAGGAGTCAACCTGTGCCACATTAATTTCTACCGTTTTCTCCGGGCTTTGTGAACCAAATTTACATACTTGAAGCTGTTTGTTTTTCTTTGAGGCTATTACATATTCTTTCGCATCGGGTGATACACAGTACGGAGTCATTCCATCCAGTTCAAGCCCTGCTGCCTGAGCCAGTGGCTTTGCTTCAAACTTCTCGGTATCATATACATCAAGAGAATCATATGTTGCAAATACAGCATAGGAGGTGCCTGCGGCAAATGAATCAAAACTTCCCATTTCTTTTGTAATTGTTTCCTGTACTTTTCCAGAACTTATGTCAATCATTTTCCCCATTTCATTGCAGAAAACAAGTGCTGATTTTCCATCATTCAGAAATGCAATTGCGGAGACTGGCTCTTCTAAATTGCAGCTGCTGACTGCCTTATTTTCTGTCAAATCATAAAATATAACTTTGCTGTTTTCCTCAAGAAAAGCAGCAGTTTTTTGATCTGCGCTCATAGTAAATGCAGAGCAGTATCCTTTGGCCTCAAAAATCTCTTCAACCTTAGGTCCCTGCACACGCGCATAAACAACAGGCTTGATATCCTCATAACCATAAGTCATAACATATCCATTCCCGCATAATGCACCAGACAGATTATTTGATGTTGCATCAAAGCTTGCTGTTTCACCATAATCCTCCATTGTTGCAAGCTGATAATAGTTCATCATTCCGCTTCGTGTAATAATACTTAAAAGTTCTCCATTACTCTCAAATGGCTCGCAATATACAATTTCTTTTCCATAGGCATTGCTTCCGGCTAAAGCTCCGGTCAGACTTTCGACTACACCAAACACATCATAGGTGGAATATCCCACATATTCCCTGAATGTCTTTCCTGCCATAAACAGACTCTGTATTGCGCCTCCTTTATTGCAGTATGTCCACAATGGTTCCTTTGCTCCATCTGTACTAAGTGCATACAGCATACCAGAATAATCCGGAAGTACTTTTTCTTCCGACTCCTCAGCAAAATTTTCTGCCACATACAGTTTGTCGTTGTCAAACAGAAGCTGTTTGACAAGTCCGTTATTGCTTCCAATCGGAATTGTACTTACCTGCTCACCGGTGTCAAAATCCAACAAAATAATTTCATTATTCTCAGTCTGCCTGTTATCTGCAGCTACAGCCAAAAGTTTTTTATCTTTACTGAGTGCCGCTTTTGCACTAAGCTGTAAATCTGATGTTCCGGAATAACTGTAGATTTCTGACCAGGAGCTGCAATCGTATACAGATAACGAATCATAACCCGTAAGTGCTGCATAACCTCCGGTTCCATCTGTCACTACACTGAACAATGTAAATTCCGAATTTTCGTATATTTTTTTCCCCTGTTTTATATCATAAACTGCAAAGCCTTCATCTGTAGGATAAAGAAACGAATTATCATCGACAAATGCAGCCTGCTGCTCATCAATTCCGAAGGATGTATCAACTCCCTGTAGTTCACAGATTTTCTCATGCTTTTTAATATCCCATACAGTGATTGTTCCATATTGTTCAACAACAAGTGCTCTCGTCTTGTCAGGAGAAAGCTTAATAAATGAAACTGCCGACTCCAAATCCATTGTATATAGCGGCAGGCATTTGTTTCCGTTTTCATATACATACAATGCCTCTGTCAATGTTTCCTGGCAGTCCGGCACATAAGGAAGTGAAAGGTCATCCTTCTTCTCGGGCAGCATCTTTCGAACAGTCTTTATTGCCGCTCTTCTGTCTCCCATGGCGAGTATACGGCGTGCATTCTGTGCCTCTAGCTCTGCATTGGTTTTCATGGCACTGATATACTGCTCCTCCAGTTCATCAGACTGTTCACTGATTTTCACAGACTGTTCCCGAATGCGCAGTGCCATTGTCAGACTGACTGCTCCAAACAGCAGGCTGATCGCACAGCCTAATGAAACTCCTAAAATAATACGCTTCAGCTTTTGCTCTCTATGCCGTTGTTTCAAATCATCATATCCGCAGCCAAGCATAGGGGCTGCCAATCGAACAACCTCTTCTCGTATTTTCTTTTTGATTTCCCGTCTGTTTTTTCCCCTTACATCAGCTGCAAGAGGTTCTATTTCCGCATCCGTTGTTATCGTATTACCATTTTCGTCAACGCTATGCCTTTGTTCCACACAAATTTGCTCCGGAAATGAATCCTTTGGCTCTCCACTTGTAAGCACTGCAAAAATTTTCTCACGACCATGAAGTCTTATAAATGTTTCTATTTCTCGCTCACACCAAAGAGACTCCTTCAGTCTTGGTGAACAAATGACTATGAGAAATTCCGATTCCTCCAGTGCACGTGTAATCGGATCCGACAAATCACTTGTAATAGGCAGCTCGTCCCTGTCACGAAACACGCGTGTGATTCTCGTTCTTTTTAATTCTTTCCCTGCAATTTTCTTAATCGTTCTCTTGGACAGCCGGAATGCTTCTAACTCCTTATGCAATGTTTCTGCTACAAACTTGTCTTCCTCTGTATGTCTATAGCTGATAAACGCATCATATTTGTACGCCACTGTATATCCTCCCATAATTTCTATTCAGAAAATGACTCATAGGATTTATCAAAAATATCACGTTCAACAATATAAACATCATGGCTGTCATCACATCTAACTGCAAGGAAATCACCTGGTTTACCCATCATATACTTTTCATCATCCCATGCGGTAAATACCTTTGTTCTTTTTTTCAGTTCTCTTGCATGAATATGAGTTTCTCCTGTTGTGATACAGGTATGTGCATAATCCGGTATACACTCGACCTGACCTGTAATCCGGTTTCTGACTGTCGGAAGATATTCTGCGTTCAATTCATAGGGCTGACTAAGCTCACTATAGCTCTTATAGAACTTATCCCGTTCAATTGGATAGACCTCGCCCATGATTCCAATCATAATATAAAAATCATCACTGACCTGAATATCAATATCACCCTCCAGTGTTCGAATTGTGATTGGAATTCCCTTTGGAATGACCTCACTGATTTTGACATATCCAAGAGGCAGCTTCTTTTTTCGATAGCTCTTCATATCAGAAATATCTGCCTGATATTCTTTTGCATAGATTACTTCTGTATTATCAAAATATTCATTCAGACGATCACTGAAAAATGCTTCCGAATGCAACGTCGGATATTGCTCAAGGTATGCTCTCTTTCTAATAAATCCACCGGCCTTCTCATTGTGCCCTCCTCCTGAGCCAATTCCTTCTGTCAAAAAGGATGCCAGTTCACTCGCACGTACTTCCTTGCTGCAGCTTCGAACAGAAAGCTTAAAGCCTTCCTCCAGCTCATTATAAACAACACAAACCATGACAGTATCTACCTGAAGCAGCAAATCGCTGATAAGTCCCAGTACATTTGGGTCACACGGTTTTGCCTTGATAATCGCATAGTGATGCTCCTCATTCATAATATATCTGATAAGTGCTACCCCCGCAATTTCCAGCTCATGCATGGACAGATTTGAGTTTTTGAAAAGACTGATCAGATTATGAAAACACTCCACGTCATCACGCATATCCATATCCATTGGGTTATACAGTTCACTAAACTGATTGGTATCTGTAAAAAGCCCATAATACAGCGCCGTTCCAAGCTTTTTCTTATCCTTGAGAGAAAAGCCTGCTTCCTTCAGCATGCTCCATACAACTGTAGAGCAGCTGCCATAATTCGATCTGACTTCACTGAGCGGCACATTCTCTATTTCAATCTGATGATGATCGATGATTGCTGCTGCAGGTGCTTCGAACCTCGTTACATTTCCTGCACCATATTGACAGTCTACTGTAAGCAAAATCCCTCCTTCTGTAGAAAACTCCAGCTTTGCCTCCGGATAAACATATTTTATCGGAATATCCAGCTTTTCAACCATCAGCACAAGATTTGACTTTTGTATTTTCAGTTGTCCGGAATAAATCAGACTGACTTTCTTTCCAATTTGCACAAAATAGTTATAAAGACCCCAGCCTGATGCAATTGTATCCGCATCCGGATTGTCATGACATTGAATAATTATTTCATCATAGATGTCCAGTTCATGCAGTTTCATTCTGTCACCTCTCCTCAAATTGTTGCTGTTTTATTTGTTATACTCGTGACTCACTATTGATTATGATTTTGTCGCTTCCATATATTCTCCTGGAAATCTCTTAACTCTCGATTAAACTGATCTGCATTTCTTCTGTCATTCATATACATTACTGCATTCACAATTACATAGATAAATGCAACAGATATAAAAATCACAACTGCAAGCTGCAGCGTAAACCCTTTTCCAAATAATACGTTCAATCCAAGTACAGCTGTTTCTATTAAAAATAAATGAAGAAGCTTACGAATTATCAGTTGTGTCATACTCAGCTTATAATTTGTATAGATTTTCAGCACAAGACCGACGATGGCTGAAAACAATCCAAACAATGGCGGTGAGAAAAAAGCACCATAGTGCAATGGCGCATCCTCAAAAAAGAACAAGCCTATAACACCTTCCAGAATGCAGATGCATGCTGTACTAATAAAAAAACTCATCATTGCTTCTGTCAATATTTCTTTTTTTGTTTTCTTTTCTTCCATATTAATCACCTGTTCCCATTACTGCTCGCTTTAATGCCGGTACATACTGTCTGGAAATCATTACTTTTTCTCCATTCTTCATATGTGCCAGAAAGCGCCCATTCATAGCCGGACTGATTCCGTCCAACCTCATCAGATTTAATACTACCGATTTTGAACAGCGGACAAAATGAGAGGCTTCATAAGCCTGTTCCACCTCATAAAGCCTCATTTTGATCTCATAGATCTGTTTATTTGTATAGGCAAATACCTTTTCATCAAGTGCCTCAAAATAGCATACTTCATCCAGGCAGAAGCTGCTGATGCGTCCCTCTGCTATCCCTGACAGTTCTGTTCCCCTGCTCATGGCGTAGGAATAAATATCCCGCACCTGCGGAGTAATCTCCACGCATCGGATGATAACTGCTTCGTCTTCTTTGCGTGCTATTTTACTGATTCTTGCCTGCATATATAATCCTTATCTTCCAATATTTTCATCTACTTGAAAGGATTAATATGTGCTCCCGATTACTGCATCGGTCTGTCCTTTCAAATAGTAGTTGAAGAAATTCAGTACCAATTCGTTTACATGTTCAATACATGTTCTGGCATCAACATCTCCTGCCCCAATCATATGTGCAAGTATTGGAGAAACGAGCGGCAAATCTGTAAAGTTCAGATGCCCTGCATCCTCAACTACTGCATAGTGGTAATCGTCTGCGTGCTCTCCCATATAGACATTCACATAAGCTGCACCGTACTTTTGAATCTGATCATCTATCATCCGGGAATTAACATCCAAAATCGGAACGGTGTATGGCTCCTCGCAGAAAGTTTCTGTTCCATTTTCAAATCCTGTGTACTCGCCGAACATTGTGCCCTCTAAATCAATAACAGCATCAATATCATCTCGTTGTCTTCCCATGTTGACTGCTGTTGCTCCACCCATGGAATGCCCAAACATACCGATTTTATCTGTATCAATATCGGAAAAAGGCTGCTCTGCTGCATTCGCTGCTCCACTGAGTATCTGATCTAGTACAAAATTTGCATCTGCCGTACGAAGCTCCATCCATTCCTGGCTGCGGTGATAGACACGCTCCTCACCTTCCGGATCGGATGTTCCATTATCGGCATAAACAGACTGAATAAATTTCGGATCAGCAGTCGTAATCTTCCCACTTGTATCCTTCACGAACATAGAATGATACGGATGACCGATACTTGCTACAACATATCCGTTTGAAGCAAGCTCTGTGAATGTAGAGGTATTGCTGTCAATCACACCAAATGCTCCGTGTGAAAACAAAACAAGCGGATACTTTCCCTCATCAGCAGGATACCAGATTTTTACTGTCACTGCTCTGTGTTCTCCTGTATCTGTGAAGGTTTCTACTCGGCTCTCATCTACCCATGTAAATTCCTTTGTTTCAACTACATGATTGCCTGTCACCTTTGGCTCTGTATATTGCGGAAACATCACTGCTGGAAACAAACAACATATATATAATATACTATTTCCCAGAAAAATTCCAATACTCTTTGCCGGTGTAAAGGATTTCTCTTTATGTCTGTAAATCTGAATGCCTGCCACTACTAACTGAATAAGTAAAATCACAAGAAACAAGCCATATCTGACCATACCTTTCAGAACACCAACTATCAACAAAACTGTCACTAATGTAAAGACTCCGGCACGTGTAATTTCCTTTTCTTTCTGATGTCTGCTCTTTCCTCTGAATCCCCATACTAAAAAAGTCACTTCCACTAAAATCATGATAATAATTAATACGCTACCCATTTTCTTTTCCTCCTGTTTTCTGACGTCATCTTACTACATCAATCAATCATTGGAAATCCTTTAATGGATAAGTTGCATTTTCAGTGGACAAGATACAAAAATGTCATTCTGGCTTTTATCTTTTATCGATTTATTACACCGGGACTTCACACTGTGGCTTCACGCCGATCTTGCCTTTTGACTTTATATAACACGACATACGACACGAATGTCACAGAAAATCATAACCACCCGTTGAACGGGTGGTTTGCTCAACCCCTATAAGGGGTT
>CAZOHM010000030.1:0-31021 GCA_964579795.1 uncultured Lachnospiraceae bacterium | reverse complement strand
CATGGCCTTTTCCTGAATTCTTCTTTTCTTTATTTGTTGCATCTACAGCCGCCTGAAGATTTCTCAAATCATTCAAGCAATCAAAAATACGAATGATATCAATACCGTTTGCAATGGATTTTTGCACGAAATATTCTACAACATCATCACCATATGGACGATATCCTAAAATATTCTGTCCTCTAAAAAGCATCTGTAGCTTTGTATTTTTAACACCGGCCCTGATTTTTCTTAATCTTTCCCATGGATCTTCCTTAAGGAAACGTAAAGATGCATCAAATGTTGCGCCTCCCCAGCACTCCAAAGAGTGATATCCGACTTTGTCCAGTTTTTCGAGAATCGGAAGCATTTCTTCTGTCGGCATTCTTGTTGCAATCAAAGACTGATGAGCATCACGAAGAATAGTCTCTGTAATCTTGATTGGCTTTTTTTCTATTTCTGACATGTTCGTTCCTCCTGATTTATAATATTATGTGACACTGTCACGTACACCGTATGACTTAATAATTTTTTAGAAAACACCAAATATTGCCATAAACGTACCGGCAACTACTGCTGTTCCAATAACACCCGCTACATTCGGTCCCATTGCATGCATCAACAGGAAATTAGTCGGATCTGCGTCAGCGCCAACCTTTTGTGATACACGGGCAGCCATAGGAACAGCAGAAACACCCGCTGAACCAATCAATGGATTTACTTTACCATGTGTAACAACACACATCAGTTTTCCAAATAAAACTCCGGCTGCTGTACCAAACGCAAATGCAACCAGTCCAAGTACAACAATTTTTAATGTATCAATATTCAAAAAAGCTTCGGCACTTGTAGTAGCACCTACAGATGTACCAAGTAAAATAACAACAATATACATAAGTGCGTTTGATGCAGTCTCTGTCAGCTGTCTGACAACACCTGATTCTCTGAACAGATTACCAAGCATCAGCATACCAACAAGCGGAGCTGTTGTCGGAAGAATCAGACAAACAACAACTGTAATGATAATAGGAAACAAAACTCTCTCCAGCTTGGAAACCGGACGAAGCTGTTCCATTTTAATCTTTCTTTCCTTCTCTGTTGTCAGCAGTTTCATGATTGGCGGCTGAATAATCGGCACCAGTGACATGTAGGAATAGGCAGCTACTGCAATAGGTCCGAGCAGGGCTGTCTGTCCAAGCTTGCCAGCAAGGAATATAGATGTAGGTCCATCTGCTCCACCGATAATAGAAATCGCTGCAGCGGCCTTATCATTAAAGCCCATGGCCATAGCTCCAAAATAAGCTGCGAAAATACCGAACTGAGCTGCTGCTCCAAGCAAAAAGCTCTTAGGGTTAGCAATCAACGGACCAAAATCTGTCATTGCTCCAACGCCCATAAAAATAAGCGATGGAAGAATTGCCCACTCATCAAGTACATAGAAGTAATAGAGTAAACCACCTGTACCATTCACCGAATCTTCTACAGAAAGCAAAATATCGGGATAGATATTTACAAGCAGCATACCAAAAGCAATCGGGCAAAGCAGCAACGGCTCAAACCCTTTTTTTATTGCTAAATACAGGAAAATACATGCAACAGCGATCATTACGAAGTTTCCTCCGGTCAACCCAAAGAACGCCGTCTGATGCAGTAAATTATCCAGTGTGTTTGCTACATATGACATTTTATGACCTCCATATTATTCTTTTTCATCACGTACGCACTCACATTACTTTAATGTTGCAAGGCAAGCGCCAGCTTCTACACTGTCACCTACTGCAGCATCAATGCTTGCAACTGTACCATCCTGTGGAGCTACCATAGGAATTTCCATCTTCATAGCTTCCAGAATAATAATTGTGTCACCCTTCTTTACAGCCTGTCCTACACTTGCTTCAATCTTAAATACTTTACCTGCTGCACCCGCTTCTACTTTAACTGATCCTGCGCCTGCTGTCTTTGGTGCTGCTGCAGGAGCTGCTGCCTTTGGTGCTGCAACAGGAGCTGCTGCCTTTGGTGCTGCAACAGCTGCACCGTTTCCTGTTCCCTCTTCTACTGTTACATCATATACGTTTCCATTAACGGTAATTGTATAATTTTTCATGTTACATATCCTCCTAATTTTATAATTTATGCTCTATTCCATTTATTTGTAGGTACTCGTTTAATACTTCTTACAACAAAACCATCTGCTCCGGCAGAAGCTCCTGATGTTCCTGATGCGGCAATTGCTGCTGTGATTACTGCAACAAGTTCTAAATCATCCACAAGCTCTTCCTTTTCTACAATCTGAGCAATTGTATTGTTTACTGCACTTTCCTTAACTTCCGGTGCATTTTTCTTTGCTAAAGAAGCCTGTATTTTAGGTATAAAACTAAAGCAGCTGATAATCAAGCAAAGTAAAAGCAATACAACAAAAACTGTTCCCATACCAAGCAGCGTATTAAGAGCTGCCTTCTCCATCTTTTCTCCAAATGTATATTCAACATTTGTTGCACAGGATTCAATTGTGTGATACAAGTCATCATCAAATACGAACTCAACCTGTGCTGTTCGTTTTGTGCCTTCAATATAAGCAATTACAATGATCCCATTGCCCTTTGAATTATAGGATGCGGAATATCCAGTAATTTTCTGATATTCACCAATTTCTTTCAAAGCAGAGTTCCATGAACCGAAAGCTTCAACCATTCCCTGACCCGCTACCTTCAGGTTAAAGCTGTTGGAAAATACAACTTCCATTGCCTCTGCACCTTGTGAGGTCAAATCCTCTGCTGATGCCTCATCCAAATAATTGAATGCATTCTCAATTACCAGCTGTGCAGTTGCTTCCAACTGTTTTGCTGTATCAGGATCAACAGGCTTCTTCTCTGCCAGAATACCACATCCGGATAATCCAAAGAGACAGGCTATCAAACATAATACTGATACTATTTTTTTCATATTACGTGTCACCATACCCTTTCTAAACTGTTCCATGTTTCTTGCCCGGACGTTCCTCTCTCTTAGTAAAAAGCATCTCAAATGCTCCAATCACATATTTTCTTGTATCGGCAGACAAAATAATCTGATCAACATATCCTCTCTTTGCTGCAGATACTGCACTTGTCTGAAGCTCTTTGTAAGCTGCTGTCTTTTCTTTAATAACATCAGCACCCTTACCATCATACATAATCTTTGCTGCAAGCTCTGCGTCCATCATTCCAATAGAAGCGCTGTCCCATGCGAATGTCAAATCTGCGCCGATTGCCTTTGAGTTCATTGTAATATAAGCACTTCCGAATGCCTGTCCAATAATAACATTTACCTTTGGAACAGTTGCATTAGCGAATGCATATGTTAATTTTGCAGCTGCCTTTGCAATTTCTTTTTCTGCATCAACTGTTGCTGCAAAGCCTTTTACATTTGTAAAAGATAATACAGGAATATCAAAAGAATCACAGAAGTTAATAAACTCTGCAGCCTTTGTACAGCCTGCCGGAGTTAATGCGGCATCAAATTTCTCAGAAACCTTTCCATCTGCATCATACACTTCTGTACGATTTGCGACGGCACCAACTGTCATTCCATTTAATTTGATAAATCCAACTGTCATTTCCTTTGCATAATTAGCTTTCACTTCAAAATAAGCCTGATTATCAGCAATCTGAGATAATGCAATAGATGTATCTCCTACACAATTTGCAAGTTCTGCACAAACACGATTTAAATCATCTGTGCACTCATCATAGGAACCATTCTCCTCATTATTTGCAGGTAACATTGTAACAAGCTGTCTGATTTGTGCATAAATATCTGCTTCTGCAGCCACATCAGCAAGACCACTCTCCTGACTCTGGAATTTTGCAGCAGCCGTGTCATTTTTAGCTTCATTATTTCCTGCCAAAGCATTTGGAGAGTTCACAAACAGTTTTGCGCCCTTCTCTTCCATAAATGTAAAATCTGTCATAGCAGGGAACAATGCAAGACCGCCTCCACAGTTCCCAAATACAGCTGTAATCTGTGGGATAACGCCTGAAGCCATTGCCTGTTTCTTATAGATTTCACCAAAACCATTAAGTGCATCTGTTGCTTCCTGCAGTCTTAAACCAGCAGAATCCAGCAAACCAATTACCGGTGCACCCATTTTCAAAGCAAGATCATATAAACCAACGATCTTCTTTGCATGCATTTCACCTATAGAACCACCCATAACAGACGCATCCTGACTGTATACATATACCAGATTACCATCAATAAGACCATAACCTGTTACAACACCGTCTGCCGGAGTTTCCTTCGGTTCCATGTTAAAATCAGTTGCCCTGGCAGTAACCATGCCACCAATTTCAACAAAACTGTTTTCATCGAGCAAAGAATTGATTCTTAAACTCGCTTGAGAAGTATTACTCATTTTGTTCAGCCCTCCATTTTATATTAAATATTTTATTAAACAGTTTTTGTGTACGATAACGCACAGTTAAGATTATAACACAACTTTTTCGCAAAGCATAGTAATAAATTTAAGAATTTTCTGTGTTTTTTTCAGAAGATTTCGTTTGTTTACGCATTCTTTTTCATAATTATGTACATGTTAAAAAACTGTTAAAAATTTTTGTAATACACCATGCATAATCAATTCTCTTTATCGTTTCTCCTGATTTCAGATAAACTGTTTTCCATACAATGCCATCCAATGCATAGCGAATTGATCCAACAGGTTCTCCATACGCAATAGGAGCTTCCAATTGATCTGCTAACTGACAGCTGACCTCTACCGTTTCCATTTTCTTTAATAGCAGTCCATCGATTTTCTGTCCATCTTCATTTTCTGTTTCTTCTATATAAATAGGTACAATGGCCTGTTCACCAATCGATTCTGTCTGTCCGTTTTCTGCTGTAATCTGTTTTTGCATTACTTCCCGTAAAGGCTGCCTCGAAAATTCACGATATTCATATTGACTCATTCCATAGTTCATTAGTTTTTTAGTATCCTCCCATTTGTATTGCTTATTATTTGGCCACCCACATGCAAGAAGTGCTACTGTATAATACCGCCCTCCATTTTCCAATATTCCTGTGTAACAATACCCGGCATTTCCGGTAAATCCGGTTTTTCCAGACAGAACACCATCCATCATAGTCAATAAGGCATTATGATTTGTACATGAAAATGTTCGTTCACCCGTTATCCATGTATCATTTGAACTTTTCTGTATGTTAGAGAAATTCCAGCATGCCTTTCTCGTAATCTCAAGAAATTCTTCACATTTCGGAGAGCGCAGTACGCAATATGATAGAATTTTTGCAAGATCTGACGCTGTTGTGGAATGCTCTCTAATCTCAGTTTTTCCATTTGAAGTTTGTATAACTGCAGATGCATCCAATCCATTTGGTGTAATAAAATACGAATCATAACATCCAATATCACGTGCTTTCTGGTTCATCATCTTTGCAAAATTTTCTACTGTTCCACCAATATGTTCTGCAATCACAACTGCACTGTCATTATGTGACTCCAGCATAAGAGAATAAAGCAAATCATTCAGCATATAACACTCTCCGGGCTTAACTCCAAGATGCACTTTAGGCATGGAGGACGCATATGAAGAAACTGTCACTATATCTTCTATATTTCCATACTCCAATGCCAAAATACATGTCATTACTTTTGTTGTACTTGCCATAGGAAGCTTTTCCTCTCCGTTTTTATCAAATAAAATACGCCCGGATGACGCATCCATCAGGATTGCCGACCGGGCATAAAGCTCGCTTTCATTTAAAGTTGTCTCATTTTTCTGTTCATCTGATACAAACAGCTGAATTTCGCTTTTCAAATCAGCTGCAAAAACCATCAAATTAACTGCCGCAAATATCGCTATTTTTTTTCCATAAAGCATTTACAGACTTCCCATAGTTTGAATTGATTTAATATATGAAAAAAAATCATTTATCAGACCTGTCATTTACATATTCTTTCCTTTTACACGGCAAATCCGAACACGGGATTCTGTTTCTGCATGCTCCGCAGCCCACACACAACCCTGCTTTTCTGTCTCTATGTATTTTTCTGACTGCATATACAAGCCATACAGCAAGTATTACTAATATCAATATTTCAAGCATAGTATTCCACCTGTCAAAATCGACTGCCAATTTGATAAACCATCGTCGCAACAAACCACGCCACCACGCACTGCGTCAATACTACACCAAGAGTCTGTATTCCCGACTTAAGTTCACGCCTGATGGTTGCAACTGCAGCCACACAAGGTGTGTATAGAAGTGTAAACAATAAAAAGCTTGTTGCTGACAGTGGTGTGAATAACATCGATAGTGCATGATTAAGCTCTGAGGTTCCAACATCCATTAATACACTCATTGTACTGACAACTGCTTCCTTCGCGGTGAAACCGGAAATCAAAGAGGTTACAATTTTCCAGTCGGCAAACCCGCACGGTGCAAAAATCGGTGCAAGCCACTGACCAATTAATGCCAGTAAACTGTCTGCACTGTTTCTTACAACATTCAGCTTCAAATCGAATGTTTGTAAAAACCAAATAATTATTGTCGCAATAAAAATAACAGTAAATGCTTTCTGCAAAAAATCTTTTGCTTTTTCCCACATAAGGAGCAGTACGCTTTTCACTGACGGAAGTCTGTAATTAGGAAGTTCCATAACGAACGGAATAGGTTTTCCTTTGAATATTGTCCCCTTTAGCAGTAGTGCCGCTATTACCGCCAACAGCATTCCGGAAAAATATAAACCAAGCATAACAACTGCCTGATATTTGTCAAAAAAAGCCGCACAAAAGACAGCATAGATAGGAATTTTTGCCGAGCAGCTCATATATGGAGTCAAAAGAATCGTCATCTTTCGATCTCTTTCTGATGCCAGAGTTCTTGTCGACATAATCGCTGGAACACTGCACCCAAACCCAATCAGCATCGGAACAAAGCTCCGGCCTGATAATCCGATTTTACGCAAAACCTTGTCCATAACAAATGCAATTCTAGCCATATATCCGGTATCTTCCAAGACAGACAGGAAAAAAAACAGGACAACTATAATCGGAAGAAAACTTAAGACACTGCCAACACCTGCAAACACACCATTAATCAGCAGACTGTGCACAACTTCATTTAATCCATATGCCGTCAGTCCCTGATCTACAATCATTGTTACAAAATCAATCCCACTTGCAAGCAAGCTGGACAGATACTTTCCTATCACATTAAATGTTAAAAAGAACACAAGAAACATAATACCAATAAAAGTCGGAAATGCAGAATATTTTCCAGTCAGTATCCTATCAATTTCCATGCTGCGTTTATGTTCTTTGCTTTCTTTGCATTTTACAACAGTATCCTTACATACAGCTTCAATAAAATCATAACGCATTTCGGCAAGTGCTGCATTTCGGTCAAGCTTTGTATCATGTTCCATTTCCAAAACGCTGTGCTCTAGCAATTCTTTTTCATTCTGATTAAGTGCCAGATTTTCAGCAAATGATTTGTCTCCCTCAATCAACTTCGTTGCACAAAACCTTGCAGAGATTCCTACTGATTGTGCATGATCTTCTATCAAATGGCACACAGCATGAATACATCTATGCACCGGACCTGTTGGGCAAAAATCCATAACCATCGGAAGTATCCTGTTTTTGGCAATCTCTTCAATTTTGTCAGCAACTTCAGAAATACCTTCATTTTTTACTGCACTGATTGGAATTACCGGCACTCCCATTCTCGTGCTCATCTGCTGCACATCTATGGAGCCACCATTATTTCTAACTTCGTCCATCATATTCAAAACAATTACCATTGGAATATGCAGTTCAAGAAGCTGCAGACTCAAATAGAGATTTCGTTCTATATTGGTTGCATCAATAATATTGATGATGCCATCAGGCTTCTGATTCAGAACAAAATCTCTAGTCACTATTTCTTCAGTTGTATACGGTCGAATGGAATAAATACCCGGCAAATCAACTACTGAGCAATCCTTGACATACTTCATTTCTCCCATCTTCTGATCAACTGTTACACCCGGAAAATTACCTACATGCTGATTAGAACCGGTCAATGCATTAAATAATGTGGTTTTCCCGCAATTCTGATTACCAACCAATGCAAAAATCATTATTCAGCTTCCTCACTTTCAATTACTATTTTTCGGGCATCTTCTCTTCTAAGCGTAAGCTCATATCCTCTGATACAAATTTGTATCGGGTCGCCCAATGGTGCAATCTTCTGAATTTTAACCTTGGTTCTTGGTATCAGACCCATATCAAGAAATCGCAGCCGTAATACGCCTTCACCGGTAACCTCTTTAATAGTTCCTTCTTCTCCAACCTTCAAATCATCCATTGTCATATGTTTTGCCTCAGCCTATATATCTAGTTTTAATTGTATTTCTTCTGCTGCTTCTTTTTTAAATTCCTCAAGTCTTTCCGGTGCGGCCATCGGCAGCTCATCCAACGACTTCACCCCAAAGCTTCTCAGAAACTCTTCTGTTGTCCCAAATAAAAGAGGTCTTCCCGGAGCATCCAGTCTTCCAAGCTCCGTAATCAATCCGAATTCCACCAGTCTGTTCACTGCATGGTCACAACTAACCCCTCTGATTTTTTCTATTTCGAGCCTTGTAACCGGCTGCTTATATGCAACAATCGAAAGTGTTTCCAGTAAAGTATCTGTCAAAACATAGTTTTTTGGTGTTTTAGCAATCTTTACAACATGCTCATACATTTCACTCTTTGAACACATTTGCACAGCAGACTCCAATTCCATCAACGTAATTCCTTTATCTAGACTGGTATCATAGGCTTCTTTCATATGACGAATGATATCCAGCGTCTCAGACTCATTTCTTCCAATCACACGAGCAAGCTTCTTAATCTCTACTGAATTTCCCATAGTAAATAAAACAGCCTCTATCACAGCCTCCGGATTTTCTATTGGAACAAGTTCAATTTCTGTTTCTTCCTTTTCACAATTCTCTATCTGATCCATTTCCTGTTCTGTTACTTCCGACACGTTCTCAACCCCGCTTATTATCTTATATTCCGTACTTTATGCTGCAATTTGTGATGTAATAATAATATCATCAAATAAATCTTCCTGAATTATCATGATATTTCCTGTTTTCATCATCTCAAGAATTATCAAAAATGTTACAACGATATCCATTTTTGAATTTTGCTTTTCTAATAGATTTCTAAAACTGAAGCGTTTGTGCGCATGGACATATTGTTCTATATATGCAGTTTTTTCTTCCAGATTAATCTCGTCTTTTTCAATTTTACCAAACTGACTTCTAACCGGATCAATTTTGTCTACCTGTTTTTTTATGATGGATTTAAATATCTGGTTCAATTTGGACAAATCCATATCTCCAACAAGTTTCTCATAATCAATTGGCTGGGAATACTCTTCCACTTCCTTTGGAAGTGTCGGATCTTTGAACAGTGTTTTAACTGCATCTACCTGCCTGTCTCGAAGCTCAAAAGACATATACTTGTATAGCTTGTACTCTATCAGTTTCTCAACAAGTTCTGCTCTTGGATCTTCCTCTTCGCCCTCTTCATTTACTTCCTTTGGAAGCAGCATTTTGCATTTTATATCCAAAAGTGTTGCTGCCATCACAAGGAATTCGCTCATAATGTTTAAGTCTTCTGTCTCCATCTGTTTAATATATTCCAGATATTGATCTGTAATAATCGAAATAGGAATATCATAAATATCTACTTTATTCTTTTCAATCAAGTGTAATAACAAATCAAGTGGTCCTTCAAAGACCTGCAATTTTACTGTTAAACTCATTTTTTCTCTCCCCTGTCAATTCTTTTGTCATTACAAATCTTAATACTAACAATCTCCGCTTTATTGAATATCCTAATAGGAATGGTGTGTGTTCCAATTCCTCTGTTCAATATCATTGTGGAATTTCCTGAATGGAATAGTCCCGCATCATATTTTGGAAAAAGCTTCAGCTGCGGTGATATCACGCCACCAAGGAACGGCAGATTAACTATCCCGCCATGCACATGTCCTGCAAGAACAAGGTCTGGTCTCCATTTTGCATACTGTTCAAACTGTTCCGGATTATGTGCCAATAAAATGGAAACCCTATCTGCCTCAACCGGTCCAAAAATCCGATTCAGATAATCATCCGGAATGAATTTTGTTTTAACCTTTCGATAATACGCATGCTCTAAATCCAAACCATATATTACAATTCCGGCTTTTTGTAAAAAACGTTTTTCATTTTCAAGTATAGGAGCTCCTATCTTACGAAGCTGCATCGTTAAGTCTGCATATTTACCCGGAAATTTCTTCGATTCTCTGCGAAAACGTTCCTCATGATTTCCCATACCATAATAAACAGGATATTTAGCTGCAAGTCGAGCAATAAAACGCAGCGTTGGTTCATAATTATATTCCATTTCCATGCAGGAGGTGACCATATCCCCGGCAAACACAATCGCATCTGGATGTATTTTATCAATTTCCCTGACGAGCACATCATTTTCCTTTCCATAATCTGTATCATGAAGATCAGAAAGGAATACAATATTAAATTCGGCTACTTTCAGTTTTTCCGAAATGTAGGTATACTCAGTTACAGTAAACCCATTGCTTTCTGTATATACAACCACGCACACAAGTAATAAAGCAAGGATGATAGCCACCAAAACCGCTGTATTCATAATACCCCCAACTTTCACTGTAACATCATTGTGTATGGCAGAACTCATTTTCTACATACTACAACATTTAGTATTATACCATATGTTTTTTGATTAGAAAAGTACTTTATCTAGTTTTATAGTAACCATGCTCCCACACAGTTCTTTAAGCAGTCTGCATATTCTGCTTCTTCAACACTCTCTGTATACAGAACCGGAATGCTTCCTATCTTCTCTCCGTTCAGATAATATACTGCTTCTCCCGCTGCATGACCAGCTATAACCGGCGCATTAACACTTTCGGCAAGAATAATCTTTTTTTCAATCTGTCCAATATCTTCTCCTTCGCATGCCAGATATCTGAACTCTCCTTCGTAAGCCAAACCTGCCAAGTCAGCTACGCCGCCCTTCACCTGTATTTTCTGCAATTTTTCCTTATTTTCATCTTTATACAGTCTGCATATTGAAAAACCATGGTTCAAAAGCGTAACTGCATCCCGAAAACGCACTTTATGATCTTGTGCTTTCATGACAACTGCAATTAATTCTATATCATTCAAACGCGCCGTAGCCGAAACACAATACTTTGCCAGTCCTGTTGAGCCAGTTTTCAAACCAGTTGCATAACTGTACTGTCGAACTAGTTTATTTGTATTTGTCAAACCAAATTCACTTTCGCCTCTGGAAGTTTTATGTATGATATTTTCCATCCATATCATGGAATACTTCTCAACCTGTGGGTATTCTGTTATCAATTCTCTGGACATTAACGCAATATCACGTGCAGTTGTCATATGATTATCAGTATCCAATCCATTACAATTGACAAAATGTGTATTTGTCATCCCAAGCCCTGCTGCACGCTGATTCATTTGATTCACAAATGCTGCTTCACTTTTGCATAAATACTCAGCCATCGCCACACATGCATCATTTGCTGACGCAATCGCAATACATTTTATCATTGTTTCTACGCTCTGTTCTTCTCCTGCCTCCAAAAACACCTGTGAGCCTCCCATTGAAGCAGCAAATTCAGAGGTGCTTACCATATCAGTCAGTTGAATGGTTCCCTGCTCCAACGCATCAAATATCAGAAGGAGTGTCATAATCTTTGTCACACTGGCAGGATATAAAACTTCATCTGCATTCTGCTCATATATTACTTTTCCTGTTGAGGCTTCCATTAAAATTACCGACGGTGCAGACACCTGCAGCTTGATTTCAGAATCATCCCAAGTTGTATTTATGTCATTTTCGGATATGCTTTCTGTCTCATTTTCTTCTGTGGCATATACAGGCTGTATTCCCATATAAATTTCGATTGCCGCTGCAGCTGCAACTACTGAAGCTGCAGTACACAGTGCCACAAGCATTTTTAGTAGTACCGGCATATGTTTTTTATTAATCATATAAGCCTCATATCAGTTGTTTTCTTATTCATTCATATGAAAAAAAACTTCCGGCTATTCACATAACCGAAAGTTCTTTTAATAATAATTTGGCATTTCCTCACTCGGATATTCTCCGGACATATTTAACACATATGGCCATTTGCCAGTATCCTCAACTATAAAACCGTATATGATGCCCATATGGCGATGCCAATGTCGATACTGACCAAGTATCAAACGGAATCTTGTCATATCACAGTTTTCCGGTTTTTCTGCAAGTTCAGAATCTGTCAGTTCAAGAACATATTGTTCAATTTTCTTCTTTATTCTATAATAATACCGCTCCAGCTGTTCAACTTTCAAAGCTTCATCTTTTGGAATCACATTCAGATTGGCAAGTGTATCTGTATGAAACTCCGGACTGCAGTATGATGAATCACATGGATTTATGAACCATCGATCCATGGAATATAATGTATGATAAACAAATTTCCACATTGGAATTCCATCATACCTTTTATTAAGCAGATCATTCGGAATACATTTTATCAGATTTTCCATTTCCCATAATGCCCTTGATGTTAAGAAACGAATATCCTCACACAATACGTTTTCCATCGTTAAGCTCCTCGTCCAAATATTAAAATCCCTGGCTAATTAATAACCAGGGATTATTGAAAACATTAATTATATTTACGTTTTCTTGCTGCTTCAGATTTCTTCTTACGTTTTACGCTTGGCTTTTCGTAATGTTCTCTCTTACGAATCTCCTGCTGGATACCGGCCTTAGCACAGTTTCTCTTAAAACGACGTAAAGCGCTATCTAAAGTCTCATTATCTTTTACGATTACATTTGACATAGTCTCACACCTAACCTCCCCTCAAGTCCTATATTGTGCAGCATACGACTGTAGGGTATTTTGTCTGATAGTTCAGACAATTGCACTATAGTAAATTATAACATATTTTTGCATTTCGTCAACAGTTTTTCACATTTTTTTGATAAACTCTATTTAATTTGTGTCTCAAGCACATGCTTTACTTCCGCGATACATGCATCAATACCTGCCGGATTTTTTCCACCGGCCTGTGCCATATTCGGGCGTCCGCCACCGCCGCCACCAACAAGTGCAGCAATGCCCTTAATCAAATTTCCTGCATGAGCACCCTGTGCCATTGCACCGTCAGTTGCCATCGCAATCAGATTAACTTTTCCATCTGATACCGAAGCAATGACTACCACGCCCTCTCCAAGCTTATCTTTCATCTGGTCACCAAGTTCTCTCAAACCGTTCATATCAACATCTGCCACTTTAGCTGCAAGCAGTTTTACACCTTTCACTTCAACAACCTGATTCATCACATCTCCAAGAGCATCTTTTGCAGCTTTGCTCTTCAATGAATCAATCTCGCTCTGCAGATTTTTCATTTCTAACTGCATATGTGTCAGCTTTTCAATCAATAGTGATGGATTTGTCTTTACAATGCAGGCAGCTTCATTAAGTGTATTCTCCAAATCCTTGTAATATGCAAACACACCCTCACCGGTCAATGCCTCAATACGTCTGGCTCCCGCAGCAATTCCTGACTCTGAAAGAATCTTAAATGCTGTAATGGTATTTGTATTTTTCACATGTGTACCACCACACAATTCCACTGAAAAATCACCCATTTTTACGACACGAACCGTATCCCCATACTTTTCGCCAAACAGAGCCATCGCACCTGTTTTCTTTGCATCTTCAATCGACATAACTTCGGTATTGACAATAAGGCCGGCAGTGATTTCTTCATTTACTATTTTTTCAACTCTTGCAAGTTCATCTGGTGTCATAGCAACGAAATGGCTGAAGTCAAAACGAAGTCTGTCCCCATTCACAAACGAACCAGCCTGTTCAACATGTGTGCCTAGCACTGTTCTAAGAGCCTTCTGCAGCAAATGCGTTGCACTGTGATTTTTACATGTTGCACTTCTGTTATTCTCATCAACTTTAAGAGTTACCAAATCCCCACTCTTGAACATTCCTTTTGTCATCATACCAACATGACCAATTTTATTGCCGGGTAGTTTAATCGTATCTTCTACACGAAACGAACCATTTTCAGATACAATTTCTCCTATATCTGCACTCTGTCCACCCATTGTCGCATAAAACGGTGTTTTTTCAACTATTACGGTTCCGACCTGACCGTCTGTCAGTGCTTCTGTTATTTCTGTTTCAGTTGTCAGTACTGATATCTTTGCATCTGCCTGTAATTTATCATAGCCAATAAACTCTGATGTAATTGTAGTATCAATTCCTTCATAAACAGTTGCATCTGCACCCATATAGTTCGTTACTTTTCTTGCTTTTCTTGCCTGTTCCTTCTGTTCCTGCATTGCTGCTACAAATCCATCTTCATCGACAGAATAATTCTTCTCTTCAAGAATTTCCTTTGTCAAATCAAGTGGAAATCCATACGTGTCATGCAGTTTAAATGCATCTGCACCAGAAAGTACCTTTTCTCCCTGTTCTGACATTCTCGAGCACATCTCATTCAAGATGTTCAAGCCCTGATCAATGGTCTTATTGAACTTTGCTTCTTCCTGCGTTAGAACATTAAAAATAAAGTCCTTTTTTTCTTCCAGCTCAGGATAGCCATCCTTTGAGCCCTCAATGACTGTTTCACTGAGTTTTGCAAGAAACATTCCATTAATTCCGAGTAGCCTTCCATGTCTGGAAGCACGTCGGATAATTCTTCTGAGGACATAGCCTCTTCCCTCATTAGAAGGCATGATTCCATCAGAAATCATAAATGATGCCGAACGAATATGATCTGTTACAATTCGGATAGAAACATCCCATTCATTCTTTTCATGATATGCTTTACCTGCAAGCTCACATACTTTGCTGCGCAGTGCATAAATCGTGTCTACATCAAAAATAGAATCCACATCCTGAACAACTGCTGCCAGGCGCTCCAGACCCATACCTGTATCAATATTCTTATGCTCTAACTCCGTATAGTTTCCTTTACCGTCATTATCGAACTGAGTAAACACGTTGTTCCAAATTTCAATATAACGATCACATTCACATCCAACTGTACAGCCGGGCTTTTTACATCCATACTTTTCTCCACGGTCATAATACACTTCTGAACATGGTCCGCATGGTCCGGAACCATGCTCCCAGAAATTATCCTCTTTTCCAAATCTAAAAATACGTTCAGCAGGAATTCCTATTTCTTTGTTCCAAATTTCAAATGCTTCATCATCATCTTGATATACAGACGGATACAGACGGTCAGCTTCCAGACCAACAACCTGTGTCAGAAACTCCCATGTCCACCCAATCGCTTCATGTTTAAAATAATCGCCAAACGAAAAATTACCAAGCATTTCAAAAAACGTACCATGTCTGGCAGTTTTTCCAATATTCTCAATATCTCCTGTACGAATACATTTCTGGCAGGTTGTCACACGATTCCTTGGAGGAATTTCCTGTCCGGTAAAATATGGTTTTAAGGGAGCCATTCCTGAATTGATCAACAATAAGCTATTGTCATTATGGGGTACAAGAGAAAAGCTCTTCAGGGCCAAATGTCCCTTGCTCTCAAAAAACTCCAAAAACATTTTTCTTAATTCGTTTACACCGTATTTCTGCACTGTACTTCCTCCTAAACGCCTATTTAAGGCAGTTGTTATCATAAAATATCCGCGTACAATTCTATACCATTTCCATATGAGTTGTCAATGAATTGCTGCAAAACATGTAAATTGCGCATTGCATCTCTAAAGCAGACTCACATCATGCATTTGTGCATATTCCATAACCTCATCAGGCCAGATTGAACTCTGTACCTCTCCAATATGCGCTCTGCGTAGGAAAAACATACAAATTCTTGACTGACCAATGCCTCCACCAATCGTATAAGGGAGCTGTTTGTCAAGAATCGCCTTTTGGAACGGAAGCTTTGCACGTTCAGGACACCCTGCTATTTCAAGCTGCATCTGTAAAGAAGCTTCATCAACACGAATTCCCATTGATGACAATTCAAGAGAGCTATCAAGAACCGGATAATAAACAATAATATCTCCGTTCAATTCCCAGTCATCGTAATCAGGTGCTCTTCCATCATGCCTTTCACCCGATTCAAGCTTGCCTCCTATTTTCATCAAAAATACAGCACCATACTCCTTGGCAATGTTGTTTTCTCTTTCTTTTGATGTGCAGTCAGGCCATCTGTTCTCAAGCTCCTGTGTAGTTATAAACGTAATATTTTCGGGAAGAATTTTCTTAATTTCCGGATAACGTGCATTTACAAATACCTCTGTATTTTTCAATGCCTCATAGACTTTGCAAACAATTGTTCTCAGTGTTTCTTCGTTTCTCTCATTCTTATCTATAATTCGTTCCCAGTCCCATTGATCCACATACAGCGAATGAAGATTATCGGTATCCTCATCACGGCGAATGGCACTCATGTCGGTATATAGTCCTTCTCCATGTTCAAATCCATACTTTTTTAAAGCCATCCGTTTCCATTTTGCAAGAGAATGTACAATTTCCACTATGGCATCTCCCTGTTCCTTAATGCCAAATGATACAGGTCGTTCCACACCATTCAGATTATCATTCAAACCCGATTCTGGTTTGACAAACAACGGTGCTGACACTCTGGTAAGATTCAATTCCTTTGCAAGTGCACGTTCAAAATAATCCTTTACATCTTTAATCGCGATTTCTGTTTCTTTAATGCTTTGTGGGCTTTTGTAACCCTCTGGTATAATAATTCCTTTCATTCCAATTCCCGCCTTTGCTTATTATTTATTACCTAATCTTTTTTGTACTAATATTCTTAATTGCTCTATAGCAGTAATCAACCCTTCATGCTGCTCCGTAATCTGTTCCCATTGATTTTGTTTTGCAAACATTTCCATCTCATATGCATACTTTCTGACATCCTCTGCTCCAACAGACGCGGATGCACTTTTCAGTCCATGTGCATATACCCCATAATTCTTGCAATCTCTTTTTTCAAATGCACAATTCAGATTAGCCTGCATCTCGAGACTTTCCTCTGCAAAAGTTTCAACAATCAAACGATACATGTTGCTGTCATTCATACATTGCCGCATTGCGGACTCTTCATCTATGTTATCCTCTTTACGAAATAAACGTTTTATACTCTGCGAAGCCTGCATGGCATCTGCGCCATAAACCCTTTTATCTTCCGGTATATATTTTCTGAGAACTGTATCGAGTTCTCTGAAATCTAATGGTTTTGACAGATACTCATTCATTCCCCATGCCAAAAGTCGTTCACGTGTTCCACGTACAACATCAGCAGTCAAAGCAATAATTGGGAGTTCTTTCTGTGAACAGCCATCCATTTTTCTAATCATCTGTGTCGCTTCTTTTCCATCAATATCCGGCATCATATAATCCATCAGTATCATATCATATTTCTGACCGGATTTGATAGATTCTATTGCAGATTTAGCATTTTCCTTTGTAATCACCTGTACCCCATAGCGTTTTAATACTTCTGTAATGACGGTCAGATTTACCCTGTTATCATCTACAGTCAGGCTTCTAACATCCGGTGCCTGAAACTCTTTTTCCAGCAGAAATTCTGATTGTTTTTTCTCTTCTCCTCGCAGTAAATTCATAATTTCAGTCGGTAATACCGGCTTATGGACAATTGCTGTTTTATCTTCCAGTATATTGTCTTCATTCTCTGAGATTTCTTTCATTGTAGAAAGACCTATTATTTTTGCTTTCTGAAACCTTGTTTTCCAACAAGCTCGATAATGATCCAAATCCTCCTTTATCCTAAAAACAATAATCGTATTTTCCGTATCCGGTGCATGATATAACTCTGTCTCTCCAGATACGAGTATCTGCATGGATTTCAGCATTTCAGCAATATATTCACGTTCTTCTCCCTCAAACAAAATATAAGCACAGTACTGCCATGGGCGATTATTGCTCACTGCATACGTATAGTTAGAAACCTTCTGCTCAATTGTAATATCAAAACTGCTTCCTTTTCCATATTCACTTTTTAACGATATTGTACCTTGCATCAGTCTCGCAAGTTCCATGGAAATGGCAAGTCCAAGTCCTGTCCCTTCTTTTTCTCGATTGCGTTTTTCATTAACTCTCGTAAATTCTTCAAACAGATGCTTTTGATCTTCCTCTCGTATTCCAATACCTGTATCTGTAACAATAAAATGAAGCATTATTCTGCTGTCCGGCAATGGAGTATAAGATATATCCAGACGTATAGAGCCTTCATCTGTATATTTAACTGCATTATTCAGTATATTCACTAAAATCTGCTGCACTCGTCCTGCATCTCCAATCAGCGTACTTGGAAGTTGCGGATTCCACCTAATTTCGAACAGAAGATTTTTATCCTCTGCAGAATTTGCAACCATATCTCGAATATTGATTACCAGTTCATTTAAGGAATAGGTTTCTTCAAGCATATCATATTTATTTGCCGCAAATTTTGAATAATCAAGAATATCATTAATAATATCAAGAAGATTTCCAGATGCATTATGAATTGTACGGATGTATTCTCTTTCACGTTCAGGTATATCCGTTGCACGAATAAGTAATTCCGACATACCTACAATCGCATTCATTGGTGTTCGTATTTCATGTGTCATGTTTGCCAGAAAAATGCTTTTATTCAAATTATCGGTTACTGCCTTTTCCTTCTCACTTTCTAAAGTTAATATACTTCGAACAGAATCATAAATCATAATTGTAATAAAAAATGCAAATCCGTAGCTGGAAATATAGCCATTTTTTAAATAACTTGGATTCCAGTACTGAAAAACAATCTCTGCCATTCCAAAAGGCACCAGTCCAGCTAGGCCAATCAAAAGCATCCGCACTCTTGTATCCCTGTATTTGAACATGCACAGTATTGTTGTAATACTAATCAGCATAGCTCCTGCAACGATCAATAGTTGTCCTGAAACCGCTGTCTCAAATAAATCAGCAATATGAAGCACCTGTAAAACCATAACAATCGATGTATTTAAACAAACACAGCCCTCCATAAGCAAAAATAATTTTCTATATCGATATTTTTGTACAATATCAGTATATTTTAATATCGGAATTGGGAATAAAAGCATGGATAAGACTGAAATCCCATGCAATAGATAGCTGTTTCCTATTGTAAACTGAACAATTTTACCTTCAATCAAAAGCCACAACGAAAGTAATACAACAAACATTCCAAGATGCAGAAACTTCAAACTGCTATGTCCATTCAACAACCAGATAATAAAATGACCAATAATCAGAAGACTTCCAACAATTAAAAACAAAGTTGCAATTGCATTTCTTGGTCCGAAAATGTCATTGATTTTCCCCATAATGGCACTACGATTTCCAAAATAAAACTCGTTTACGATTCCTTTACAGCTCCTATATGGCGAATCCAGTATAACCTCAATTTTTTTTCCGGCACAATCCTTGTCAAGTGGAATAAATACATATTGGCTTCCTCCCGTTTTCCACAAAGGATATTTTTCATGCCCATACTCGTAAACATCTCTTCCATCAATAAGTATACGTACACCCTGCAAACTCAAGCGGAATCCAAGTTCAAATCCAGGCGGAATATCTTCAGGTAATGTACGGTAAATTCTGACTGTAGTCTCATCACCATTCAAATATGGTGCCAAATCTTCCGGTGTTTTAAATACAAGTGTCTGTCCATCTGGTATATCATAGTTCCATGAATCATTCAGCATTTTGCAATCCAGATCCTGAAATTTTGAATCTCTATGGTTACAAAAAAAAGCTGTCAACAACATTGCGCCAGCTGACAACATCAAAATAAAACAAATGCATCTAATAACCCTGGTAGCCCTCTTCTCCATTCGAAACACCTTCATATATATCCTTCAGTTCCACTTAGCCTACATTACATTTGCTTACGTACAACTTTGTACTCATCATTGAATTGAAAGTACGGGCAACGATAATTAGAGTTGCCAAGCATACGCCCATACTCATCTTCATCAAGATTCATCTGACAGTAATACTCTTCAAACTCTTCATCATAAATATAATTACCGCATGACTCACAATTTATTTCCAGACTCATTTTCTGTCTCCTTAATTACCGGATGCATTTCTGCATACATTCCTGAATTTGATACCGGTTCACTGCCTTTATACAAATGAGTAGTACTTCCCAGACATCTGCATCGAAAATAAACTGTTCCCCTTGACTGTTCCTCTGTCTGCAAAACAGTTACACCTGTCGGCGGAATACAAAATCCCTGCCATACAAGCGGAGTTGGAATGTTCAAAATATGAGACATCATGACAGCAGTGACTCCAAAATGGCAAAACAAAACAATCGTATCTGTATTCGGTGATATGGACTGATAATAATTCTCATTTCTCATATAGCCGTGTTGCTTGATTATTTCATCAATTCCGGCACATACTCTTTTATACTCTGCTTCTACGTCGCCAGTCTGCATAATCGGTGTTTTGAACCATGCATCTTTATCAAAAAATTCCGGCTGTTTTGTCCAGTAAGCAGGCTTCAAATCCCACGGGATACGTCGCTTCCCGGATTCTGGATCAAGAACCGGTGCTTCAAATTCTCTCATCCAGTCACAAGTCTGTGCTTGTCGATGCATCAAATCAAGTGTAACTCCTGCTGTCGCTCTCGCTCGGCCAAGTGGCGAGCAATAGAATTTCTTAACATCCCATTTTGCAACATATGTTGCCAGAAGCTTTGCCTCTCGCCATCCCTTTTCTGTCAGGGAGTCAATTTCGTAATTCGGATCTGCATGTCTGATAAATACAAGTTTCATAACCTTCCCCTATATAGCTTCCAAAAATCAAGTGATTTTACATTTACAATTCATCAAATGTATCCATAATCAGCACACTTGGATATGGAATAAATTCTTCACGTCTCGTTGTTCCGGTCAGAACAGCCGCGAAATCAACCTCTGCATTTTGACCTGCCTTCGCATCAATCAGACTGTCTCCAACATAAAGAGTATCTTCTTTTTTAATCTTAAAATAATCTAAAGCCTTCCATATTCCTTCTGGTGACGGCTTTGCATCCTGTACATCTGTCGCCCCAATTACAAGATCAATCAATTTCTGCATTTCATATTTCTCAATTGTTTCCTGAATACGAAATCTTTGCTTTGTAGATATAATCCCAATTTTGGCACCAGAAGCTTTTAAGCGTTTCAGCATGGGTAGTGTTTGTGGAAACAGCTCCGTACGGGCAGTCATAATTTCATTTGCTTTTTCAACAAATTGTTTTCGGAACAAATCCAGCCGTTCACTGTCATCTGTATTTGTGAGCAGACAAAATTCATCCTCAAGACGCATCCCTATTGTTCGCTTAATTGCATCTCTTTCAATTCCGGTAATTCCATTGATTTCAAATACATGTTCAAAGCATCCTACTATTCCTGCCTCTGAATTGGCAAGTGTGTAATCAAAATCAAAAAGATATAATGAATATTTTTTCATTTTCACATCTCCATAGTAATTTCCCTTCATATGCTATCACATTTTCTCATCATAAGCAATATTTCAAATTGAGCATGCTCGATTTCTGCCAGCTGTCTTATTGCACAAAAAACCGTGTATTGCAGACCATCCTATTTCAGTCTGCAATACACGGTTTTTTTCTGTTTATTTATTCAGCATCAACAAAAGTTAATTCTTTTTTTGCAAGTAAACGGTAAACCACTGCTGCTAAAGCTGCTCCTGCAAGCGGTGCCAGAATAAATACCCACACCTGCGAAATTGCTTCTCCACCTGCCAAAATAGCCGGTCCAAGACTTCTTGCTGGATTAACACTTGTTCCAGTAAACGGAATTCCCAAAATATGTACTAACACCAAAGTAAGACCAATCACAAGACCTGTTACCGCTCCATTTTCTGATTTTGAAGTGACACCTAAAATAGCAATAACAAATACAAATGTTAAAATCACTTCCACAACAAACGCCTGTCCTGCATTAATACCCAATGCACTGGCTGTGTCATAACCGTTCGTTCCAAGACTTTCATTACTGCCAAACATAAATACCAGAATTCCTGCTCCTGCAATTGCACCAATAATTTGTGCAACAACATAGCCAATGAAGTCTGCCAGATGAAGTTTTCCAATAATCAGCATGGCAAGTGATACTGCCGGATTGATATGACATCCAGAGATATTACCGATTGAATAAGCCATTGCAACAATCGAAAGACCAAATGCAAAAGCAATCAATAACGTTGATAATGCTAACGGAATCGGCTGTCCAGCATAACCCAACAGCGTATTTGCCGCAACCGCACTACCACATCCAAAAACAACTAAAACCATAGTACCAATAAACTCTGCAACATATTTTCTCATTCCCTATCCCTCCAATTAATATGATAGGTTTATTATAACTTAAATGTGGAATTCTGTAAACATTTCTGTATATTTTTTAATTTGTCTGAATATTGTATTTATTTATGTCTTGTCTTTTTTCTCATTTTTCCAATCCCCCACTGAATAAAAGCTAGGGCACAAATAGCAAATCCAGAAACCCACAAGCATTCCATGTCACGTACTTTTGAAAAAACATACAATTGCGTTATACAGCACACAAATTCAATCACCTGTGCAATTCTTGCGAACATAATCCAGCGTTCCAGCATGGCAAGATAAGAAGCTTCATCAGTATATATTTCGCACAGTTCAGATGAAATATTTTCTTCATACAGTCTTCTAAAATACACCCAGCCATTGAATGTTATATTAATGAACTCCCATCCCTGACATGCAAACATATCAATATAGCGTTCTGTTTCCTCAGGCCGTTTTCTAATTCCGGGATTGTAATCTATCTGATAAACATAACGATGAGACAAATCCTTTTCAAACTTACTGCAAAAGCAGCCACCTCTTATGAGCTGCCAGCCACGCTCACTCTTTCTGTTAAGCGCAAGAACCTCTTTATCATAATTCCATGCCAAGTATGCCGCAAATGATATTCTTTTCATATCGACTCTCCTTTGCATGTATCGAGAATCTGTCTGGCGCACTCCGTAAGCTCATTCAGTCGTTCAATCTCATCAGACAGTATTTCTTTTCCCTTCTCGGTCAAATGATACATTCTTCTTTTTTTGTCAGCAAAGCCGGATTGTTCTGTTTCTGCAATCCAGCCTCTTTTTAGCATATTGTTAACTGCGCCATACATTGTACCGGAACCAATTATGACTCTGCCACCCGACAGACGCATTGCCTCATTCATAATTCCATACCCATGCATTGGCTCCTGTAGGAGACACAGTAAAATAAAAAAATAGCTTTCTGTTAATGGCTCCAGTTTTTCTTTCATATTATTCAGCTTCCTGTTCTGTTGACTTAAAACTGATTCTCATTCCAAAAGCCTTAAATAACAAAATCTCCAAAACAAGCGGAACTAATGGTGCAAAAACCCAGACAAGATCATTCGATAATATGCTCTCTGGGAAAAGCTGTAGCAAAAATGAAGAAAAATTATATACAAGATGAATAAATATTGCAGGCAAAACGGAGTCTGATTTGTATGCTGCATAACCAGCTACTGTTCCAACAAAAAGCACATAAATCCCCTGCACAAGATTCATATGAAATACACCAAACATCACAGCACAGATAAGAATGGAGCAAAGCGGCGAAATGTAGTTTCTGAACTTTTTCAGTAAAAGACCTCTAAAAATACATTCCTCTCCAATCGGTGCAAGAACGACAACTGTTAAAAGCAAAATTCCCTGATTTCCACTCGATATCATCTGCATTGCGTTCTCATAGGCAGAATATGATTCTGGTGAAACAATATTAATAATTGATACTACATTCAGTGCCATCAAAAAGCAAAAAAATGCAGCTATAATATATAAAATTACTTTCTTTGGAGCAAATGACTCCCGCATTGTTGTAGAAAGCTTTCTTTGACTTTTTTTCCCATACTTGAAATAATACCATAATCCAAATACAATTGCTGTTACAACTGTAGAACAGGCGGTGATAACTGTCATGCCACCTGCATCCGTAACATACTGTACAAGTGCCTGTGGATCAATACCGGCCGAGGCATCGATTCCCGACATATACTGAAACATATACACAAGCATAACCGGAATCGCAATTGCAAACTGTATTGCATAAAAAATAACAATCATTAACAAACTGTAACCGATTCCTTTTAGCCAACCCGCTGCGCTTCCTTTTTTCTTTTCAATCATCTGATTTTCTTCCATATCCTTTTCCTCTCACACTTTGATAGATTCAATAACTTATATTGGACGACATATATGGCGTCTTATATGTCGTCCATCGATATACTCAACGATACAAATACTATCATACCGCCATGAACCTGTCAAATGACAAATGTCACAAAAAGGATATGCATATATACAATAGCTAAAATGCAGACATATTCTTCCACTTTCCCTGTTTATATCGAAGTACACTTGCGGCACCTGTAATCACCCATGTCAGCCCGGTCGCCCACCATATACCCCACACGCCAATTGCCGACACAAGAACAAGTGAATTGGCAAATCCAACTCTTCCTGCTACCTCTATAAATCCATTTATCATTGCATACAATGCATCACCTGCACCATTCAGGAGACCTCTTGTCACATAAATCATTCCAAGTGGAAAATACATAAGACTTGTGATTTTAAGTGCCTTAGCACCAATGTCGATAACTGTGTCATCCTTTACAAACAGACGCATAATGTCATTTCCAAATATATAAGCTGCAGCAAGCATTAAAACACTAAATACCGTAATCATAATAATGCTCTCATAGTATCCTTTTTTTACACGTTCTATTTTTCTTGCACCAATGTTTTGTCCAGAAAACGTCGAAACAGCAGCGCCCAGTGAATTGAATGGCTGCTGAACAAGCTGTTCTATTCTTGATGTTGCCGTAAACGCTGCTACAACACTTGCTCCGAACTTGTTGACCGCTCCCTGAAGTGCAACACATGATACTGCAATCAGTGCAGACTGAGCTGCCACAGGCACACCAAGTCTAACACAATTGCAGATTATTTTACTATCATAATGCATTTCTTCCCGACTGATTTTGAAGTACGGATTTTTTGTAAGGGCAAACAATAAACTGCCAACAGCCGCAAACGCTTGCGCAATGACGGTTGCAATTGCTACCCCCATAACTCCCATATCAAATCTGATTACAAGAAGCAGATCAAGCAGAATATTTATAAAGCTTGCAGCAACAAGAAAAATCAGCGGTGTTTTTGAATCTCCCAAAGCACGTAAAATAGCAGATACTGCATTATAGGCAGCCACTGTTAAGATTCCGCCGCATACAATCTGCATGTAAACAACCGCATCAGCAAGGATTTCCTGTGGTGTATGCAATAGTATAAGAATCGGTCTCGCCAAAATGATACCCAGTAAGCTCATCAAAATACCTGTTATGGCAATAAGATAAATTGTATTGAATATCGATTTTCTCAAATATACTTCATCTTTGGCACCAAAGTATTGTGAAATAAGTATTCCAATTCCCATTGCCATTCCATTGCATAGTGAAAAAAACAGAAAATTAAGAGAGCCTGTTGCACCTACTGCTGCAAGTGCATTGGCTCCAACATAATTTCCTACAATAATAGAATCAACCATATTATAAAACTGTTGAAATATATTTCCTACGAGCATCGGAGCCGAAAAACGCATGAGTAAAGACAACTCTTTGCCCTCTGTCATATCTTTTACATATTCAGCAGCCATATAAACACCCCATTCCATTTACTTCGCATACAATATAGCATATACACTTGTCGGGCTGCTATAATACAGTCATCTAAAAATTGTACAAATCTATTTTACAGCTATTTATGAAAACTGGCTTTGATATAACTGTGCATAAAAACCGTGTTTCTCCAACAGTTGTTCATGATTGCCCTGTTCAATGATTTTTCCATCTCTCATCACAAGAATTGTATCAGCCTGTTCAATTGTGGACAATCTATGTGCAACAATAAAGCTTGTCTTCCCTTCCATCAACCGATTAAACGCACTTTGTATTTTCATCTCTGTACGTGTATCAATAGATGACGTTGCTTCATCCAATATCAGCATGGGCGGCAAACAAAGCATCACTCGCGTAATACACAACAGCTGTTTCTGTCCTTGGGACAACATTCCACCATCCTCCCCAATTACAGTATCATACCCGTTAGGCAGCCGTCTGATAAACGAATGTGCATGTGCTGCTTTTGCAGCTTCGATAATTTCTTCATCAGTTGCATCTTTTTTTCCAAATGCGATATTCTCGCGTATCGTACCGCTATGCAGCCATGTCTCCTGTAAAACCATTCCATAGGATGTACGAAGACTTTCCCGTGTCACATTTTTGATATCGCAGTTATCTACGCTGATACTGCCAGAATCTACATCATAAAAACGCAAAAGCAGATTAATGATTGTTGTCTTACCACAGCCTGTAGGTCCAACAATTGCAACCTTCTCCCCCGGATGAACATGTAGATTCAGATTCTCAATCAGTTTATTATTTTGTGAATAAGAAAAGAACACATTTTGACATGTCACATTTCCACTTGCGTCTGATAACACAATCGCATTTTCCTGTTCCGGCTTCTGAGGGGTTTCCTCAATCAATTCAAACAACCGTGCTGCACATGCAATCGCATTCTGCAGTTCTGTTACAACGCCTGAAATTTCATTGAATGGTTTCGTATACTGATTGGCATAGCTCAAGAAACATGAAAGTACACCAACGCTCATCGTTCCACTTAAAACAGAAAGTGCACCAGTCAGTGCCACTCCCGCATATACAACACCATTAACGAACCGGGTACACGGATTTGTCAATGAAGAAAAGAATAATGCTCTTAACGATAATTTCTGCAGTCTTGTACTCATCTCATCGAATCTTTCAAGTACCTTTTCTTCCTGTGAAAACGCCTTGACCACCTTTTCATTTCCAATCATTTCATCAATAAATGCTGTCTGTTGTCCTCTAAGTTCAGATTGATCCCGATACAGCTGAAATGTTTTCCCCGCAATAAATCTGGCAACAAACAAAGAAAGTGGAGTAATAAGCACAACTACAAGTGTAATCTTAAAATTCATATAAATCATAAAGAAAAGAGTTCCGATAATCGTTATAATTCCTGTAAACAGCTGCGTAAATCCCATTAACAGTCCTTCTGAAAACTGATCTGCATCCGCAATCATCCGGCTGACAATATCTCCTTGTCCATGTCCGTCCAAATAGCTCAGCGGAAGAATCTCAATTTTCTGAAATGCCGCATCTCTAATGTCTCTTACTACAAGACTTGATAATCTGTTATTCATTATATTCATGAACCATTGTGCCAATGCAGCCAATGCAGCAACAATCAAAATCCGAATAATCAGAATGAGCATCTGCGAAAAATCAGTATGAACATATACAATTAAATCAATTGCATTTCCTATCAGAATCGGCACATACAATGTTCCAACTACAGATAACGCGGCACTGATAATTGCTGTCAGCATTGTCAATCTGTATTTACTTAAACAGTGTAATACCTTTTTTAATGTTTCTTTTTGACTATACTTTTTTAACTGCATGATACAGATGCCTCCTTTCTGTATTGTGAGGCATATATTTCTTGATAAACTGCACATGTTTTCAACAGCTGCTCATGCGTTCCATTTCCAACTAATTTACCGTCATCCAGTACAAGAATTCTATCGGCATGTCGTACAGAGGATGCACGTTGTGACACAACAAATACAGTCGGGTGATATGGTAGCTTTGATATTGCATGCCGAAGCTTCGCATCTGTTGCAAAATCCAATGCCGATGCACTGTCATCCAATATCAATATTTCCGGTTTTCTGACAAACGCTCTGGCAATTGTCAGTCTCTGACGCTGACCTCCTGACAAATTCCGACCTCCATGAGATATCATTCCATGCATGCCACCCTTTGCCAATACAACATCCTCAGCAGCTGCATCCTTCACAGCAGCCTCTAAGTCCTCATTTTCTGCAGCTTCATTTCCCCACTTCAGATTATCCTCTATTGTTCCCTTAAATAATACAGCCTTCTGCATAACCATTCCGATTTTACCAAGCAGTTCTTTTTTCTCATACATCGTTACATTTTTTCCAGCGATACGTACTTCGCCTGCAGAAGCAGCATAAAATCCGGGTATCAGATTTACAACTGAACTCTTTCCCGAGCCGGTTCCTCCAATAATCCCTATTACTTCTCCTTTTTTTGCAGAAAAACTAATATCAGTCAGTGCTTCATCTCCTGACGTATGATACCGAAGTGATACATGTGAAAACTCCACCTGTGGAGTCAGTTCTGTCACTGCATTCTCAAATTCTTCTTTTGTCGAATCAGTTTTGACTGTTTGTCCCTGTTCTTCAAGAGAGAAAACATCTGCAATCCGATTGGCACTTGCAAGCGCCCTGTTAATAGTAATAATCAGATTTGCAAGCTTAATCAATTCCACAAGGATCTGGGACATATAATTATACAATGCTACAACCTGTCCCTGTGTCAGTGTTCCTGTATTTACCTGAATGGCTCCTATCCAGACTAAACGTACAATTGCAATATTCACCATTACAAATGTTACAGGATTTAATATGGCAGAAACCCATCCTGCCCTTCTCTGTTCTACCGAAAGAAAATCATTCTCTTGCTTGAATTTACTGATTTCATCCTGTTCCTTACAAAATGCTCTTATCACACGTACACCTGACATGTTTTCCCTAGTCAGTCCCATTATAATATCAAGTCTTTTCTGTACCTTCATTAATGCAGGAATATTTATTTTCATTATCAAGCCGACTGCCAGAAAAAGCAGTACTATCACACCTGCAAAAATAAAAGCTATACGATAATTAATTGTAAATGCCATAATCATGGCACCGAACACAACAAATGGAGAACGCAGGAATAATCGTAGAAACATATTAACACCTGTCTGTGCCTGATTCACATCACTTGTCATTCGTGTAATCATTGTAGATGTTCCGAGTGTATCAATTTCAGAAAAAGAAAGTCCCAGCAAATGTTTGAACAAATCATGCCTGAGTTCTGTACTAAACCCTACCGCTGCTTTTGCTGCAAAATATTGCGCTGTAACCGCACTTACAAGACCAATCAGACCAAGACCAATCAGAATTCCGCAACCACCATATATATATGCGCTGTTCTTCTGACCAATTCCCTTATCAATTACTGCAGCTACCACAAGCGGTACAAACAATTCGAATGCTGCCTCAAGCATTTTAAATAATGGTGCCAGGATGCATTCTTTTTTATATGGATTCAAATATTTCATTAATCGTTTCATTATTCCAGTCTCCTTTTCATCCATTATATACAGTCTCTGTTTTTTCTGCAATTGTCACTTTAAATATGAATACTTCTATCTCAGCTGGGCATACTCACAATAAAGCCTTCTATTGGTCAATTTACATTTTGGAGGAAATCAAATGCAGGAATTATTCTATATTATTATACTTTCTCTTGGTTCAATTTTTATTCTTTTTATTCTTACAAAATGGATGGGTTATCGGCAACTATCGGAGCTCAGTATGTTTGATTATATTACAAGTATTACAATTGGCTCCATTGCTGCAGAAATGACAACTTCTCTGGATAAAAACTATCTGCAGCCCTTAACAGCCATGGTTGTCTATGCTGCCGCAACACTTGCCCTCTCATATATCAGCAGTAAATCCATGACAGCACGACGTTTTATAATTGGCAAACCACTTATTCTTTATGAAAATGGCAAGCTTTATGAGGAAAACCTCAAGAAATGCAAAATTGACATGAATGAGTTTTTAATGCAGTCCCGTACAAATGGTTATTTTGATTTAAATAAGCTGCAATGTGCTGTTCTTGAGGGAAATGGGCAAATCAGTTTTTTACCAAAGGCAGATGAACGACCGCTTGTACCTTCTGACTTACACATAAAGCTTCCCCTTGAGTCTCTGACTGCAAACTTGATTATTGATGGAAAGGTTATGACAGAAAATCTCAAACACTCCGGAAAGGATATGAAGTGGCTTGAAAATCAGATTAAAGGTCAGGGGTTCAAGACAATTGATGAAATACTTCTGGCAACTTGTAATATACAAAATCAGTTTCATGCATATGGAAAAAACGAAAAGCATCGGAACAAAGATGTTCTGTCCTGATGCTTTTCATTTTTAGTGCTGTCTCAGTCTTTTGACTGTCCATAAACAATCACTAATATTCCGTCTTTCACAGAAATTGTACTTTCCTTCCCTGTAAATTCATTACTGATGCCAACCGGAAATGTGTTTGTAATTGTTGCATGCTTCAATTCATATTTAAGTCCTGTCAGATTCACGTCAACGGCTTGACTGGTATGTGAAAATACCGAAATATATCCGCTGTACTCCCTTCCAAATGACATGCTTCCATTTGCAATTGCCGTAATCACAGATTTATTCTCATACAAAAAACCCTGTGTTGACATAGCTGCCAGGTATGCAAGACATTCCACATTAGCCAGTGTATGTGCAATTCTACCGCCTGTTCCACCAAAAATATGAAATTCATTGCAGTCAAGCAGCAATCCTTCTTTCAGTGCTGCCAACATATCTGTATCATCCTTTTCTCTTTCAAGATGAATTATATTTGGATGAAGCGGTATTTCATCTGCAGAATCAAAATCACCTATAACAAGATCTGCTTTGATCCCTGATGCACTGGCATATTCGTAACCACCATCTACTGCTATCACATACCCGTCTGTCATGTCCGGCAAATGATTATCGTAGATTTCTCCAGCACCTATTACATAACATTTTCTTTTCAAAGCACAATCTCCTTTCGCTTTTCTTTATCCTGCTTCCTTTAGCGATTATTGATTGCTGCCTGAGCTGCTGCAAGCCTTGCTATCGGTACTCTGA
>CAZOHM010000029.1:0-32342 GCA_964579795.1 uncultured Lachnospiraceae bacterium | reverse complement strand
ATTTAATTTCCTTTGCCATGATTTAATTCCTCCTAATATTTTCTTATTTAACAACAGCAAGAATATCGCTCTGTTTTACAATGATAAACTCTTCATCATCCAGCTTCACATCGGTTCCTGCATACTTAGAATAAATAACCTGCTGTCCAGCCTTTACTTCCATCTTAACTTCTTTTCCATCAACAACTCCACCAGGACCTACTGCTACCACCTCTGCCTGCTGTGGTTTTTCTTTTCCCTGTCCCGGTAATACGATACCGGATTTTGTTGTCTCTTCTGCAACGAGCTGCTTTAATACGACTCTGTCACCTAATGGTACTAACTTCATAATAATACCTCCTTATACTGAATCTCTTTTCTATTTGTTTTGTTTGTTAGCACTCATTTGGTTTGAGTGCTAACGCATGATTAAAATATACAACCACACTATATAAATGTCAACCCCGCATCTATAAAAAAAGTATAAACTTTTGACTGAAGTTCATGCTATAATACTTTATGCTAGCTATAAATATGCACAAGGAGATTCTCTTATGAAAAAAACAGCCCTACGTTTTGTAATCATACTGGCAGGAGCTATTCTGACAGGCTTTTTACTGCTTTTTCTCGTATTTTGTATTCCGGCAGGCAGACTGTTACTTGGATGTGCAAACTCCATTTCTGTCTTTCAGCAGGAAGGAACCTATCCACTTGTTATGGCAGGCTATCCAAACAGCCAGCTGGATAACTATACCGATGGCTCCATGCTGAATAATGCCATTTATTCAGGGGTGGAAAGTCCAATTAATCAAGCGGTTTCCTGCTATCGATATTCTTATTCTGATCAGAATCCTATGGAATCCTTTATTTCCTATTTATGGATGGACGAATCCTATTCTGTTGTTTCATGTCCGAGATACTGGCACGGCTTTCTGATTGTTCTCAAGCCTCTCCTTATGTTTATGAGCTATACAGATATTCGCGTCTGGAATGGTCTTCTCCAGCTGCTGATGACAGGTGCTCTGATAGGGTTGTTTGTGAGACGCTCTCTTTCTCACTATATTCCTCCTATGCTTGTCAGTCTTTTTTTCCTGAATCCTCAGGTTGTTGCTCTGTCACTGCAGTATTCTACTGTTTTTAACTTGACTCTGCTTTCTATGCTACTGTTTTTGTTATTCAGTGAGCATATTGACAAAAAAAACTGCTATGCTGAATTTTTCCTGTTGGCAGGTATTGCTACAAGCTATTTTGATTTGCTGACTTATCCTCTTTTGACTCTTGGACTTCCATTGACACTTGTTCTGATTTACAGACAAAAGCATAGTTCAAAGGTCAAGCCGCTTCTTATTCAGACGATACAGTATTCTATCTCCTGGGGGATTGGCTACGCAGGAATGTGGGCAGGAAAATGGCTGATTTCCATATTCGTTCTCGGACCAGGTACACTGACGGAAGTTTCAAAATCACTTCAGACAAGGTCACTGTCCGGTGCTGCCTCTGAAGGAAGCTCTCTGTTTACGATTATCGGTCACAACCTTGCGATGTTTGACAAGCCTGTCTATCTACTGTTATTTCTTGTAACGACTATTGGCTATCTTATTTGTATGATTCTCAAAAAAATAAAGCCAATCGATTTGATTAACCGACTGACTCCATATATTCTAATCATTTTGATGCCGTTTGCCTGGTATGTTGTAACTGCAAACCATGCAGAGGTACATTCCTGGTTTACACACCGCACTCTTGTCATTGCGGTATTTGGTTTCTTCTGCATGCTCGCTGCTATTTGTGATACGGACAAAAGCTCGATATCTTCCTCTACTTCTTCAGAATCCCATACTTGAGCAGCGCCTGCATCCATGTAAGAGGATCCTTGATAAAACGAACCTTTTTCCCTTCGGTATATGAGCGGGAACGATATGTGATAGGGATTTCCAACGGCTGAAATCCCTTTCTGATCAGCTTAATGACGATTTCCCAGTCAAAATCAAATCGGTTACATTCTAACGGCATTCCACAAATACACTCACTCTGAAACAGCTTGTACATTGTAAACGGATCCTTCATGTGACTTCCGCAAACAATATTAATCATCTGTGTAAAAACAACATGCGCCAGATTCATCACAACAGAAACAGCACGCTGATTAGAAAACTCACGCATGCTCTTTCCCTTTAAATGACGGGAACCGAGTACAAATGCCTTTTTATATTGAATGAGCGGCTCAAGCAGCTTATCATAATCATCAATATCATACTCCATATCACCGTCCTGAAATGAGATGAAATCTCCGGTTGCATACTTTAATCCGGTTCTCACACCATGACCCTTTCCCTGCGGTCGTTCCTCAAATACAGTCTTTACAAATGGGTATTTCTTATATTCCTTTACTATTTCACGTGTATGGTCACTGGAATTGCTTTCAACAATAATCAGCTCCTTGTCTACTCCGGCAAACTCCTTTTCAGAAAGAGCATCCAACACCTCCCGGACAGTCGCTTCTTCATTATAAACAGGAATAATAATAGAAAGCAGCGGTTTTTTACGTTTTTCACACCTTTTTGCATTCACTATTCCATTTCTGCGAAATATCTCTCTATAACCATACTTCACAAGCAGATTATTCACATTTTCGTATGGAAATCTGCGAAGAGCGCCTTCCAGCTGCAGTCTGTCACCCGACTGCATATGCTCTGCCTGTGCTTCTATTTTCTCTTCTAATTCCTGTAACGTATCCTTATCTGAAATGCTCATTCTGAATATCTGCATATGCCTATCCTTACCCTTATCCTTCGCGGTGATTTCCTTTTGTCAAACGCTCTCTGTATCCCGGCTGACGTTTCAGACTAATTTTATCAACATACATCTCGTATTCCGCATCAGAAAGAACCTCTGAAATCCGCTGTTCTACATTTTCCTTCATGGCTACTCCAAGTGCGATTGACGGTGCCAGAATCTCATCCTCAAACTCCAGACAACGTTTTCTGACTCTTGCACAATAATCCTCTGCTTCCCCCTGCTCTGCCTTGGAAATCAGAATATTCATGACATCTCCTGCGCAATGCCCGATTAAATAATCTTCCTTTGCTTCTTCATGCAAGATGTTTCCTATCGTTTTTACAAGTCGGGTGCTCTCTTCTGCACCGTATTTATCATTCACATATTTCCAGTCATTGATATTTCCTGCAATCACCGCAACGGGAACGACCTCCGAGCGGTCCACTACCTCCATGCGGTTTTCAAAATAGGCACGGCTGAGTGTTCCCGTCTCACTGTCTGTGTGACTTCCGTCCATCTGTGTCTCATGGGCCAGTGCATATCTCTTGTATCCAAGCTCAATCATCTGTCCAAAGATTGTCATAACAAGGCCTTCTGCCTTCTCTGCATCATCAACACTTAACTGTGTTGTCTCTACTTCAATTGTTGCAATCAAATTACCGGCTACAAGTATTTCATTTCCCTTTATCTCATTCAGTCTAAAGTCTTCACTGACTCCCTGTATTGTGATATATTTTCCGTCTGTCCCTTTTATTGCAATTCCAATATGAAGCGCTTCACATAACTCATCCTGTAATATCTGTACTTTTCCCGTTTCAAGCAGATCGTCAAATCTGCATACCCAATTTGCCATACATCCTCCGATTTATGTTTATTTCAAATACACAAAAATAACCCTATGTTATTATACAAAATAACAAGGCATTTCACAAGACTATCTTTCCTCTGCAGCCATTAAACAGCATTATCTTTTGTTTTGTTTCATTGACCGTATATCAATATAGTGATACAATTTTTCATAATATTAAGTTTATGGGAGAACCGAAATGAAAACCAAAAAAAAATATGTCCTGTTGACACTGACCGCTATACTCTGCCTGCAGTTTTTGTTTCTTGTTTATATGAATCTGTTCCAAAACACTGCCTATATCGACTGCGATGCCGCCAAGCTGTATCGTCATGCAATAGAAATCTTTAGAAATGGCACACTCCTTGTTCCTAACTGGAAATTTATCACGACAATGGAGCTGGATTGCTCTCTTATCCTTGCTGTTCCGTTTTATGGCATCACAAAAAATATTTTCCTTTCCTTCGGACTTGCAAATATCATTTTTCTTTTGATTTTTCTTTTTGTGATTTTTGATATTCTTAAGAAATGCAATATTCGCATGGAGTACCGCCTGCTTTCCGCAATTCTGTTTCTGATTCCTTATCAGCTCGGACAATTGGATTATTTAAATATGATGCTTTATAACGGTGGACAATACGTCATAAAAGCATTGGTTCCATTACTTGCCATCGACTTTTTTGTTTGTGAAAAGCCTTCTTTAAAAAAGCCAAAAACAATTGTTCTTCTGACTGGATATTTTCTGCTGACATTCCTTACCGGTCTTTCCAGTGGAACCTATGTCCTCTTATGCGGAATTCTTCCTGTTTTTCTTTGCTATATATTTAATATTATCTGGAAGGGTAATCTCAAGCAGATAGAAGTTTTAAAGGCAGGCTTTGGTATTTGCAGCATTCTTGTTTCTCTGCTTGGCATCATGGCAGGCAAGCTGATGAATGCAGTTCCGAGAAGCTCCTATATGGGATTTATCCGGCTGCAGGATTTGATTAACAATATCATTACATGCATTCAGGGGTTTTTCTATATTTTCCTGCCGAATGTTCCAATTAATGTCCTTTCCGGTAAAGGAATAGACTATCTGATTCGTTTTTGCTTTGTGATCATTCTCGTCATTACAATTGGCTATCACAGCAAAAAGCTGTTTCTGGATGATTCCCATGCCGAGCAAAAGCGCTTCTTGTTGTTCAGTTTTATCTGGATTTTTATAATTCTTAGCTTAACCTATACAAATGACGGTCATCCGTTTGTTCCGCAGCGATACTTTTTTATTAGTATCATCCCTGTCTTTATGTTATTTGCTTTTCTCTTACAGGATATGGAGCAAATGAAAAATCAGCTGCTTCAATATTCTCTTTTTACTGTTTTGGTCAGTGTAATAGGGTTAATGATTGTAGTATGTGATTTTGATGTACTGAAGTCACTTAAGACCAGCAGCACACAGAACAGCTTATCTGAAGAGGAAATCGATACATATCGAAATGTTCATATCGAATGGGACGAGGTAAAACAGGTCTGTGATTTTGCCACTGCTTCTAATTACAGCACGGTTTTATTTTTAAATGGCAGCTCTGCCTGTGAAGTTGCAAGAGTTTATAATCCGGATGGGAACTATGGCATTGTTGATTTGCAGGAGGATGGCTCCGCACGTATCACTACAGCCGACTTTTATCAATCTGCGGAGGATCGTGCCTATTATAACGACAACCATCTGCTTGCTGTCAAAAAAGCTGCTGACTTCGATTCCCTGCCCGACTATATCTTAAGCTCTTATGTAGAAGCAGGAACTGTTCCCGGCTTTACCCTCTATGCCTCTGGTCCTAATAAATATGATAATCTGACCGGCTTCCCTCTGGACGCTCGATCGATTGATTTCTGTAATTCTCCGGGTTATCAGTACCTTGGTGAAATCAATCTTTACGGCTATCTGGATGTTACCGGTTCTGACAACTATGTTCTTACAAGTCCTGCTCTGACTGCTCCAAAAGAACCATGTTCTGTTACACTTTCCTATTCTATGTCTGATAGTGCTGCCGACACTGACAGAAGCATTGGTACTTTGCAGCTGTTGGATGCATCGCTCAATGTAATTGCATCCGCAGAGCTGAACAGTTCAGAAACTGCAGCGACGCTTATCAGTGAGCAGTCCGGACCATGTTCGATTGCTGTATTTTTAAATGCGAACGAGCAGGTTACTTTACAGCAGATTACATATGAAAAACAGTAAGAAAGCGGATTGCTTTCTTACTGTTTATTAATTGCCAATATCTATTCTGTATATTTCCTACTGTATATTCAGATTAGAATATCCCATCAGGCTTTCGTCCACTGCTCTTGCAGCTTCTCTGCCCTCACGGATTGCCCACACAACAAGTGATTGTCCGCGGTGCATATCACCTGCAGTAAATACATTTTTCACGGTTGTCTCATAGCTGCCTGTTTCTGTCTTTACGTTCGTTCTCTCATTTGTTTCCACGCCAAATGCATCCGTAACATACTTCTGGCTTCCAAGAAAGCCTGCCGCTATCAGCACAAGATCTGCTGGCAGCGTCTGCTCTGAGCCTGCTATTTCCGACATCTGCATGCGTCCCGTTGATGCAACCTTTTCCCATTTCAGCTTTACAATTTTAACTGCACAGACAGCGCCCTTTTCATTTCTTATAAACTCCTTAACAGTGCTTTCGTATATACGAGGGTCTTTTCCGTACTGCTCAATTGCTTCTTCCTGACCATAATCCGTCTTACAGATTTTTGGCCACTCCGGCCATGGGTTATTTGCTGCCCGCTGGTCCGGTGCTTTTGGCATCATCTCAATTTGTGTTACAGATAAAGCTCCATGACGGATTGATGTTCCGACACAGTCATTCCCGGTATCACCGCCACCAATGATAATGACATGCTTATTCTTTGCGGATATACAGTTATTCATTGCCTTATGGATATCCATTTCCTGATCTAACAATGCCTTAGTAGTAGATTTCAGGAAATCAACAGCGAAAAAGATCCCTTCTGCCTCACGGCCAGGTGCTTTAATATCTCGTGGATTTGATGAACCACATGCAAGAATGACTCTGTCAAAATCCTTCAGAATCGTTTTAACTGCAGACGCATTCTGTCCTACATCTGTACTTGTTTCAAAGGCCACGCCTTCTTCTTTCATAATTTCGATTTTTCGCTCTATAATCCGCTTTTCCAGCTTCATATTCGGAATTCCGTACATCAAAAGTCCACCGACTCTGTCAGAACGTTCAAACACTGTCACAAGATGTCCTCTTTTGTTTAACTGGTCTGCTGCTGCAAGTCCACTCGGACCTGAGCCAATTACAGCAACCCGTTTCCCTGTTCTTGCTTTAGGCGGCTTTGCATCCGCATAACCATTCTTATAAGCATATTCAATAATAGACAGTTCATTTTCCTTGCTGCAGACCGGTGCATTATACAGACCGCATGTACACGCTGCTTCACACAATGCCGGACAGACTCTGCCTGTAAATTCCGGAAAGCTGTTTGTCTTTTTTAACCGATTATACGCCTGTTTCCAGTTTCCAGTATAGACCAGATCATTCCACTCCGGTACAAGATTATGCAGCGGACATCCGGAAGCCATTCCCATTATCATCATACCTGACTGACAAAACGGCACGCCGCATTCCATACATCGTGCGCCTTGCTCCTGCTGCTTATCTCTGGGAAGCGGAATATGAAATTCATTGAAATTTTTTATTCTTTCAGAAGGCTTGACTGCCTTTGCTGTTTCTCTGTCATATTCCAAAAAACCTGTTGGTTTACCCATGATAATCCTCCTATCTTCTTGTATTTGCATAGAATGCTTCTATCTGCGCCTGTTCACTGGAGAGACCCTTCTCCTCCATCTGAACAATCGTCATCAGCATTCTGTTATAGTCATGTGGTATTATCTTCTTGAACTTCACAAGATAATCTCCAAAGTGCTCCAGAATCTCCTTACCCTTTGCTGAATTTGTATTTGCCACATGTTCCTTGATCATATCCTTTAACTCCAGCACATCATACTTGGATGTGATTTCTCCAAAGGATATCAGTTCCTTATTCAGCTTTGTATATAAATCTGAATCTTCATCAAGCACATACGCAATTCCGCCACTCATACCTGCTGCAAAGTTCTTTCCGGTTTTACCGAGAACGACTACACGTCCGCCTGTCATGTATTCGCAGCCATGATCGCCGACTCCCTCAACAACAGCTACCGCACCCGAGTTTCTGACACAGAAACGTTCTCCTGCAACACCACAAATATAGGCCTTGCCGCTTGTCGCTCCGTAAAGTGCAACATTTCCGATGATGATATTCTCATCTTCCTTAAACTTCACGCCCTTTGGCGGATATACGATCAGCTTTCCACCGGACAGACCCTTACCGAAATAGTCATTGCTGTCACCAATCAGCTCCAGTGTCAGCCCCTTTGGAATAAAAGCACCAAAGCTCTGACCGCCTGCTCCATGACATTTGACTGTAAACGTATCGTCCTCGAGATTATCGCCACACTGTCTTGTAATCTCAGCACCTAGAATTGTTCCAAATGTTCTGTCTGTATTGGATACATCCAGCTCCACACTCTTTTTCTTTCCTTCTAAAAGAGCTGTCCCCATTTTCTTTAACAGTACTTTTTCATCGAGTGTCTTTTCAAGCTCGAAATCATAGACCTGCTTTTTATCAAACACAACTGCTTTTCTGTCATGAGCGTATGGATTATTCAAAATCTTTGACAAATCCATGTGGGCTTTTGTCCCAGTCAGTTGTTCCTTAAGCTTTAACAAATCTGTTCTACCGACAAGCTCATCTACCGTCCTGACACCAAGCTTACTCATGTATTCTCGCAGCTCCTGTGCAATAAACTGCATAAAGTTCACTACATATTCCGGCTTTCCGGCAAAGCGCTTTCTCAGCTGGGGATTTTGTGTTGCAATTCCGACCGGACATGTATCCAGGTTGCAGACTCTCATCATCACACATCCCATCGTAACAAGTGGTGCTGTTGCAAAACCAAATTCTTCCGCACCAAGCATTGCTGCAACTGCAACGTCCCTGCCGCTCATCAGCTTACCGTCTGTCTCGATTCTAACCTTATTTCGCAGCCCATTCATGATAAGCGTCTGGTGTGTTTCTGCAAGTCCAAGCTCCCATGGAAGTCCTGCATTGTGGATGGATGTTTTTGGTGCAGCACCTGTACCGCCATCATAGCCTGAAATCAGTACTACCTGTGCACCGGCCTTTGCAACTCCGGCCGCAATCGTTCCAACACCTGCTTCGGAAACAAGCTTGACAGAAATTCTGGCATTCTTATTGGCATTTTTCAAATCATATATTAGCTGCGCAAGATCCTCAATTGAATAAATATCATGATGTGGCGGAGGAGAAATCAAGCCAACTCCCGGCGTTGAATGTCTGGTCTTTGCCACCCACGGATATACCTTCTTTCCCGGAAGATGTCCACCTTCTCCTGGCTTTGCACCCTGTGCCATCTTAATCTGTATTTCCTGTGCACTTACCAGATATCTGCTCGTCACGCCAAATCTTCCGGAGGCTACCTGCTTGATCGCAGAGCATCTGTTCAGTCCGTCCGGACCAACTGTCAGTCTTTCCAGACTCTCTCCTCCCTCTCCGGAATTGGACTTTCCGTGAAGTCTGTTCATTGCAATGGCAAGTGTTTCATGTGCCTCCTGTGAAATGGAGCCATAGGACATCGCACCTGTTTTAAATCTCGTAACTATTGATTCTACGCTTTCGACTTCCTCTAGTGGAATAGGTTTTTTTGCGTACTGAAAGTCCATCAGACCACGCAGATTTTTAATATTGTTCTCATCATCTACTAAATCTGTATACTGTTTGAAAAGATTGTAATCTCCCCGCTTTGTCGACTCTTGCAAGAGATGAATCGTAGCTGGATTATACAAATGCTCTTCTGCACCGGAGCGCATCTTGTGATCTCCGGGGCTGTCCAGTGTCAGATCATTTTCCAGACCAAGTGGATCAAATGCCATCGAATGCAGCTCGTCCACCTGCTTTTCAATATCCTTCAGTGTCAATCCACCTACGCGGCAGACTGTATTTGTGAAGTATTTCCGAATGACAGCCTGATCAATTCCGATTGCCTCAAAAATCTTGGAGCCTTCATAAGACTGAATTGTTGAAATTCCCATCTTTGATGCAATCTTTACAATGCCATGCAAAACAGCTGAATTATAATCATCCACGGCAGCATAATAATCCTTATCGAGCATGTCATTCTCAATCAGCTCCTTGACTGTTTCAAGAGCCAGATACGGATTAATCGCACAGGCACCATAGCCAAGCAGTGTTGCAAAATGATGTACGTCTCTCGGCTCACCTGATTCAAGTATCATGGCAACACTCGTTCTTTTCTTTGTTTCTACAAGATGCTGCTGTAATGCCGAAACTGCCAGCAAAGATGGAATTGCCACATGGTTCTCATCGACTCCTCTATCCGAGAGAATCAGTATATTGGCACCATCCTTGTAGGCTCGGTCAACTTCAATAAATAATCTGTCAATCGCCTTTTCCAGACTTGTATTCTTATAGTAAGTAATTGGTACGACCTCTACATGAAAGCCTTCCGCTTTCATTGTCTTTATTTTTAACAGATCCGTATTTGTCAAAATTGGGTTATTTACTCTCAGCACGTTACAGTTCTTTGCTTTTTCTTCGAGAAGATTTCCGTCCTCACCTATAAACACCGTTGTTGAAGTAACAATTTCTTCACGAATCGCATCAATAGGCGGATTTGTAACCTGGGCGAACAGCTGCTTGAAGTAATGAAACAGTGGCTGATGATTTGCAGACAATACTGCAAGCGGCGTATCCACACCCATTGCTGCTATCGACTCTGTTCCGTTCTTCGCCATCTGCAGAATACTGTTTCTGTAATCCTCATACGTGTATCCAAATGCCTTTTGCAGACGTTGTCTCTCTTCATAGCTGATTTCAGGTACCTTTTCATTTGGGATATGGAGATCCTTAAGCTCAACAAGATTGGAATCAAGCCATTCACCGTATGGCTGCCTGGATGCATAGTATTCCTTCAGATGCTCATCATCGATTACTGCACCCTTCTTTGTATCAACCAAAAGCATTTTACCAGGACGAAGACGATCCTTCTTTACAATCTTATATGGGTCAAACTCCAGTACCCCTACCTCGGACGACAAAATCAGCTGATCATCATCTGTAATATAATATCTGGATGGGCGCAGACCGTTTCTGTCAAGCACTGCTCCCATGATATCTCCATCACAGAACAAAATTGATGCCGGACCATCCCATGGCTCCATCATTGTTGCATAATAATTATAAAAATCCTTTTTCTTCTGTGACATTGTCCGGTTATTTGCCCATGGTTCCGGAATGGTAATCATTACTGCAAGCGGCAGCGGCATACCACTCATCACAAGAAATTCGAGTGTATTGTCAAGCATCGCTGAGTCAGAGCCTGTAGCATTGATAACCGGAAGTACCTTATGCAGCTCTCCCTTGAGGCATTCTGATTCCATTGTTTCCTCACGAGCCAGCATCTTATCCGCATTTCCACGAATTGTATTGATTTCACCATTGTGTACAATAAATCTGTTTGGATGTGCTCTCTCCCAGCTTGGATTAGTATTTGTCGAGAATCTGGAATGTACAATCGCAATTGCCGACACATACTCCGGACTCTGCAAATCTTCATAAAAGGTTCTCAACTGTCCTACAAGAAACATGCCTTTGTATACAATTGTTCTTGATGAGCATGATACTACATAGGTGTTTTCAGTACTCTGTTCAAATACTCGTCTGACAATATAAAGCTTTCTGTCAAACTCAATCCCGGCTGTCACTGTTTCCGGCTTCTTTACAAAGCCCTGCATGATAAATGGCATACACTCTACTGCCTTATGACCGAGCACACCCGGATTTGTCGGAACCTCTCTCCATCCGAGGAATTCCATTCCTTCCTTTTCCACAATGATTTCAAACATTTTCTTCGACTGGTTTCTCTTTAGCTCATCCTGTGGAAAAAAGAACATACCTATTCCGTATTCACGCTCTCCGGACAAGGTGATTCCAAGTGGCTTGACACTCTTTGAAAAGAACTTATGAGAAATCTGTAGCAAAATACCGACTCCGTCACCGGTCTTTCCTTCTGCATCCTTTCCAGCTCTGTGTTCCAGATTTTCTACAATTTTTAATGCATTTTCAACTGTTGCACGGCTCTTCCTTCCTTTAATATCTACAACTGCGCCAATTCCACAGTTATCGTGTTCAAACTCCTTACTGTATAAACCCGGTTCTGTTTCGTTAACTTTTGCATCGAACATATTGGATTCCTCCCTTACTTGTTTTACCTCGTGCGCCTGGAGGCACACCTATAATAAAAAGAGGGCAAACGACAGGCAGGAATTATCCTTGCCTTTCGTTTACCCTCTTTGGTAACTCATTGAGTAGATGTTACATCATTTCTTACAAATTGTAAATATTTTTTTTCTTTAATCTCAGCGTCCTTTAAATGAAGGATCAAACAGATTGTACTTTAAAATACAGTAAATTGCACGGAACCCGTCTCGTACACCAATCTTCTTTCCTTCATTATAGCTGCGAGGGTAGTATGAAATTGGTACTTCATATATTTTGCATTTCATCTTTGCTACCTTGGCTGTAATCTCCGGCTCAAATCCGAATCGGTCTTCTTTAATCGGAATTGCCTGAATGATTTCCCTGCGAAACATCTTGTAGCATGTCTCCATATCTGTCAAAGCCATATCTGAAAATAAATTGGACAATAACGTCAAAAACTTGTTCCCTGCACTATGATAAAATCGCTTAATCATATAACGCTCGCTTCTTGCATATCTGGAACCGTATACAACATCTGCATCTCCACGTCCGCTGACAAACGGATCCACCAGTCTCATATAGTCCTTTGGATCATATTCTGAGTCAGCATCCTGAATAACAACCAAATCACCGGTAGCTACCCGAAAACCATTGCGCAGTGCTGCACCCTTTCCCTGATTGACCTTATGGAACAGTACTTTTTCGACTGTCTTTCCTACCATTTGTCTAAGCAAATCTCTCGTTCCATCTGTAGAAAAGTCATCTACTACGATGATTTCCAGATTTTTGATTCCGCATTCTCTGATGGATGCAATTACATCCTCAATCGTATTCTTTTCATTATAACTTGGTACAATGACTGACAGCTTTAAATTCTGAATATCTAATTTCATCCGGGGTATCTCCTTTTTCTATTCTGCTGTATCTGTTGCTGGTGCTGTGTCTGCTGCCGGTGCTGTGTCTGCTGCTGGTGCTGTGTCTGCTGCTGGTGCTGTATCTGCTGCTGGTGCTGTGTCTGCTGCTGCATCCTTTGGAGGTGCGGAAGCACCTATATTCAAATCCAGATTTCCTTCACTCATCTTTGCCTCTACATCTGAGGTAATCGTCGGTTCCTTCCAGCCTGCATTATCATTTGTTGCAGTCACAGTGTATACACACGGCAGGAGTGGTTTGACTTCTGCAGACTGTCCTGCACTCAGTACCTGATCTGAGAAACCAGAAATAGAAATCGTTGTATTATCATATCCCATATAAATAGTAAATTTAAGCAGTGGAAGTACTGCAACATAGGCTGTCCCATTCTGTGCAGAGTACGTCGCCTCATCCTGTATTCCCTGAATAAATGCTGTACGCTTGTCCGCATTTGCAGCCATATAGCTGACAAAATACTCGACTATTGACTGAGGATATCCTGTCAATGCACCACTCGCAGCATCCTTGTAGGATAGCTTGCTTCCAACAAAAGCAGAATCACCAGATGCAAGTGCTCCCTCCAGCTGTGACAGCAGCTCTGTATAAGAGGTAGCCTGTGTATATCCTGCCATTTCCTGACCACTGTCCAACGCCATTGCTGCACCAGATACTGCTGAATTTCCTGCTGCTCCGGCTCCATCTGCTGTACCGGCTCCATCTGCTGCAGGTACACCGGCACCACCGTTTTCCTCTGTCGGACTCACTCCCTCAGAGCCATCGGCAGAATTCATTGCCTGTGAAACGCCTGCCTGTTCTTCGTATATGGTATTTAAAAGACCCGTCATTGTAACTACATCTAGCGGATATGTGTAGCTGGATTTCTTTTCCTTCGATAGATTTAGAATACATGTCACAACAATGCAAATAATAAGAATTGCACTGAAGATTATCCACGCATAATCCTGAAACCCGCCTGAATGCACCGGTGCAGCATAGCCTCCAACTGCTGCAGGCCGTGAAACCGGTCTGGATGCACCTTGTCTTTGCGTGAGGGGTCTTGCTGCTGAAGCACCTGCTGAACGATTGGCGCCATCAACACCTGTATGAAGCAAAGTATCTCTTTCTTCTTTTCTTTTGTATGGTCCCTGATAATTGCTCTTGTGTATCGGTCTGCTCGGCTTGTCTATGTCTATTCCGCCAAGCCCAACCATATCCTGAACCGATCTAGCTTTTCGTTTTGTTTTTCTGTTATAATCCATGAAAATGTTTTCCTTCCATTTTGTGTTAAAATAACACGTTTCAAAACATCATACCAAAATTTATTATACCATATTCACGCATTTTGTGTAGAACTATTTTTTTCCTGACTTTTTATACTTGACAGTCATTCTATTCTGTCCTATAGTAATGCTTAAAGCTAGGGGAGGATACGAACCGCTATTCAAGCGGGTTGTCCTGAGATTGAGCAGATTTTTGTTCTAACCCTCACTACTTGAACCGGATAATGCCGGCGTAAGGAAGCATTGGATTTAACATATCCCATACTTACATAAAGTAGTCCCCTCCTTACACCATTCAAAGGAGGATTTTTTTATGCAATTATTTTTCAACTGGGTTGAGCAGGAGGAATGCTACACCCTGAACACTGCAGGCTACTGTCTTTTCATTGCGGGTATTATCCTGCTGCTTTTGGCCGTTTCTTTTTTCTCAAGAAGAAAGGAACAAAAACCACTGGATGCCAAGCAGCTGGCTTTTTGCAGCATGGCACTTGCGCTTGCTACGGTCACATCTTTTATCAAGGTATTTTCTTTTCCAACGGGTGGCTCCATTACTCTGCTCAGTATGTTTTTCGTCTGCTATATCGGTTATCTGTACGGACCAAAAACAGGAATCATTTGCGGTGTCGCATTCGGCATCCTTCAGCTGATTATTGAGCCAAAAATCTATTTTCCGATGCAGATTGTGATTGACTATATTCTTGCATTTGGTGCACTCGGACTCAGTGGCTTTTTCAGAAATAAAAAATGGGGTCTGATTGTGGGCTATCTTGTTGGAATATTTGGCAGGTTTGTATTTTCAACGTTATCCGGTGTTATATTTTTCAGCGAATATGCATGGGAGGGCTGGAATCCGATACTGTATTCCGCTGTTTATAATGGGATTTACATTTTTTCAGAAGGTCTTGTTACTGTTATCCTTTTATTTGTACCGGCAGTCAGCTCACAGCTGAAACGTATTCAGATAACTACAGAAGCGTCACATTAGACAATAAAAGCCAGCGAAAGCTGGCTTTTATTTCTTTTATCTGTAAGTTTACTTCTCCGACGCTTCATCAGTTTCTGGCTCATCGTCAGGTTTTATTGTTTCTTTATATGGCATCGATTGTCTGTCTTTCTTTCTTACCCTTTCACTAATCAGCAGAAGGATTGGCGTGCACACAATCAGCGTTGCACTGACATTCCAAAACACTATTTTCATTCCATTCTCTACACCATCCAGTAAATTTACATGATTGACAAAGAAATCCGACAAAGGATAAAAAAATGCCCACGAAAAAATATTGACCATAATCTGCACGCAATTAAACTCGAAAGAATTTTTCTTACCAAATATTCCATCAAATACACCATATTTATATGCATACTTTCCAATCCCAAATCCCATGGCTGTAATCGGAATCATATCAACCCAGTTTACGCTGCCATAAAGCAGTCCATCTGCAACGCAGCTCCCGACAAAGCTGACAAGCACACCTGTAATCGGACCAAACAGTGCAGCCAGTATCGTAAGCCAAATAATCTGTACCGGTAAAATGATTTGATGCAGAGTTTTCGGCATGAATATTTCAAAGCATAGACTGACCCCGATATACACTGAAATTCCAAGTAAAATTGCAATAATCTCTTTTGTATTCAGTCTGTAACGCATTCCCGTCTCCTTTGTGATAGACAATTGAATTACATCTATTATACTTTATTTCCCTCGTTCTGACAATCAGAGGCTGATTTTTTATTACACCTTTTTATTGCATCCAATTTGTATTACGCGGTTCATGGTTGAGGAATAAATCAGCTTTTCCTTTACAGGCAGTCCTGTCAGCTTCTGCAGCGCATAAGCATAGTAATTGAGCTGTGCATGATACCTGTCTGAAAGATCTGAAGCCTTCCAAAGCTTATCTGTCTTGTAATCGACAACAACAATCTCCCCCTCTTCAATGAAATAGGCATCTATAATTCCCTGCACAAGAATCAAAGAAGCTGTCTGCTCTGATGAATCACATGTTTGAGAACGTCCTTGACAAAGCTCACCCTTCTCACCAATTTCTTTTACAAGTGACTCCTCAAGTCCAATCACAAACGGCTGCTCGCGATACAGCTGTCCCAGACATGCCGCACAACCCATACGCGCTGCAAGCTCTGTATGCAAAAAGGTAACAATTTCTTCTGTTCTGACAGCGTCAAACAATTCCTGCTCCATTCTGCGCTTATTAACAATTTCAGTAAAGAATGCTGTCACTGCGTCCGAATCCACTTTTCTGTCATTTTTATTATCTGTCCCGTTATGATATTCCCACAGCTCCAGCATTCTATGAAACGCTGTTCCATGCAGAGCCGGAAGGTTATCGCAGGTTTTGCTTTCTTGAATAAACTGAGGAATCACCTCCTTAACTTTTGTCTCCTCAATCAAAAGCTTCTCCTGTTGTGGAAACTCCTCATCCTCTGTGGTACGTATACTCATACTGCGCTTTTTCAGCTCAGATACCGATACCTTTGCATAGGATTCCGGATTTTCCTGATAAGGATATGTAAACTGCAGACGTTCTGTCAGTTCCTTTTGAAAAGCAGTATCTGTATTCTTTGACGCTCCAAGCAGCTGTTCCTTTAATGCCTCCATGGAAACCGATTCGGTAAGCTCGGTCTCTATCAGCTGTGAAACACTGCACTGACTGATCTGCACTGTTGTAAGCTCTCCAAGCTGTCTTCTTGCATACAGCATAAGGTCCAAAAAGGATGTACACTGATTCAGAAAAATATCTTCATTCAGCTTTTTTTCCGGATCCTTTGTGACGCCGGTCATAATGATTTTTTCTTCGGCCCTTGTCAGTGCTACATAGAAAACACGCATCTCCTCTGCCAGACTTTCCCTAACCAGCTTCATAGCAGCTGCCTGCTTCAGAAGTGTCGGGCATTTTGTTCTTAATACCGCATCGATTCTGTCAATTCCGATTCCGTAATCCATATCCAGAACAATGGATGATCTCGCATCCTGATAATTTATTTTCTTACACATACCTGCTACAAAGCAGATTGGAAATTCCAGTCCTTTGCTTTTATGAATGCTCATAATTCTGACTGTATTATCATTTTCATCAAACAGGTTGGCCTCTCCAAAATCCACCTCATATTTCTGCAGAAACTCAATATATCTGACAAAATGAAATAATCCTTTATAGCTTGTCTTTCCATAATCCTCTGCCTTCTTTAACAGCATATTCAGATTGGCCAGACGTCTCTCACCTCCCGGCATAGCACTTACATAGCTGCCGTACGAGCCCTCCACAAGCTCCATCAGAAGATAATATACCGGTGTATAGGCTGTCTTCTCCCTCATGCACTGCAGATTCTTGAGAAAATGGATACACTTTCTTGCAATTTCCAAATTTTCGCTGTCTTTGCTGCAGTTACAAACTGCCTGATAAAGACTGACCTTTTTGTTTTGTGCATGAATCATTGCAAGCTCTTCATCTGTAAACTGCCCAAATACAGACTTCATGGAGGCGGCCATCGGAATATCCTGTAAAGGGTTATCGATAATCCGCAGGTATTCCAGAATCGTCTGGATTTCAACAGCGGTAAAATATCCGGTAGATGATGTAATATGCACCGGAATTCCTTCTGCCAAAATAATCCTTTTAAATACTTCATCCCAGCCCTTGTTTGTTCGCAGTAAAATCACAATATCCGCATATCTGGCAGGCCTGTAGCACAGTTCCTTCTTGTCCCACACCTGCTGTGTTTTAACAAGCTCTTTGATTCGTCCGGCAATTGCTTTTGCTTCCAGCTCTCTGTCCGCAATCTCTTCATCACTTCTTAAGAGTAGAAGCTCGGATTTGGCCTGTTCCTTTGGAGCATCCGGATAGTCTGCGCCATAATGAAGTGCTGCTGCGTCATCATAGACAATATTTCCAAGCTCCTTTTTCATAATCTGGCTGAATATCTCATTTACCGTATCAAGTACCTGTGAACGACTTCTGAAATTGTGGTGCAGATCTATTCGCTGACAACAGCTGTCTTCCTGCGTGTAAGTATGATATTTATCCATGAACAGTGCCGGTCTTGCCAGTCTAAAACGGTAAATGCTCTGTTTCACGTCCCCTACCATAAAGAGCTCCGGCTTGCCGTCTTTGGAAATCAGATTCAAAATCGTCTCCTGCACAAGATTACTGTCCTGATATTCATCAATATACAGCTCTTCAAAATAATTTCTGTATTCCTGTGCTGTTGTATCCTTTCCATTTTGAAGTATTTCAAGGCACAGGTGCTCCAGGTCATTAAAATCTACAATCTTCTTTTCTCTTTTCGCTGCAGCGTATGCATTTGAGAATGCAATGGTACATCTGATCAGCGCATGAACATTCTGACTGCTTTCGTTTATTAATTCCACTGCTTCTGCTGCAGTTTCCTGAAAAAAGTCTCCTGAAATTTTTAAAAGCAGCTTTTTACACTGATTGCGTCCATTCTGAACATATTCCTTTTTTTCAGGGTCCACATACTCGCCATTCTTTTTTTCCCTTCCAAGTACTGCGAACTCCAGACACGACAAACACTTTTGTAATGTATGAAAGCTGTCTGCTTGGCAGGCTGTCTCAACAAGCGAAATATCCTGTGCAACTGCACTGCTGTACATATATGGGCCATCCTTTGATGTAATCACGTCCATCAGCTCATGCAGCTTTCCCTCTATGTCTGTCAGCTGTCCTTTCACTTCTTCTGTAAGTGTGCTTACCCATCTTGCTTCTTCAAAATTTTCCGCTGTCAGTCCCTCGTACATTTTTTCGCACTGAAGCAGCCACTCCTCTTGATTTGGATAGCTCATGGAAAATTCATGTAATTTTAATATTAATGCTTCTAAAGCAGTATCACTCTTTTTCGCTGCAAGGCTTTCTGTCATCAGAAGGAAATCCTCTGCTCCATCCTCATAGCACTTCTCGAGAATCTGCTCCATCACATCCTGCTTCAGGAGACGGCATTCACCTTCATCTCCCACTCTGAAATCGGGATCAAGATCTATTTCATGGAAATGATTGCGAATGACATCAAGGCAAAACCCATGAATCGTAGTAATTTTAGCATTATGTACAAGGGCTGACTGTTTCTGTAAATGACGGTCAAACGGACATTCCTTTCTCTTTCCTTCAATTGCCGCAAGAATCCTTTCACGCATCTGATCTGCAGCTGCCTTTGTAAATGTCATGACAAGCAGGCGGTCAATATCTATCGGATGTGCTGGATCCATAATACGCTGTATAATTCGCTCCACAAGAATCGCTGTTTTTCCGGAGCCTGCTGCCGCTGAAACAAGGATATTTCTGTTTCTTAAGGAAATTGCTTTCTGCTGCTGTTCAGTATACTTCATCATTTCCCGCCTCCCTGCTTCATAGTCTCTTTCATCCTGGCAATGACAGCATCCTTGTCAGAAAGCTCCTGCTCTGTCGTATTCTGCATGGCTTCCGGCTCGCCATGCATGTGACAGATTGTCTTGTATTTGCAGTACGTACAGTCCTGAGGCTGTGCCTTCACATTTCCCGCAAGAATTTCGCTGCCCATCTCTCCTATTTTCCAGTTGACATAATCCGAAATTACATGAAAATCTTCTGTACTAGCTACAGATGATTTGGCTGACAGCTCTCCTGTTTTAAGCCTTGCTACCGGAATCACATCCGAATTCTTTTCAAATTCATTATCCATCAACCGGATTACAGAATCTTCGCTGTTTACAATTCCCTTCATCACAAGCTGACTAACAATGCGCTGATTGATATCCTCCGGTGTATCCTGTCTGGAAGCATCTACAATCGGATCATCAATATGATAATACAGTATCCCTGCCGGAACGACTTCCTTATTTTTGTTTCGGTTGTCTCGCTCCTGCATTTCCATCGCTGCATTCAGATACACAACAAGCTGCAGCTGCGTTCCCTGATAAACTGCCGCCAGATCAAAGGACTGGTTTCCTGATTTATAGTCGATAATTTTTACATAGACATGCCCGGCATCCTCGTACACATCCATACGGTCAATACGTCCTCTCAAACGCACATATTCTTCATCCGTCAGCTTGATATTCAATGACTGATAATCATTTTCTGCTGAAAATGCAAGCTCAAAGCTTTTTGGCTGAAAGCTTCCCTTTTTGATTTGCGAAGCCAAAACGGAAACTGTCCTCGCAGTAATTCTCTTCATTCGCTGTACCATGTAGGTCGTCCTGAAGGAGCTGTATATAGCCGCATAATCTCCTGCCGCAATGCATTGCTCAACAGCTGTATTGATTAGCTCCAAAGACTTCTCTTTTGGAATATCAAACCATGTATATGTACTTTTTTCCAAAAGCTGTGCATAAATCTGCAGTGCATCATGAAATACAACGCCCATATCCTTTGCTTCGAAGCTGAATATTTCCCGCTCCCTTAGACCAATGCCATAGGAAAGGAAATGCTGATATGCACATCTGGCGTAGCTTTCCAGTCTTGTCACACTGCTGACAAGTGTTTTTCCGTAAAGCGTGGCCGCAACTGCACGGCTGATCTGATCGTTTCTTTGTGTCACATCCATGGAAAACGCTGCCTTAAGCAGTTCCTCAGTTTTCTTTTGATATGATGGATTTCCGGCATACCAGGAAAAAAGCTCAAGGTAATCCGTATCTGCTCCTTTTGCTGTCAAAAATGGCTGCAGACCTTCTGTCAGCTCCACAAATCCTGCTTTTTCATTTCCAATACGCCGCAGTAAGGATTCCTCTGTCTGCTCTATTGCCAAATCCGGAAACAGCTCGCAAACAGTCTGTATCAGATAAGATGGTCTGATTGACTTTCCCTCTTCTGATATTTTTGCATAGGAAAGGCAAAGCCTCCTTTCTGGCTTTGTCATTACCATATATAAATACAATCGCTGAGTATATGCCTGCATACGTGCTGACGGAGCCAGCTCTATCTGCGTGCCGGATTCCATCAAAAACTCTCTGTCCATGTCAGAAATAATTCCTCCGCCACCACTGTTCATTGGTATGATTCCATCATTCACACCTACAAAATACAATGCCTTTATATCACGCAGACGTGTTCGTGTCAGATCTCCAAACTGCACATAATCCTGTCCTGCCGGAATCACTCCTATTCGAATTTCTGCAAACCCGGCATCCAGCAGCTCTCCAAATTCCCTGACAGACATGACTTCATCACCGAGCAGCTCTACAAGCTTATCAAGCAGGTCCATGACCTGTTTATAAATCTGTGCATATTCCTTTGCGCGGACTGCATCATGCGCTGTCATAAAACGATTTTCATAAGCTGCAAGCTTCTCCTGAATGTTTTCATTCACAAGAAATTTGTAAAATACTTCTGCCTGTACATGTACCGCTGCATCTTTTCCGTAAATATCATCAAATACAGAAAAACGTACGGCAATTTTTTCACGCAGCGCATCAAGCTCCAGTAATTCTTCTGTCTCCATATTTGATGCTTTTCTGACAAATCGCTGGGTCCACTGCTTCTTTCCCTTGATTCCGCATGCGAGTACATAATTTTCAAGTCGGTCTGTTTCTTCCATTGTAAAGTCTGTCAATGAAGATTTCAGATACCGGAAAATTCCTTCATATGAATACTGCTCTGACAGAACTGACACTGCTGCACGCAAGTATTCTATAAACGGATTCAAAAGCACCGGCTGTGTCTTATCAACAAAGTATGGTATTTCAAACTGCTGAAAAACGCTTTCTGCACAGTGCATATATGTATCAATATCTCCGGTAACTACTGCAATCTCTTTATACCGATAGTGCTTTTCACGTATCAGATTCTGAATTTCAATTGCTGCCTGCCTAAGCTCTGCTTTTGGTGTTGATGCACAGAAAATACGGACTGCTTCAGTTGGCTTTCCGGCATAAGTATTGACTCTTTGACGAAACAGATTCTTTTCCATATGTGCAAGCATCCCCGGAGCATCTGATTCTGTCATGCTGTCTTCATTTTCCTGCGCACTTATCTCTTTACGAAATCGTATCGGAATATCATCCTGAATCAGATAATCCGGTCTTTTTTCAATCTGACAGGTCTTTGCGCGCTTTGTCAGCTCGCGAATCGTCTTTCTGCTCAGATAAAACAACTCCTGCTCTCCGGTCATTTCATACAGCTTTTCATCTGCTGCATCCAGAGTATCTATCAGTACTGTCACATAAACATCCACGCAGTTCTGCATTAAAGCCTCGAGCAGTCTGTACTGTACCGGTGTAAAGCCTGTAAATCCATCAAATACGACAACGCTCTTTTTCAGTTTTGCTGATGAAGGCAGAATACTGCTTACTCGTTCAAGCAGTTCTTCACTTGTCGTATACTTTTCATCAATATAATCTCTAAATGCATGATACAGTAAGCTGATATCCTTAAGCTTTTCCTGCAGCATCTTTTTTCCGGATGCTTCTGCCCATTCCTGGAGCTGCACAATTTCCGCTGATCCAACACCATACTGCATAAATTCTGATATAACAGACTTGATTTCACTGATATATCCTAATTTTTTGAGATTTCCACCAAGAAGCGGCAGCTGCTCCTGATATGTACCTGCAAGGCGGCGCAGTATCAGACTCTTCCCCATATCATCTATTAATATACCGGATGCATTTGCAAATCCGACCTCTTCAAACACACGATAGGCAAGTCGTGCAAAGCTCAGAATATCAATGTTCATAATTCCATGATCAGGATGAAGCATAACAAGATCATGCTGTGTCTGTAATGTAAACTGCTCCGGAACTACAATCAGATATGTCAATTCCTTGTGTTTATTTGACTCTTTAATAATATGCTGATAAAGCTTGTGTGATTTTCCACTTCCCGCATTTCCCATCCAAAGCTGTAATGCCATATGTACTGCCTCCTGTTAATAAACGACTGATTGAAACTCTGTATAGTGAGTATGATTCGCCGTGTCTATGAGAGAAAAGCCATACAGATACTGTTCACTGTCCGGTGAATATCCCGACAATGTCAGTCCTTCCTTTGGTACAGTCCATGCCTCTCCTTCGTACCAGCAGCCATCCTCATACGCTTCTGATGCATCCGGATCCATAACCTTTTCTTCATCTACAAATAATTCTGCCCAATAGCAAAGTACGATTTCATCTCCCTGCTTGATTTTAAGTATCTCTCTGGACGCCTGATTCATCATCTCATCTGTATCATCAGTGCTATCACTGTTGCTGTTGCTATCGCTGTCATAGTTCGGACAGGCTCCAATCACTCTGCCAAAGGGCTGTTTTTTGTCACAGATTACGATAAGGTCTACATCTCTTCCATTCAGATATGCAGGAATTCCGTACCGAATCTCTTCTTCGCTATGATCCAGCTCATACATGCATACCATTCTGTCATTGAGTGCTGACCAATTCCCGTCAAAATGTGTCGTAACCAGTCCATCCTCTCCTATTGTCAAATCAGATGATTCAGCCAATTCTATGTAGTAATATACTCCCGGCTCTACCTCTTCCTCTTCTTCCCATAGTGTATAGAATATATTACATGTGTTATCCAATTCTTCTTCTGTCAATTGTACGGTAACATTTCCATCCTCGTCCATGCCTGCTCTTTCTGAGGTAAAATGTGAAAAATCAAACTCATCCTCACTCAAATGCTGCGCGAACTGCTTAATCAGACTGCTGTACTGTGGAAGTATTCCAATCTCCACAAGCTCATTTGCGTCACTGACTGCTGTCTGTGTGCACTTAAACGGAAAGAATATCGATAATCCGCATGCTGCTTCCACATTTTCACTGTGCGCTGAATATACTATACTCTCTTTAAGCCTCTCTTTAAGCTCCATACTCTCATTTGGTACAAGCTCATGCATGTCATCGGCTAGGCTTTCTAAATCTACCATGTCATAGCATTTTTGCGGATCAGCCTTTACACCAAACGCTTTTGTATCTGACCTGATTCTTGCAATTGCACTGTAATCTCCCAGCAGCAGTTTTTTATTTAGTGCTATTGAAAAGCTCTCAACTGCATCTGTCAGATATCCTATACTCTGCAGATTAATCACAGAAAGTGTTGCCTGCATATCTTCATCAGCCATGCTTTGTGTGCTCTGCTTCTCTATAAATCCGTCTACAATCAGTTGACAGATTTCCTCTGTCGCATCACCCCTTAATGCCTTTTTATCCAGGCTTTGAATAAAGGAGTAATCCCATCCTGTTCCGGACATAGTCTCTTCTGAGCCAACCAGAAAATCCGCATAAGGACTCAGTACACAGGCTACCTCCATGGTTCCCATCAGGCATGCATCAAATCCAATAAAATCAAGTGGTTCCTCTTTTGCGATGCTTGAAGCAAATGCTGTTTTCATATCAGTTAAGTACAGACTTTCATCACTGAGCTCATCACAGCCGAATCCATAAATACTCCCAGCTCCATGATTCCAGCATAATAGCCCTGTATGGTCAGACGGAAAATACTCTTTTCCTGCATTTACAAAGCCTGCAAGCAGTGCGGGATCGCCCATACTCTGCTCTCCCAGATCGCATAAAAGCTCAAGTCCATCTTCAGTCATAAGAAACAGCTCATAGGCTCCGTCTGTAATGTCCGGACATACCCAGTCCTTCGTTCCGCCGGTAAGCACGAGCACATTTACGTCAGTTGTATTTTTCACAGCAGCCTGTATTTCTTCCAGATTTTCTGTGGCATATCCTGTCTGATTACTTTCCAAATCTGTTCCAATCATATAAATCAACAGTGTATATCTGCTGTGCGCTGCAGGCAGTCCCTCAAGCTCGTCTAGCTTTCCTGCAATGTCAACCGGCTCTGTTTCTGTAGTCTCTGACTGATATCGGTATTCCTGCACTCTGTTATGACTAAGAAGCAGTATGCTCCCACCTATCAAAACAATCAGTAAAAGTACTATCCCGCAAAATATGATTACGAATCTGTTTAATCTGCTTCTTTTCATATATCTTCCTCCTAATAAAGGCGTCCAAACGGACGCCTTTATTATACCATGAAAGATACATATTATTCCATAATGTGATACAAATTGCTTTGTTAATTAAACTATAAAATTACTTCGAGATGTGCAGATTTTTCTTCTGACTACTGCGTAGATGATTCATATCCACAATTCCAGTATTAAACTCTGTATATGAACTCATCAGACTGTCTGCAACTGCATTTGCCGTATCGAGTGCTGTCATGCAGAGAATTCCAAGCTGACTTGCTTTTCTGCGAAGCTTCACGCTCTCACGCTCCGGGTCTCTGCCTTTTGCCGAGGTAGAAATCACATAATTGATTTTTCCACTTTCCAAAAGTGTCATCCATGCCCATTCGTCTTCATCAATCTTTTGCATTCTGTCTACATGGATTCCCTGCTCCTCAATCATATCTGCCGTACCCGGTGTTGCATGAATTTTAAATTCCATCTGTGCAAATTTCTTTGCTATTTTTCCAATTTCATTTTTGTCCTCATTTCGAACACTGATAAATATTCCTCCGGGCTTCTGCATCTTGCAGCCTGCTGCCACAAGACCTTTGTATAAGGCTTCATTTAGTGTTTCTCCAACACCAAGCACCTCACCGGTTGATTTCATTTCAGGTCCAAGCTGCGTATCTACATCAATCAGCTTTTCGAATGAAAAGACGGGTACTTTGACTGCAATATATGGTGCCTTTTTGTATAATCCTGTGCCAAATCCCATGTCCTTAAGCTTCTCGCCAAGGCTGACTCTTGTTGCAAGATCACACATCGGCACCCCGGTTACCTTGCTAAGATACGGAACTGTCCTGGATGCACGCGGATTTACTTCAATCACATACAGCTCATTATCCATCAGAATATACTGTAGATTCATCATTCCGACAGCACCAAGTCCCTTACAAAGTTTCTGCGTTGTCACCATGATTTTTTCTGCTGTCTCTTTGTCAATTCTCGGAGAAGGATATACTGCTATACTGTCTCCGGAGTGAATACCTGTCCGCTCAATATGCTCCATAATACCCGGCATCAGAATGTCCTCTCCGTCGCAAATGGCATCAACCTCCATCTCCCGTCCACACAGATACTTATCTATCAGTACGGGATTGTCCTGCTTATGCCGCAGAATAATTTCCATATACTCCTGAATATCTTCGTCACGATAGGCAATAATCATATTTTGTCCACCAAGCACATAGGACGGACGCATTAATACCGGATAACCCAGTCTTCTTGCAGCAGCAAGCGCTTCCTCCGCTGTCATGATTGTACTTCCCTTTGGTCTTCTGATAGAAAGCTTCTCCAAAAGCTCATCAAATCGTTCTCTGTCCTCTGCCATATCGATTGCGTCTGCACTTGTTCCGATAATCCGGATACCGTGATCTGACAGCGTTTTTGTCAGCTTAATCGCCGTCTGCCCACCGAAGGCTACAACAACACCAACCGGCCTTTCCTGTTCAATAATATGCAAAACATCCTCTGCATACAGCGGTTCAAAATACAATCTGTCTGCTGTGTCAAAATCTGTTGAAACTGTCTCTGGATTGTTATTAATTGTAACTACCTCGTACCCCTGACGCTGCAGCGAAGCGACGCAATGTACACAGGCATAGTCAAATTCGATTCCCTGTCCGATACGGATTGGACCGGAACCAAGTACAATGACCCGCTCTTTCTGTGAGCGTTCGATAAATGGCAGTGCCTCATTCTCTATTCCACCCTCCGGGCTGTCAAAGATTCCATAAAAATAAGGTGTGGTAGCTTCAAACTCTGCTGCGCATGTATCTACCATATGGTAACATGGCTTCAACGGTTCTCTGATAGTCAAGCCGCTCAATCGCTTAATCGCCGCATCCGGATAGCCGAGTCGCTTTCCTTTCAAATATAACTCATCAGACAGCACATCGTTTCCTGCTTGCTTTAATTCAGTTTCATATTCACAAAGGTACTTAAGTTTATACAGAAACCACTCATCAATCATTGTGATTTCATGGAGTTCCTCTACCGAAGCGCCACGCTTCATTGCTTCATAAAGTGCAAACAGACGCTCATCAGTTGCTGCCTTCATCAGCTTGCGCAGCTCCTCATAAGAAAATCCTTCCATCTTCTTCATGTTTAAGGTGTCCTGAGAAATCTCAACACCTCTGACAGCTTTCATTAATGCAGACTCAAATGTATCAGAAATAGCCATGACCTCGCCGGTTGCCTTCATTTGTGTTCCAAGTTCCCGTTTTGCATACACAAATTTATCAAATGGCCATTTTGGAAATTTGACAGCCACATAATCAAGTGTCGGTTCGAATGCCGCATAGGTTTCGCCGGTCACCTCATTGATGATTTCATCCAGACGATATCCTACTGCAATCTTTGCTGAAACCTTTGCAATCGGATAACCGGTCGCCTTGGAGGCAAGCGCAGAGGAACGTGATACTCTTGGATTTACCTCGATAACAGCATATTCAAATGACTCCGGATGCAGAGCGAACTGACAGTTACAGCCACCCTCTACCCCAAGGGCAGTAATAATTTTCAGTGCTGCCGAACGCAGCATCTGATATTCTTTATCAGACAATGTAACAGCCGGTGCGATTACAATACTGTCTCCGGTATGCACACCGACCGGATCAAAATTCTCCATGGAGCAGACGGTAATGACATTGCCTGCACCGTCACGAATCACCTCAAACTCTATCTCTTTCCATCCGGAAATGCATTTTTCCACGAGTATCTGCGTAATTGGCGACATCGTAAGACCCTGTCTTGCTATCTGTCGCAGCTCTTCTTCGTTTTCTACTATTCCTCCGCCGCTTCCACCAAGTGTAAACGCTGGACGAATGATTACCGGATAATCAATGATTTTTGCAAATGCGGCTGCATCCTCAACGGTCGTAACAACCTTTGACGGAATACACGGCTGTCCGATACTTTCCATTGTATCCTTGAACATCTGTCTGTCTTCTGCTTTATCAATTGTCTCACAGGAAGCACCAAGCAGTCTGACTCCATGTGACTCAAGAAATCCGTTTTTAGCAAGCTGCATGGACAATGTCAGTCCTGTCTGTCCTCCAAATCCGGATAAAATACTGTCCGGCTTTTCTTTCTCTATGATTTTCTCTATTGTCGGCAGTGTTAACGGCTCGATATAGATTTTATCTGCCATGACTTTATCTGTCATGATGGTCGCCGGATTGGAATTAACAAGAATAATTTCTATTCCATCCTCCTTTAATGCGCGGCATGCCTGTGTTCCTGCATAGTCAAACTCAGCAGCCTGTCCGATGACAATTGGACCCGAACCGATTACCAGTACTTTTTTAATATCATTATTAAACGGCATAGATTATTTCTCCTTTCCCATCATTTCCATGAAGTAGTCAAACAAATTCGAGGTATCCATCGGACCGGCACAGCCCTCCGGATGGAACTGTACAGTCACTGCTGGGAAATTCAGATACCTGATACCCTCGCAGCTGCCGTCATTTGCGTTAATATACCATTCCTTTGCAATCTTTTCATCCATTGTTCCTGACTTTACTACATACCCGTGATTCTGTGTTGTAATAGAAATCTTCCCTGTTTCCAGATTCTTTACCGGCTGATTTCCTCCACGATGTCCATACTTCATCTTTCTGATTTTGCACCCATTTGCCAATGCCATAATCTGATGTCCAAGGCAGATACCGAATATTGGCACACTGCTTTCACACAGCTTTTTGGCTGTTTCGATAACACCTGTATTTTTTGTTGGATCTCCCGGTCCGTTACTTAGCATGATTCCGTCAGGCTTATATGCAAGAATTTCCTCTGCACTTGTACAGGCAGGAAATACCATTACCTCACAGCCACGTTTTGTCAGCTCTCTGACGATATTTTCTTTCAGACCCAAATCTATCAGTGCAACCTTATGCCTTGGAAGAATCCCGGCAGCCTTGTTATCAGCCAGACCGGCTTTGTCTTCAGCGACTCCTGCTTTTACAAGTCTTGGCTCCTTACATGTCACTGACTCTACCGCCTGCTCAATAGTATATTTTTTTATCTGCTCATAATCAATATGATCTGTATCATAAGTAATCAATCCATTCATTACACCCTGGCTTCTGATTGCTCTTGTCAGTGCTCTCGTATCAATTCCGTATATTCCTACAACACCCTTTTCTTTAAAAAAAGCATCCATGTTTTCTTCTGAACGGAAGTTTGATGGATGCACACACAGGTGTTTCACAATATAGGCTTTTGGTCCAATGGAAGAAGAGGCACTTTCAAAATCGGAAGAAATCACCCCATAGTTCCCAATAAGGGGGAATGTCTGAACTACCGCCTGTCCAAAATAGCTTTGATCAGTCAATGTTTCCAAATAACCTGTCATACCTGTTGTAAATACTATTTCTGCAATGACATCCTTTTGCATGCCAAATGCCTTTCCCTTAAATATTTGTCCATTTTCCAATACTAAGTATGCCGCTTTGCTCATTATGATGTTCTCCCTTCTATTTCTCCAAATCCGATTTCAGGTAGTCTCCCACTTCTATATTATAGTCGCCCGTAAAACAGCCTGTACAAAATTGCATATCGCATTTATTACATGCTTCCTTTAAGCCATCAATACTGATGAAGCCCAATGTGTCAGCACCAATCTGGCTGCGTATTTCCTCAATACTCATACGGTTTGCAATCAAATTATCTTCTTTATCAATATCTGTTCCAAAATGGCAGGTATGTTTAAATGGCGGTGAGGAAATTCTCATATGCACCTCTTTTGCTCCTGCATTTCTCAGATTCTGTATAAGCTTTGCACTTGTTGTTCCTCGGACAATCGAATCGTCCACTACAATGATTCTCTTTCCTTTTATATTAAATCCAAGCGGATTCAGCTTTAGCTTAACTGCATTTTCCCGCTGTGCCTGTGTCGGAAAGATAAAGCTTCTTCCAATATATCTATTCTTAACAAACCCTGTTGCCAGCTTAATCCCACTCTCTGCTGCATATCCCTCTGCTGCCTCCAGACCGCTGTCCGGTACTCCGCAGACAATATCTGCATCAATTGCATGCTCCCTAGCCAGTATTCTTCCCATATTATGTCTGGCCTCATATACACTTAGATGATCTATGACAGAATCCGGTCGTGCAAAATACACATATTCAAAAATGCAGATTCCTTCTTTTACCTTTGGCAGACAGATTTTTTCTTCGATAACCTTGCCATCCTCAATCACAACAAGCTCACCCGGTTTGATATCTCTCACAAAAGTAAATCCACAGCTGTCAAGTGCACAGCTCTCAGAAGCAACAGCCATGCCATACTCATTTTGTCCGATACAGAGCGGTCGAAATCCATTTGCGTCTCTGATTGCCACAAGCTTATGATTACCAGAAAGTACTATAAGTGAAAAAGCTCCGCGAAGCTTTTTTGCTGCCTCGATCACGCCCTGTTCAATACTGCCTTCTTTGACTGTCTTATATGCAATCAGAGAAGAAATAACCTCACTGTCACTTGTTGCAGAAAAATCCAGACCGCACGTCTCAAGCTGATGCTTGATTTCTTTTGCATTAATGACGTTCCCATTATGAACTGTTGCAATACGGCCTGTCAGAAACTCGGTAATAAACGGCTGTACATTACTGATTGTATTGGAGCCTGTTGTAGAATAGCGTACATGACCGACTGCCAGATTGCTCTTTGGCATTTTTTCCATTACCTCTCTGGAAAAGACTTCATTCACCATTCCCCGGTCTTTATGATATAGAATAGCATTTCCCTTCATAACTGCAATACCAGCACCCTCCTGCCCTCTATGCTGCATTGCAAGCAATCCGTTATAGGTAATGCCTGCCGCTTCATAAAGATGCGTGCTGACACCGAAAACACCACATTCCTCGTGCAGTTCTCCGTTCATAATGTCATCCTCCCATAAAAAAGAATCTGTCAACAAAGGTACGGTAATACCCCGCCTCTATTAATCAGACTCCATTGTCTTAATATACTGTATTCAACTGTTCTTTAATCTTTCATATTCTATAAGGAATCACTGCACTTGTCAATATAATTATCGTCAAAAAATAATTTTGCATCAGCCAATTTATTTATTTGTAAATTTAATTCTTTACGAAAATGTCTCTTCCTATTATAATGATAGTGCAATTTGTTTTTGAATGAATTATTTTTTAAATTATTTTAATTAATATGAAAAAGGTATTGACAATTTTTTTTTTTAAGGTTACAATGCGTTCATGAAAAGCAAAGGCGCTATGAGTTGAACCTCACAGCGCTTTTTCTATTTTACGCACAGTTTTTTATTAATTATTTATGGAAAAACAGACTGTAATTGCGTATGTAGTATAAAACAAAAATAGTAAAGGAGATGCATATTATGAAAAGTAATGTTCCTGAGATTTTTGGAAGTATGGTATTTAATGATGCAATCATGAGAGACAAGCTTCCAAAAGATGTTTACAGGTCACTTCATAAGACTATTGAAGATGGCAAGGATTTGGACATCGCTGTAGCAAATGTAGTTGCCATTGCCATGAAAGACTGGGCAATTGAAAAAGGTGCTACACATTATACACATTGGTTTCAGCCAATGACCGGTATTACTGCTGAAAAACATGACAGCTTTATTTCACCTCAGAATGACGGACGTATCATCATGGAGTTCTCAGGTAAGGAATTGATTAAAGGAGAACCTGATGCATCAAGCTTCCCATCCGGTGGTTTGAGAGCAACTTTTGAGGCAAGAGGCTATACAGCCTGGGATCCTACCTCCTACGCATTTGTAAAGGACGGTGTTCTCTGTATTCCGACCGCATTCTGTTCATACGGCGGCGAGGCACTCGACAAAAAGACTCCGCTTCTGCGTTCTATGGAAGCACTTAGCGAGCAGGCTGTCAGGGTTCTGCATCTATTCGGAAACACAGACGCTAAGAGAGTCATTACAACGGTCGGACCTGAGCAGGAATATTTCCTCGTTGACCAGAAGCTGTTTGATGAAAGAAAAGACCTGATATACTGTGGACGTACTCTTTTTGGAGCCATGGCACCTAAGGGTCAGGAGCTGGAGGATCATTATTTCGGTGCTATCAAGCCAAGAATCTCCGCCTTTATGAAGGAATTAAATGATGAGCTCTGGAAGCTTGGTATTCTTGCAAAGACAGAGCATAACGAAGTATCTCCGGCACAGCATGAGCTTGCTCCGATTTTTACAACAACAAATATTGCTACTGATCACAACCAG
>CAZOHM010000028.1:0-32869 GCA_964579795.1 uncultured Lachnospiraceae bacterium | reverse complement strand
CAGGCTGCATCAAATGACAGCGCCACCTTCTTTTCTGCAGTTTCTACGCAGTAAATCGGAAGCTCCCTTCCATCCACAGTATTACTGCTCACGGCAAGCATTGTCGGAACATAGAACAGGGCAGAAATTACTGTTATGAGTGCTGCCATAAAAAGAATACCTCTCATCCCTGCTTTGGGTTCCACTTTTATTGCTTTTAATCGGTTCAGATAGACTGATACTTTCTTCATAGCGCCAGTTAATCTCCGAGTCTTTTCTATAAATATATGAATATCTCATTATCTTCATGCGCTGTTTAGTCATTCAAATCATTCAATTGCATGGAATCAACAATCGCATCATATTCAGCTCTGTTCTTTTCCACCATAGAAGGGATCGCAGAAAAAAGAATCCAGGCAAACCGATCCGCCTCTTCCCCAAATTCTACAAGATTGGCATAGTAGTAATTTTTATTGCCATCCTTCTCTCCGGAAAAAAGAACTGTCCGAATCGCTTTGTCACCGCTCTTTCGTTCAGTCATTTCTTCTATTGTCTGTACATTTTTTCTTTTGCTGGTCACAGCAAGGTTCTGCTCATCAAAAATATCTGCAGGCGTCTTTCCTTCTGCCAGATCAATTAAATAATAACAGAAAACACTTGCATAGCTCTCTCCATCCTCATATACGCATTGCATGTCAAACGGTGTGTCCTCGCATTCACTCCATCCCTCACCAAATGTAACCTGCAGGTCATAATCATCCAAGGTCATGACGATATCGCTGCTCTCATTTGTATGATATCCTAAATCGTCTTCAGATAGTAATTCTCCAACAAACGAGCTTTCATTTACTCTGCATCCTGTAAGCAGTAAAGACAAACCGGTTAATGCAGTTGCCGCCACATATATTTTTTTCATAAATATCCTCCAATTTTCATTTCACACAATAAAGCATAAGACAGCCAGTTTTTGCTATCATATCATTCACTGATTAATTCCGCAATTGTATCTTTAACAGTTATTTTTGTATTCTTGTTTCCAAGTTATGACTGTGATAAAATATTTTCAGCAATTAAAAAGTAATGTCATTCATACAAATTAGGAGAAAGCCTATGAATCGGTTAAAGCCACAATATTCAAAACGTATTTTATTTCTTTTCCTGCTGTTTTGCAGCCTCTCGTTCATTATTTTCCCAAGACATGTCATGGCTGGCAGCACGACGATATACGGCATCGACATTGATGTCCGTCTGAATAATGATGGAAGTGCTGATATTACCGAAACCTGGGATATTTCTTCATTTGGCATTACAGAATGGTATCTTGTACAAGGTTCACTCGGACATATTGAAATTGAGGATTTCTCTGTTAAAGATGAAACCGGCAGGATTTTTAAAAACGAAGGTGCCTGGAATATCGACCGCTCAATTGATGAAAAAGCCGGAAAATGCGGAATTGTTGACAAGCACGATGGATCCTATGAGCTCTGCTGGGGTGTCGGAAGCGAAGGACAGCATTGTTTCACAGCTTCTTATCACATGACAAATTTTGTGAAAGGCTTTGACGATTACTGTGGTTTCAATCAACGCTTTATCAATGACTCATTGTCCAGCAACCCACAGAGAATCTCTGTCACTGTCAGCAACCCGGGAACTGTCTTTACACCTGATGAAGTTACAGCATGGGCCTTTGGCTTCGAGGGTACTGTTACCGTGGAAAACAGCCACGTATCGGTTGTCAGCAAAAAACCACTTAGCAGTAGCGACTATGTTACTGTCATGTGTCGTTTTCCACGCTCGATGTTTGATCCAGAAAACATTGTTGACGGCTCCTTTACAGATATGAAATCAAGGGCACTCGAAAACAGCGATTACAGACACAAACCTGACATCATTGTTATTCTGTTTATAATTGGATTTGTTGTGTGCAGTATAATGCTTGTTATTTACATCAATGTCGTTTCAAAAAAGAATAACCGTGTCCGCACATTTGAAGAGGCTTTTAGGGAAGATCAGGAGCAATCCTATGTTCGCTTCTATCTGAAGCCGATATTTTGGGCCATTACTTTACTTCTTCTTATTCTATCACCTATATTTATGATTTTCTTTGTTGCCTATGTCTTTTTCAGAAGCAGAAAAGATGGTGACGAGGTTTCAAAAGATTTAAGTGGCAATGCATACCCTTTACCTGTCCTAAAACAGCAGGCAGCTGCGCATACAAACTACTATCGAGATATTCCTCTAAATGGAAATATTGCAGCAACTTATGTTGTCTCCACTATGACTTCACTTGGCTCCATGGAAAACAATGTCATTGGAGCATATCTTCTTAAATGGCTGCAGCATGGATGTATTACTATTCGAAATGAAAGAAAAACCGGACTTAGCGGCAAACTTGGCATGGAAGCACCTTCTGTCATTCTTCTTCATGCACCGGAAAATGTTTCTCAAATTGAAACTCATTTGTACAGTATATTGAAAAGTGCTTCAGGCGGTGATGATATTTTGCAGGAACAGGAAATGTACCGCTGGTCACAAAAAAACAGCAGCCAGATAAAGAAATTTATGGATGATCTGAAGAAATATGGTAAGGCATGTTTAAAGAAATCTTATTATCTTGGCGTACTGCCATCCTATGGACCATTAGGACTTGCCTACATTCCACAGGATGCTTTTACAGAAGCCGGTCGGGAACAGGTTCTTGCACTTAAAGGATTAAAGAATTTTCTCAGAGACTTTACACTGATTAACGAGCGTCAGCCAGATGATGTTGTATTATGGGATGAGTACCTGATAGATGCACAGATTTTTGGTATAGCTGACAAGGTCGCTGCCCAGTTCAAAAAGATTTATCCAGATTATTTTATAGAACATGCAACCTATTATTCAAATTACGCTGCTTCCTATGCGGTAATTCATTCCATTTCCAAAGCAAGTACAAGCGGTGCAAGTTCAAGCAGCTCTTCGCATTCTTCCTCCAGTGGTGGTGGCGGATCATCGGGAGGCGGCAGTGGCGGAGGCGGTCGTTAAAAAATTTGCTTGTACACAAAATTTTTGTATTGGAATTGAAAACGTTTCTAATATATGCTAGAATATACAAATATACATTTTGTATATAATTTTAATAGGGAGGATTTATTTATGAAAAAGAAATTACTTAGTGTAGTACTTAGTGTTGCTATGATGACCGCTTTACTTGCAGGTTGTGGCAGCACAGCAGCAGCTCCGGCACAGGACGCTGCAACAGAAGAGGCAGCTCCGGCAGATGATGCCGCAGCAGAAGAAGCAGCTCCAGCAGATGACGCTGCAGCAGATGACACTGCAACAGAAACCGCTTCTGAACCATCAGATGCAGGTTATGAATTAGCACTCGTTACTGACCTTGGAACAATTGATGACAAGTCATTCAACCAGGGTGCATGGGAAGGTCTTAAGAAATACGCTGAAGAAAACAGCATTTCTTACAAGTATTATCAGCCACAGGAAGGCACAACTGATTCATATGTAGAAACAATCGGTCTTGCTGTTGAAGGTGGCGCAAAGTTAGTTGTTTGTCCTGGTTACTTATTTGAAGAGCCAGTATTCATCGTTCAGGAACAGTATCCAGATGTTCACTTTATTCTTCTTGATGGTGAGCCACACAATGCTGATTACAGCGAGTACAAGACAGGCGAAAATGTAATGCCTATTTTATTCCAGGAAGATCAGGCTGGTTTCCTTGCTGGCTATGCAGCTGTTAAGGACGGATATACAAAGCTTGGTTTCATGGGTGGTATGGCAGTTCCTGCTGTTATCCGTTATGGTTACGGTTATGTACAGGGTGCTGATGCTGCAGCAGCAGAGGATGGTGTTAATGTAGAAGTTATGTATAACTACACAGGCGCTTTCGCAGCTACTCCTGAAGCACAGGCTATGGCAGCAAGCTGGAATCAGAACGGCACAGAAATTATCTTTGGCTGTGGTGGTGCTGTTGGTAACTCAGTAATGGCAGCAGCTGAAGAAGCAGGCACAAAGGTTATCGGTGTTGACGTTGATCAGTCTTCTGAGTCAGATACAGTTATTACTTCTGCTATGAAGCAGTTGAGCGTTTCTGTATATGATGGTGTTAAGGCATACTATGACGGTTCCTTCCCTGGTGGAAAGACATCTGTATTCTCATCAAAGAACAATGGTGTAGGTCTTCCAATGGAATCATCTAAGTTTGAGAAATTCTCACAGGCTGACTATGATGCAATCTTCAAAAAACTTGTTGATGATGAAATCACTATTAATAATGCCACAGAGGATTCTACTACAGCAGATCTGACATTAAGCAACACAAAGGTTACATTTGTTGAGTAGTTTTGTTAATTAAGCTCATTGATTACAGTGATGCCGATGTCGTTTTTGGACGGCATCGGCATTTTTTTCGAACAAACACAAAAAGGTCCTCCGGACCTTTTGACTGTTATACTAAATAAAGAGGAGATGGAGATAGCTTATGGATTACATTATCGAGATGCTGCATATCACAAAGGAATTTCCGGGCATCATCGCAAACGATGACATTACCCTGCAGGTTAAAAAGGGAGAAATCCATGCTCTGCTTGGTGAAAATGGTGCCGGTAAATCCACGTTAATGAGTGTGTTGTTCGGTCTGTATCAGCCCGAGCATGGTATCATTAAGATTAATGGTGTAGAAAAGAAAATCAATGGTCCTATGGACGCAAACGAACTCGGTATTGGTATGGTACATCAGCATTTTAAACTGGTACATAATTTTACTGTTCTGCAAAATATTGTACTTGGTGTGGAAACTGTCAGTAAAGGATTTTTGAAAATGGACGATGCCCGCAAGAAGGTAATTGCTCTTTCAGAACAATATGGTCTGTATGTTGACCCTGATGCTTTGATTGAGGATATCACTGTTGGTATGCAGCAGCGTGTGGAAATTCTCAAAATGCTTTACCGTGAAAATCAGATTTTGATTTTTGATGAGCCTACTGCCGTTCTGACACCACAGGAAATCGACGAATTGATGACCATCATGAAAGGACTTGTAAAGGAAGGAAAATCCATTCTTTTTATTACACATAAGCTCAATGAAATCAAAACTGTTGCAGATCGATGTACCGTCCTCAGACGTGGAAAATATATTGGTACAGTTGATGTAGCAGATACCTCAAAGGAAGAAATGTCTGAAATGATGGTAGGCCGTAAGGTAAATCTGTCTATCAGTAAATCTCCGGCAAATCCAAAGGAAACAGTCCTTGAAGTCAAGGATTTATGTGTCAAATCGCATCATGAAGGACATACAAAAGACGTCGTATCCAATGTAAGCTTTCAGGTACATAAAGGTGAAATCGTCTGTATTGCCGGAATCGACGGCAATGGACAGACAGAGCTTGTGCAGGCAATCACCGGTCTTGGTGAAACCACCTCAGGTACTGTTCTGTTAAATGGCGAGGATATTACAAAGAAAAATATTCGTTATCGTAATACTCACGGTATGTCGCACATACCTGAGGACAGACACAGACACGGATTGGTTTTAGATTACAATCTTGCCTATAATCTTGTTCTGAAGGAGTATTTTACAAAGGAGTTTCAGAATCATGGATTTTTAAAACGAGATAAAATACATGAACATTCTGAACTGTTGATTGAAAATTTTGATATTCGAAGCGGCGAAGGAAGTGCAACGCCTACCCGCAGCATGTCAGGCGGAAATCAGCAAAAAGCAATACTTGCCAGAGAAATTTCCATGAATCCTGAAGTTCTGCTTGCTGTTCAGCCTACGCGAGGTCTTGATGTCGGTGCAATCGAGTATATTCACAACCAACTTGTAAAGCAACGTGATAACGGCTCTGCAATATTACTTGTGTCTCTGGAACTTGATGAAGTAATGAATCTCAGCGATCGAATTCTTGTCATTTATGAAGGTCAAATTGTCGCAGATGTGAAGCCTGAAGATATTTCCATACAGGATCTTGGATTATATATGGCCGGCAGCTCTCCTGATCTAAAAAAACAAACAGAAGGAGGTATGAACGATGAAAAATAAATCAAGTAAAAACTATGTCGGTGTTCTTTCTTCTTTATTTGCCATTGTCATCGGCTTATTAGTCGGATTCATAGTTCTTCTGCTCTGTAATCCACAGCAGGCCCTTCCCGGATTTGCAACTATTCTGACAGGTGCCATGACACATGGAATGAAAGGTATTGGACAGGTATTCTACTATGCAACACCGATTATTATGACAGGTCTTTCTGTCGGATTTGCATTTAAAACAGGGCTCTTTAATATTGGCGCCTCCGGTCAGTTCATTGTCGGTGGATTTGGTGCGGTTGTTGTCGGTATTATGCTGAAATCTCTCGGTGGTGTACACTGGATTGTTGCTCTGCTTGCTTCGATTGTATTTGGAGCAATATGGGGACTGGTTCCTGGTATTCTAAATGCTTACTTCAATGTGAGTGAAGTAATTTCCTCCATTATGATGAACTATATTGGTATGTACCTTGTCAACTGGACAGTGAAAAGTACAAAACCATTATTTAATAATCTTCGTAACGAATCACAACCGGTTGCCAATACAGCAAATATTCCAAAAATGGGATTAGATAAGCTGTTTCCTGAATCGAGTATTAATGGCGGCATTATCCTTGCCATTCTCGTAGTTATTATCATCTATATTTTGCTCTACAGAACTACCTTTGGTTATGAGCTGCAGGCATGTGGTTTCAACAGAGATGCCAGCAAATATGCGGGAATTAACGAAAAGCGCGGTATTGTACTTTCCATGACTATTTCAGGTGCCATTTCCGGTATGGCAGGCGGTCTGCTTTATCTTGCCGGTACAGGAAAGCATATTGAAATTGTCGACACAATTGCAGATGAAGGTTTTACAGGTATTTCGGTTGCAATGCTTGGTCTTTCCCATCCTGCTGGAGTACTGCTTGCCGGTATCTTTATTGCCTATCTGACAGCAGGTGGTTTTTATCTTCAGCTATTTGAGTTTTCTACTGAAATCATTGATATCATCATTGCAGTTATTATTTACTTCAGTGCGTTTTCACTGATTATTAAGACCTTTATTATGAAGTCCCGTATCAGACGGGCCGAAAAACAGTCCACCATCCAGAACACTCCCGGACAGGACGCTACAACGCAAACCACCTCAGAAGACAGTTCTGGGCAGGGTATTTTAGGACAGGATAAAAAAGGAGGGGAAAAATAATCATGGACGTTATTTATTTTATTTTTCAGCAAATGATGTTTTTTACCATTCCGCTTTTAATTGTTGCACTTGGCGGCATGTTTTCTGAACGAAGCGGTATTGTTAACGTTGCTTTGGAAGGTATTATGACAATGGGTGCCTTTTGTAGTATTCTGTTTCTGAATCTGACAGGTGGTGTACTAAGCGGACAAGGTCAGCTATTGCTTGCAATTCTTATTGCAATGGCTTCCGGAATTGCATTTTCATTTTTTCACGCCTATGCCTCAATCAACATGAAGGCAGATCAGGTTATTTCCGGTACTGCATTAAATATGTTTGCTCCGGCATTTGCTATCTTTATTGCCCGTGTTATACAGGGTGTACAGCAGATTCAGTTTACAAACACATTTCGTATTTCTTCTGTTCCAATCCTTGGAAAAATTCCGTTTTTCGGACCGCTGCTTTTCCAGGATACTTATATTACAACATATATCGGTATCGGCATCCTGATATTATCCTGGATCGTTCTGTATAAGATGCGCTTTGGTCTTCGTCTTCGTGCATGTGGCGAGCACCCACAGGCAGCTGACAGTGCCGGAATCAACGTATATCGTATGCAATATGCCGGTGTACTTATTTCCGGAGCACTTGGTGGTCTTGGCGGACTCGTATTTGTTGTTCCGACTTCCACGAACTTTAATGCTACTGTAAGCGGCTATGGTTTCCTTGCTCTGGCTGTATTGATTTTTGGTCAATGGAAGCCCTGGAAGATTTTATGGGCATCCCTTTTCTTTGGCTTAATGAAAGCCATTGCATCCGCATACTCAGGAATTCCATTCCTTGCTGCCATGAATGTTCCAAGCTATTTATACAAAATGATTCCATATATTGCAACATTGATTGTTTTAATATTTACATCAAAGCACAGCCATGCACCAAAAGCCTCTGGTGTTCCTTATGACAAAGGCGCAAGATAGTGTTTTCGCAATTATGATATTTTTTCGTATTTCAAAAAGAAATGCATCTGCTTACAATTTGCAGATGCATTTCTTTATATATTGATTAATATATTAATCTATTAATCTTTAATATTCAAACATTATTCTTTTGAAATATAGTAAATACCGATTGCATCAGGACCGGAATAAGATCCTACTACAGAACCCATGCACACATTATCTATAATGTTCTTCACTCCGTCTTCTTCCAGTGCTTCTTTTAATGCTATTCCACGGCTGACTGCATCGGCATGTCCAACAAGCATTGGCAGCTCATCTTCCTGTGCGAGAGCCTGCATTTTATCGCGCAGCCATTTAATCGCTGATTTCTTTCCCTTTGCCTTATCTGCAATTTCCACTTTTCCATTTGACATCGTTACAATCGGATGCAGATTCAAAACACCACCGATAAATGCAACTGTCGGAGAAATTCTTCCTCCCTTTTTCAAGTAATCCAGCGTGTCCAATACAATATAAAGACGAAGGCGTGGAATATATGAATTGATTGCCTCTGTAATCTCTTTTACGCTTGCTCCCTGATCGCGCATTTGTGCTGCGATAATAACAAGAAGTCCAAGCGCACTTGCTACATTCAAGGAATCAATAACAGTAATTTTATCAGAGTTTAATGTATCCTTTGCAATCTGGGCTGACTGATAGGTGCCACTCAAACCTTTAGAAAGATGGATACTGATAATCTCATCTCCTGCATCCAAAAATCCTTTATATTTTTCTTCAAATTCGTATGGATTGACCTGTGCCGTTTTGGGGAGTTCACTACATGATACAATCTTTTTATAGAATTCCTCATTTGTAATGTCAATGCCACTCCTGTATGATTTCTCTCCAAAACTTACGGTCAAGGGCATAACCTCAATATTCAGCTTTGCAGCCTGATCCATCGTAATATCACTCGTACTGTCTGTAATAATTCTTATCATGAAATAACCCCTTTCCTGTACAACATAGTTTTGTAAACTACTTCCTGTCATCTGCATATTAGTTTACGAGATTTGCATACATTCGTCAATATCTTTTTATTAAATAACAATGTTATTTAATAAAAAGGGGTATCCCATTGAAATCTTTTCATATCCACATGATTGTCAATAAATTCTATACCATCCGCCTCCAAAAGTTCTCTCTGTCTTCCCGGACCTCCAAACGCAAACCCCGGTGCTGTACAGCCATCTTTTGTAACAACTCTGTAGCATGGGATTTCATCCTCTGCAGGGTTTGCATGCAAAGCATACCCAACTACTCTTGCCCATCTTTTATTTCCGGCAAGTGCCGCTACCTGTCCATATGATGCCACATATCCCTTTGGAATTCTTTTTACAACATCATATATTAATTGAAATGTATTTTTCCCTTCCATAGTAATTTCTCCTTGTCATTCATTCATTGCCTATTCTTCTACATCGTGATAAAGTAATCATATAATGATTTTTCGGAGATTAACATGACTTTTACAATCATCAACCATATAAAAAAATACTGCAGTCTCTATTGTACCGCTATCTTATCAGCTATTTCTTTCCTTCTGATTTATGGAAGCCGCATTCTGAATCCTTTCTATACAGACTGGCTGTTAACAGGTGGCGATCCCACACAGCATTATCTGGGATTTGCACTTTATGCTAATGCTCCATGGCAAGCAAAAATCGGTATGATGAATACAGCTGCCTACCCATTCAGTGAATCCATTATTTTCACAGACTCCATTCCGTTTGCCGCTGTCATCGGAAAACTTGCAGCACCCATTTTGGGCAGCAGCTTTCAGTATTTTGGTTTCTGGGGAATTCTGTGCTTTGTATTACAGGGTGTTCTTGCATGTATTCTTCTTCGTAAATATACGAAACGGTTACTCCTTCTGCTTCCGGCCAGTATGCTCTTCGTTTTTTCACCGATTATGATCAGACGCATTTTCTGGCACACGTCTCTTGCCTCTCATTTTGTCATTCTGCTGGCACTTATTTTTATTGTATACTCAGACACATATTTTCATTCTATGAAGCGTGCCTGCATAGCCTGGGGATGTCTTGGTATTCTCTGTGCCTTTATTCATATATATCTGATTGCCATGTGCGGATTTTTACTGCTTGGATTCATTGGCAAGAAGCTTCTTACATCAGAGCAACAGTCTCTCTCTAAAAAAATACTGCATGCACTGTCTCCACTTGCCGCTTATATTGTGGCTGCGTTTCTGTCTATCTGGCTGTTGGGCGGTCTGTCTTCCGGTATGGATGACGGTGCACCCGGACTCGGCTATTACAGTTTTAACCTGAACGGATTTATAAACCCACAGGACTGGTCCTCATTCCTTCCTAATTTTTCATTATATGTAGGTGGGCAATACGAAGGCTTTGCTTATCTTGGACTGGGATGCATTGTTCTGCTTGTTACAGCAGTTATTCTTATATTGTTTTACCTTTTAAAGTCTCTTGTTTCAAAGTCACCTGTTTTAAAGTCATTTATTTTTGCATTGCCACAATTGGCTGTTTATCTGTTCGTATTCCTGCTGACTGTATTCTGTGCCGCCTCAAATGAGCTTTCCTTTGGCAGCAAACTACTTGTTAAGCTTCCTCTTCCTGAAAAGCTTCTGAGCCTGTGGGGCACATTTCGCGCAAGCGGAAGACTCGTCTGGCCAGCTGTCTATATGCTGATGCTCTTTAGTATCGTACTTTGCATCAGAAAGCTGCCTCCCCGCCCTGCAGCAATTCTTATTTTACTTTGTCTTCTTATGCAGATTGCTGACATGAAAGATATGCTTACTCAAAAAAACCATGAATTTACAGAACCAATTAATTATGAAACATGTCTAAGAAGCGACTTTTGGTCTGAGATCCCAAAAGAACGCGCGCTTTCACATATTGTCTTTTTGGACAAAGAGAATTTATCGCAGGAACAGCTTTATTCATTTACAAAATATGCTGTAGATAACAATCTGACTATCAATGATTTCTATTTTGCACGTGCACTCTCCTATCCTATCACTGATGTCGCAAAGGATTTCTTTTTGCATCCGGATGATCATACACTGTATATCATGACCTACGACTCTTATTACGAGCGTACCAAGTATGATTTGCAGTATTATACGTTTGATGATTTGATTATCGGCTTGAAATCAAAGCGTTAATCATACCCTTAGTCATTATTTTCGGGTACTGCAGTTTGCGGTGTAACCGCATCCTGTCCTGGTCGCTGCGCAGCCACCCTTTGCCGTTTCACGCAGGGTTTCTGGAAGACATCTGCCTACCTGCAGCATTGCCTCGACCATTTCATCAAACGGAACTGTATGCTCTACACCACTTAAAGACAGCTGTGCGCAGACAAATGCATTTGAAATACCCATTGTATTTCTGCTCTGACATGGTGCCTCTACAAGACCTCCTATCGGATCACAGACAAGACCAAGCAAATTTGAAAAAGCAAATGCCGCAGCATTCAGACACATTTCTGGTGTTCCTCCAAGCAACTCAACAATTGCAGATGCTGCCATTGCAGATGCTGTTCCGACCTCTGCCTGACAGCCCGCCTGGGCACCTGCCACACTGGCGTTTCTTGTAACAAGATAGCCTACTGCTCCAGCATTCAGAAGCCCGTTTATCAGCTGTTCTTCAGAAAGGTGATATTCATTCTCCAATCCAAACAGCACACCTGGAAGCACACCCGATGCACCTGCTGTAGGTGCTGCGACTATCAATCCCATAGCAGCATTTACCTCCAGTACTGACATCGCATAATATACTGCATGAGTCATTGCCGTACCACACAGAGTCTCCTTCTCCCTGCAAAATTCTTCCACTTTCTTTGCGTTTCCATTAATCAATCCGCCATTTGTCAAAACATCCTGACTCAATGCCTTATTTGCGGCATTGCGCATAATCTTCAGACTATCTGTAAGCTTACTGTGAATCTGTTCTATAGTCAGCTTTCCATTTTCTATTTCTCTTTTTAAAAAAACTTTTGAAATTGGCTGATTAAGCCTTTTGCATTCCAATATTAAATCACACCCTGTTAGAATGTCCATATGCTTCCTCCCCTATTTCTGCAACAGAATAACACTATGAATATGATCATGCTGTCTCAGCTCTTCTATCAGCTTTTCAGGAATCTGTTCATCGGCCTCCAGAACTGTGTAAGCTATTTTACCTTTTTCTCTGCGATAAATTCTCATATATGCAATATTGACCTGATGACTGCTGAGTGCCGAAGAAATTCCTGCAATTATTCCCGGAACATCATCCTGCACAACAACAATCGTGCTGTATTCTCCTGTAAAATCGACTTCTATTTCATTGATTTTCACAATCTGTATTTTTCCGCCACCAACAGACTGTCCTCTCACAGAAAGCTGTTTTTTGTCCGGACTGTATAAACAAATATCAACTGTATTCGGATGCTTTGTTTTCGTTGTGTAATCACACTGAAATGCAAACTGTAATCCTTGCTCCTTAGCAATTTCAAATGAATCCCTGATACGCTCATCATCTGTTTTGAAGCCAAGTACTCCTCCAAGCAGCGCCTTGTCTGTACCATGGCCACGATATGTCTGAGCAAATGAACCATACAGTGTAAATTCTACTCTTTCCAATGGATATTGAAATAATCTTCTTGCCATCAGAGCAATATTTGCTGCACCAGCCGTATGAGAGCTGGACGGTCCAATCATATTCGGTCCAATCACATCAAATAAACTAATGAACTCCATCTCATATCCTCCTGTCTACTCGTTCTCATACTGTGAATAATCCCGCTCCATAAGTTCCTCACATATTTCCTTATGCAACTGTTCATTGGACAGCTGCGTCAGAAGCTTATCTGCCAGCTTTACTTTATTTAAACCGGATACTCTGCCAAGTCCATTGCGCTTTATCGCTGCAATAAGCTCACCGCGCCACAGCAGTCTTGTCTGATTTTTCAGCTTCACCTTTGGATTGAACTTTGCCTCTCTGACAAGCTCCAGCTCCAAACGTTTGTCCCTGTATTGTTTGATACAATATATTCCCCAAAATTCCGGAAGAAATTCCTGTGCCTTTTCAACAAATCTCACGCCTGTCACAAGATATGTCTTATCGCAATACATGCTGTAATACTTGATCTGCCTTTCCAGCCTCTTTAAAGAATCTCTGTCACTTTTGATTTCAAAGCCGACAAGTTCATCTGTTACCATAAACGCATCTGCTCTGCTCCTGCCAAGGTTAAATTCCTCAAATATGCGCAGGCGTCTATCCTGCATTTCAAAATAATCAAATAGTATTCTGCGCATATCCTTATCAAGCAATTCATATTTTCGTAGTGTTTCATCCATTATTGTATCCTGCTTTACTAAACATTGTATCATGACAATAGTGTATCACAAAACAGGTTGTATGAATATCTGTGAATTTTCCAGCTTGCACATCAATTCCATTCTGGCTATAATAAACAGGTATCCATTTTAGGAACAATTTAGAAACGGAGAGAATCTAATGACAAAAAAAGATATTGGAGAACTTAAGAGACGTTTTAAGAAAGATGAATGCACATTTACACGCATGTGCGGTGCCTACGTTGATAACCATAAAGAAATACTTGTACGACTGAATGAAACCTTTCTCAATTTGGAAACCGAGGAGTTTTACAAGTATCTTGAAATTGCAAAGAAGGTCTTATCAGGCAGTGTTGGAAATAACCTGTTGAATCTGGAATTTCCTCTTTCTGAGGAATCAGCCGGCGGAAAACAGCAATTCCTTATGGGACTGAAAAGCAGTGAATTTAAAAACGAAGAATTATTAGACCGTTTCTATGAAATGATTATTGAGAACTATCATTATGTCGGCAATTATTTGATTTTGCTGTTTCATGATGCCTATGATGTCATGACAAAAACTTCCGACAACTCCAAACTTGATGAGTCTGAAGAAGTATATGAATATATTCTCTGTGCAATTTGTCCGGTTGCACTTTCAAAGCCCGGATTAGGCTATCTGAAAGATGAAAACCGCATTGGTCCACGTATCAGAGACTGGGTTGTATGTCCACCTGATAACGGATTTATTTTCCCTGCCTTTTCAGACCGCAGCTCTGATATTCATTCACTGATTTACTATACAAAGGATGCGAAAGAGCCACATTCAGAATTTATGTCTGCAGGACTTGGATGCGATCCAAAGAAAACCGCTACTGAACAAAAAACTGCATTTCACTCGATTATTAAAAATGCAATTGGTGAGGATGAAGAGGACAGTACAGATATCATTCTGAATATCCAGGAACAAATCAGTCATATCGTCGAGGAACACGAGGAAGCTGCCGTAGAAGAGCCTGCAAGTGTTGTACTGACAAAGGATGCCATCCCTTCTCTTATGACTGAAATAGACATTCCTGAAACCGTAATTAAAAAAATTGAAGAATCCTATGAAGAGGAATTTGGTGACACTCCTCCTGCTGCAGAGTATCTTATTGACACAAAGGCACTTGCTGCAAATGCCGAAAAGAAAAAAGCACTTGTTCTCGAAAAAGAAGTAGAAACACTCAAACAACAGCTGGAAAACATGTCTTCGGAAAGTGGGATTGTATCTGATGACAACGAGATGTGTGATGTTGTGCTTCGCGTAAAGCCACAAAAAGTAACACAAATCAAGTCAGATATTATTGATGGGCAGAAATGCCTGATTATTCCTGTAGATGAGAATGAATCCGCTGATGTAAACGGAACTCAGATATCTATTTCAGAGCTGTCTGAAAGCGGCAGCGTTCTGTAACCGCTTTCAAACTGCTGTATTTGATAATTTTTAATGCTTTGTTTGATTCTTTGTTTAATGCTTTAATGGATGTGCAGTAATAATTGTAAAGCTGTATGCATTGACTGTCAGCCTGCATTGACAAATTTCTATGTACCAGTTCTTTCCTGATCTTGTAATGAGAGCCTGCGGGCTCTCTATTTTATTTCGACACCATTCAACCACATCAATCTGCCCGAGCGAAAGATTCTTTCGTATTCTCTCTACTCCCATCTCGGTCGTATGCAGTCTGCTAAGATTCTGAAGCAGTACCTCTTTATTTTCTGTCATCACTGCTCTTTTCCAGTCCCGGCTCCGACTCCGATTCCAATTCCGATGGCAAGACTTGCTGCCTTTTCTGCATGAATCTGTGTTGTGTCAAATACAGGAAGCTCTGTATCCTTCTGCTGAATCAGCAAGCCAATCTCTGTACAGCCAAGAATGACTCCCTCTGCACCTTTATTTGCCAGGTCATCAATAATCTGCAGATATTTCTGTTTTGATGTGTCTGAAATCGTGCCAAGACACAGCTCATGATAAATGACATCATTTACTGTTTCTACATCCTTTGCATCAGGAATTAAAACTTCAATTCCTGATGCTATAAGTCTTTCCTTGTAGAAATCCTGTGTCATTGTATATTTGGTTCCAAGCAGTGCGACCTTTTTGATACCCTGCTCTTTAAGCTTTTGTGCTGTCGCTTCAGCAATATGAATAATTGGTATGGAAATCCGGCTCTGTATCTGTGGTACAACTTTGTGCATCGTATTTGTACAAATCAGAATATAGTCAGCACCTGCCTTTTCAAGATTACCTGCTGCCGCTGCGAGAATGTCCGCACTCTTTTCCCAGTCACCGTCAGCCTGACATTTTTCTATTTCAGCAAAGTCTACACTGTATAGAAGAATTTTTGCCGAATGCAATCCGCCAAGCTCCTCTTTTATTTTTTCATTGAGAATCTGGTAATACGTAATCGTACTTTCCCAGCTCATTCCACCAATTAATCCTATTGTCTTCACTGTTAATCTGTCTCCTTAGTTTACTCCATACTTGGAAGTCCATTAAATCCAGGCTGTAAGTCTGCATCTGTCGGAATATAATCTGTCATTTCTCCATTGTGGAACTTTTCATATGCCACCATATCAAAATAACCTGTACCGGTCAAACCAAACACAATTGTTTTTTCTTCTCCTGTTTCCTTGCACTTCATTGCTTCATCAATTGCTACCTTGATTGCATGTGAGCTTTCCGGTGCAGGAAGAATACCTTCAATTCTTGCAAACTGCTCTGCTGCCTTAAATACCTCTGTCTGTTCTACGCTTCTTGCTTCTATCAATCCATCATCATACAGCTGTGATAAAATTGAGCTCATTCCATGATATCTCAGACCGCCAGCGTGATTTGCAGAAGGAATGAATCCACTGCCAAGTGTATACATTTTTGCAAGCGGACAAACCATACCTGTATCACAGAAATCATATGCATATTTTCCGCGAGTAAGGCTTGGACAGGATGCCGGCTCAACAGCGATAAACTGATAATCTGCTTCTCCTCGAAGCTTTTCGCCCATAAACGGAGAAATCAGACCTCCAAGGTTGGAGCCACCTCCGGCACATCCAATAATAATGTCCGGTTTCACATTGTATTTATCAAGTGCAGTCTTTGTTTCCAGACCGATAATTGTCTGATGCAGCAGAACCTGTGATAATACGCTTCCTAATACATAACGATAGCCTTCTGTACCGACAGCAACCTCAACAGCCTCTGAAATTGCACAGCCAAGACTGCCTGATGTACCCGGATGCGCTGCAAGAATTCTTTTGCCGACTTCTGTAGATGTAGAAGGAGATGGTGTTACACTTGCACCATAGGTACGCATTACTTCACGTCTGAATGGCTTCTGCTCATAGGAAACCTTAACCATAAATACTTTACAGTCAAGATCAAAATACGAACATGCCATAGACAAGGCTGTACCCCATTGACCTGCTCCTGTCTCTGTCGTCACACCTTTCAGTCCCTGCTTCTTTGCATAATATGCCTGTGCAATTGCTGAATTAAGCTTATGACTTCCACTTGTATTGTTACCTTCAAATTTGTAATAAATCTTTGCCGGTGTCTGCAGCTTTTCCTCTAAGCAGTATGCTCTGACAAGCGGTGCAGGACGATACATTTTGTAAAATTTCTGTATTTCCTCCGGAATATCGATATATGCGTCTGTTGTATTCAGTTCCTGTTTTGCAAGCTCTGTACAGAAAACTCCGCTGAGCTCCTCGAGTGTCATCGGCTGATGTGTCGCCGGATTTAACAATGGTGCAGGCTTATTTTTCATATCAGCACGTACGTTATACCATTGTGTTGGAATCTCATTCTCATTCAAATAGATTTTGTAAGGGATTTCTTTTTCTTTCATCTTTGCATTCTCCTTTTCTTGCACAGGCTCTGCCTGTGGTGCTTATTCGGGACAAAGGTTTTTTGTAATAAAAAACTCCTATCCCATTCACTATGAATACTGGGACAAGAGCGATTCAATCTGACAATCTCCTGCGGTGCCACCCGGCTTGACGTATAACGTCCTCTTTAGCATACTATCACTCTGTATCAATATCCTACAGAACAACCCATATGCGACTATTGTTAACGGAGTGTCTCTCCGGATCCCCTACCCTGACGAGTTCGGTTCACCCTCAGAAGCCCATTCATCTCTGTCTTTGCCTGCCACATTCTCAGCACCTGCGGCTCTCTGTATGGATAGTTTCAGAAACTACTTCCTCTTCCTCAACGGTTTATAAATTTGACTTTAGCATAGACATTTTTTTTTGTCAATAGTTTTCTGTTATGGGAACACATGGAAACACAGATTGATAAATAGACATTTTCGATATATAATGAACATACAGCTTTGATGATTTGAAAGGAAACCGAATTATGAATTATAGAAACAACAATGGAAATCAGGATTTATCTATATTAGGCTTTGGCTGCATGCGTTTTCCAAAAAAAGGAAACGGATTTGATATGCCGGAGGTAGAACGCGAAATTCTTTACGCAATCGAGCATGGAGTAAACTACTTTGATACTGCTTACATCTATGCCGGAAGTGAGGAGGCACTCGGCACAGTTCTTGCTAATAACAATTGCCGCAGTAAAATTAAAATTGCCACAAAGCTTCCACACTATATGATGAAAACAAGAGCAGAAATGGAAAAGAGGTTTAATGAACAGCTGACAAGGCTCAAGACAGATTATGTGGATTATTATCTGATGCACATGCTGCCGGATGCAGCTACATGGAATACTCTTATTGAACGTGGTGCTCTGGACTGGCTTATGGAGTTAAAGGCACAGGGAAAGATTCGTCATCTTGGCTTTTCATACCACGGCAACACACTCGCATTTCAGGAGCTGCTTAATGCATATGACTGGGATTTCTGTCAGATTCAATATAACTATATGGATGAAAATTCTCAGGCAGGTCGTGCCGGATTACAGGCTGCTGCTGCAAAAGGCATTCCTGTGATTATTATGGAGCCACTGCGAGGTGGCAGACTTGTCAATGATTTACCACAAAAGGCTCTTTCTGAATTTGCGTCTATGCAGGAAAAACGTTCACCTGCTGAATGGGCATTACGCTGGTTATGGAATCAAAAGGAAGTTTCTGTTGTACTCTCCGGTATGAATTCCATGCAGATGCTGGATGAAAACATTCGCATTGCTTCCGATACTCAGATTGACAGTCTTTCAGCTGACGAGCTTGCTGTTTTTGACAAAGTTAAAACTGCCATCAACGCAAAAATCAAAGTACCATGTACAGGATGCTCTTACTGCATGCCTTGTCCTATGGGTGTTGATATTCCCGGCAGCTTCCGCTGCTATAATGTTTCTTATACAGATAACTACATTAATGGTATGCGGGAATATGTGATGTGTACTACTATGAAAGCACAAAAAAGCAATGTTTCCTTATGTAAGGAATGTGGAAAATGCGAAACACACTGTCCACAGAGCATTTCCATTCGTAAGGAGCTGAAAAATGTAAAACGTAGATTTGAAAACCCGATTTATAAAATAGCTACGCATTTTCTGCCTTCGTAATAACTATTTTATAAACAACCATGTGAGGAAACCTACAATGAAAAAAAACAGATATCTTCTCTTTTCCATCATGTTACTTGCACTCTGTGCATGTGGAAATAAAACTGACGGCACTATTTCGGATAATGAAATTCCAAAAGATGCTTCTGCATCTGCAGAGAATGCATCTGCAGAGAATGTATCTGCAGAAAACGCTGCCATTGATGAAGCGATGGCAATGGCGATGACTGCCAGCAGCGTAAGTGATAACAGTGCAGATGGCTCATCAGATGCAAATGCTGATGATTCTAAGGAGATTATTTATGTCCAGCGCATTGACGGTGGTGGTCTGGCTTCTGCCTCCCCATCCAGCACAAACAACGCAGATGGAAATAGTGTTGTCTCTTCTGCCCCTTCCACCTATACACTTGATAACAGCGATGAAAACGATGATGATGGTGAAACAACCGGCTTTGGCACACCTGTCAGCTTTGCTGTAGACGCTTGTATGATATCTGCTGACGGAACGTATGATACAACCTTTAGTAGTGCAATTCTCACAGCATTGAATAATGCAAGAATTAATGCTGGGCTTGATACCTTTGATGTTAATACAAGTCTTGGAAAGGTAGCAGATGTTCGCGCAAAAGAGCTTACCTATTCGCTTGGTCATTTACGGGCTGACGGAAGCTACTGGAGCACTGTAGCTCCTGAGTATTACGAAGCAGAGTGTATTGCTAAAAATTTCTCAAATGCTACAGATACTGTCAACGCGTGGCTTTCAGACATTGGTACAAGTCAGTATCTGCTGAGTGATGATCTATATTCCATAGGTGTTTCCTGTTTCAAATATGGAGATGACTACTATATCGTTGCTTCACTTGGTTCCTGATACCGGTTCGCACAGACATGATATGTTTTTCCTGATTATTAATAAAATATGCGCTTGTTGTATTATTGCACAAAAAAGAATCGATGCATGACTTATATGCATCGATTCTTTTCTCCCATGTGTACCTCATTTTTGATCTTGCTCTTCACATTCTGTTTTCAACTGTTCAGAATCTCCGAGAATCCTTTTAAACTTCTCTTTAAGCTCATCAATTTCGGTCATCATTTCTTTAATTCTGTTTGGCATCTCACTCATAATATTTCCTCCGTAAGCTGCTCCCCACGAATACATCATACCACATTGCCAGATTGTATTCCAGTACATACAATTGAAAATGTAATAACTGGTATAAAATTGTAATGTTTGGTAAAACGTTCTTTGCATGACCATTCGCCTGGCTCACTCTGTTCGCTCCGCTCTGACTGCCCAGCGAAGCTTTGCAACGCGAGCACGCGGATTTCTGATACATTCTGCTTCAGAAGGACGAATAACATCTGATATAATCTCTTTATAAATACCTGCATTCAAATACTCCTTAAAGGATTTCTTAACAAGACGATCCTCCCCCGAATGAAATGTCAAAATAGCTACTCTTCCATTATCCGACAGTACTTCGGGCAGCTTCATAAGTAACTCATTAAGTACTTCAAATTCACTGTTTATATCTATTCGCAGTGCCTGAAATGTTCTTTGACAGGATTTCTTAATGATTTCTTTTTTATCTTCACCACGAACAAACGATAAGGCCTCATCAATTACTGTACGAAGCTTTCCGGTCGTATCAATACACATTCCCTTTCTTTTTGCCAGACAGACTGCTTTTGCTATTTCTTCTGCATACGGTTCATCCGCATTTTCAACAAGCATTCCTGCCAATTCTGCCTGCGTCATTTCAGCAAGTCTCTGTGCTGCCGAAATCCCATGCTCAGGATTCAGACGAAGATCAAGAGGACCTTCTCTCTTGTAGGAAAATCCTCTGGCAGGATTGTCAATCTGCATCGAAGAAACTCCTAAATCCGCAAGGATAAAATCGAATGTACCAGTCTGTTCTGCCACCTTATCTATATCAGCAAAGTTTCTGTGAAAAATGCTCAGAATTTCCTCTCCATATCCAAGCATAGATAACCTTTGTTCTGTTTTGACAGATTCTATCGGATCAACATCAAGTGCATATAAATGTCCCTTACCATCTAAACGCTTCAGCATTTCCTGCGAATGTCCGCCATATCCAAGTGTACAGTCCAGTCCACGCTGTCCTGGCTTGATCTGCAAAAAATCCATAATTTCATCTACACAAATCGAAATATGCATACCGGCAGGCGTACTGCCTTTCTGAATGACCTTATGAATCGTTTCAGCATATTTTTCTGGCTGCAGTTCCTTATATTTTTCCTGAAATGTATGCGGATGTGTTCCTTTGTAATGCTTTCTTCGCACATGTGGCTGTGCCTGCTGTTCTGCCATTGCTGCTTCTTTTCCTCTCTTTTCTACTGTAAATACAGAATACCAGATTTCTTTAAATAAAGCACTGTCTGTAACTGAATTTCTTCCATATTCCTGACAGAAGTCTTTTCAACCTTGCACCAAACAGTCTCTTCTGACATTTTTCCGGTTATTGCATCCTGTATTTTGAACATCACGTTCCACTCAAACGGTGCTTCTAAAACAGAAATGACTTGAATACGAAGAGGAATACAGGTGTCTTCCTCACCGGATGGCGGCATGAGTAAGAAGTCATGGGCACGGATTCCAATTGCCACAGGCTTAACAGACTCACATTTTGGAACAGACAAATTCCATGCAGGAATATAACAGCACTCTGTCTGTAAATTGACATCTGCAATATTCTTACAGCCTGTCAGTCTCGCTGCTATCCTAGTCTCCGGTTTTCTAAATCGCTCTCTTGTACGAGCTTTTTTATCTGCAATTCCCTGACTCATAACTATCAATTCATCACTCAGACGATAAATCTCGTCTCTGCTGTGTGTCACAAGAATCGTTGGCACATGCAGGCGCTTCATAATTTCGAGAAGCTCCAATTGCAGCTCCTCTTTCAGATAGGCATCCATGGCAGAAAATGGTTCATCCAGCAGCAGTACCTGCGGTTCTCCAATTAACAGTCTTGCAAGTGCTGTCCTTTGCTGTTCTCCACCGGATAAGTATTTCGGATAACTGTTCCTAAGCGTTGTTAGGGAAAACAGATCCAGATACTCCTGAATTTTTGCGGACTGTGCTTTTGCAGACTGCGCTTTGTGGCGCACACCTGCGGCAATATTCTCATATACAGTCATATTCGGAAACAATGCATAATTCTGAAACAAATATCCAATGTTTCTAAGCTGGGGCCGCAAATTGATTTTATGCTCTGTATCAAATAATACTCGTCCATTTAAGCGGATATATCCTTCATCCGGCTGCAGAATCCCTGCGATACATTTTAATGTCACACTTTTTCCACACCCCGAGGCACCAAGAATGCCCATACAGCCTTCCTTCAATTCAAAGGAGCTTTCCAATGTAAAATGATCCAGCTTTTTTTTAATATGTACTTCCAGCATCAGCGCTTCCTCTTATCCTTCAAATTAAAATAATTCATACCTGCCACCATCACAAACGAAATACAAACAAGCACAAGCACATACTGATATGCAAGCTTCATATCGCCTGCTGCCACTGCTGAATAGACAGCGAGTGGAAGCGTCCTTGTTTCACCTGCAATATTCCCAGCAATCATTGTTGTAGCACCAAATTCACCAAGTCCGCGAGCAAATGCAAGTATTCCGCCACTGATAACTCCCGGCCAAGCATTTGGCAGCAGTACATGAAAAAAAATACGACTCTCAGACATGCCAAGTGTTCTGCCTGCATACAATAGATTTTCATCAACCTGTTCAAATGCGCCTCTTGCAGACCGATACATAAGCGGAAATGAGATTACAACTGCTGCAATTACTGTCGCACTCCAGGAAAACGGTATTTTCATTGCAAACAAATCAACAAGGAGCTTACCTATTGGACGCTTGACACCAAAAATATAGAGCAGAAAAAAACCTGCGACAGTCGGTGGAAGCACAAGTGGTAGTGTAAACAGACCGTCCAGTATCAGCTTTGGTACACTGTTTCTCATCGCCACAATCCACCTGGCAGCAAACACGCCAAGAAAAAATGTAATGACAATTGCACACAGTGCTGTTCTTATTGAGATAATAATTGGTGATAATTCCATCTGTCCTCCCTCTTTTGGCCGTCAGTTTCAAGATATTTTTCAGGTGTCGGATACCAGTATCTTTCAGTTGTCAGACGCTGATCTCTCTCAGTCTTCAAATATCGATTCTATCAATTCTACAGAAATGACTCCGCCACAGGCCATTCCCTCTGTTTCAGCCTCTTCTGGAAGCATTTGTAATTCTATCAGTTTTGGTTTATCAGTATTTTCATTTTTTTCTTTTAAATCTAGGAGCGCCTCTCGAATTACCTCAGCCTCCATACAGCCTCCGCCTATCGTCCCGGCTGTCCTGCCATCTGCAAACACTGCCATTGTCGTACCGACTGTTCTTGGAGCGGAGCCTCTTCGTTCGGTAATGACTGCTAACAGCCGACGACAGTCTGTCTCATCCTGTAGAGCATGAAAAACCTCCTCTGACATTTCGATTCCATATGGATTCCGGTTTTGATTCTGCTTCTGATTCTGCTGGTCTGCATTCTCTTTTTCCTTGTTTGCAATGTCTCTGACTTGAATAGGCTCTTTGTCCGCAATGCTTCTGACCTGAATAAGCTCTGCCATGACCGATACCGCAATTTCCTCAGGTGTTTTTGCTCCAATTGATAATCCGATTGGACTGTGCAGCTCTTCTGCCCCTGTATATCCCTCCTGTAAAAGCAGTTCCCTGACGCGTATTGCACGTCCTTTGCTGCCCATCATTCCAACATAGGCATACGGCTTTTTCAGAATGCTCTTCAGACATTCCATATCATACCGGTGACCACGTGTCATTACAACGAAATATGTCTGTAATGAGCCGGGTTCATCTACAAGTGCTTCTTCAAATGCTTCACAAAGCACAGTGGAGTCAGTTTCCTTTTGAGATGCAGACTGACCTATGACAGCTCGTGCCTGATTTGCGAAAAATGGCCTGTCATCTATAATTGTCATTGCAAATCCAAGAAGCTTTCCAAGACGTGCAAGTGCAAGTGCCACATGTCCTGCTCCGCAAATAACAAGCTTGTCTCTGCGAATTTGTATTTGATTAAGTTCCTGTTGTGTAATTACTCTCAACCTGCAAATTCCTTTCTCACTCCTGTTTACTATTTTCCAAATCCACAATTTGGAAATGTACAGGTTTCACAATTTAGACAAAGACCGCCCTCGCCATATACCGCCAATTCCTCTTTTGTTATTGGTTCATCAGCCATAAGCTTTGGAAGCACAAGATCAAATATCGTACGCTTTGCATACATGACACATCCGGGCAGTCCTATGATTGGAACACCTGCTTCGTTATACGCAAGCAAGAACATCGCCCCAGGCAAAACAGGTGCACCATAGCTTACGATTCGTGCACCTGTATTTTTAATTGCAAGTGGCGTTCTGTCATCAGGATCCACACTCATACCGCCTGTACAGATTACCATTTCTGCCCCTTTTTCCACCATCTCGTTAATTGCTTCAGTAATCATCTGCGAATCATCCGAACAATTTTTAAGTCCCATCAGTTCCACATCATACTCATTCAGCTTCTCAATCACAACAGGTGAAAACGTATCTTCTATCCGATGTTTGTATACCTCACTGCCGGTCGTTATGATTGCAGCCCTCTTTTTTTTGAAAGGCTTGATATCAAAAATTCCGCTGTATGGTTTTGCTGCCTCCAGCTTTTCTCCTTCTATTACAAGTGGAATAATACGCATTCCCGCTATTTTATCGCCTGTCTTTACTGCAGTATTTCCATGGCGGGAAGCAACCATCATTTCTCCGAGACTGTTGACAGCAAGTAATTTTTCACAATTAATTACCAATAATCCATTCTTGTCAGCTATCAGCTCTATTTTGCCTTCTTTTGGCTCGGTTGCATGCATATAGCTTCCAATACAGATTTCTCTCAACTGTTCGGCAGCTTCGTTCTCATGCAGCATTCCCTCTGTCTGTTCCCAGACATATAGATTTTCTTTACCTACAGATAGCAGCACCGGTATGTCCTCTGCTATTACAACATGACCTTTTCGAAATACTGCATCTTTTGTAACGCCCCTGATAATCTGGGTGATGTCATGGCAGAGGACATGACCAACTGCATCTTCTGTTTTAATTAATTTCATTTTGTCCCCCTACAGCAAATACGAATATTTTTCACACACTGTTTCTATTAGTTTTTTTAGTTCTCCACCAACACCTGCTTCCTGCAGTCCGGCAATTCCATTAGCCGTAAGCAGCTTGTCAGACAGGCGAATCCTTATTGTTGTTTTATCGGAGCAAAGAACAACAAAGCCCTGATTCTGACTGTTCAGGAAATCCTCTTCCTTTTGAAACAATGTAAATTTATCCTGATATGGTGCTCCTGCGTATGGGCAAAAGCTTCTGCAATTACCGCATTCATTACATAAACGGTCAATATGCAGAATCTGTGGCATGTCAAATTCTGCAGCTTTAATTTCAACATTTGCTCTGTTCGGACAAACATCCACACAATTCTCACATAACTCGCCACAATCCAGACATCTTCCGTCATCCGTTCCCTCGCCTGTTGTACACAAAAATCCCTTTTTCGTATATAGCTGCTCCGGTTTTTTCCCTGCAGATATGTTCTTTGCAGGTGATGCCTTTGCAATACTATCAGCTGCTGCTCTTGCGTCTGCAATTGCTTCCACGACTGTTGCCGGTCCACGTCTTGCATCACCAATTACATATATATTGCTTACACTGCTTTCCATTGTCTTTTCATTTACAATCGGTAATCCTTTTTCATTTACTTCCAGTCCGGCTGCACAATAAAAAGCTGTATCTACCTTTTCACCGACTGCTGCAATAACAGTATCTGCCGAAATTTTCTCGATTTCGTCTGTTTCTATAGGTGTCCGTCTGCCACTCGCATCCGGCTCGCCAAGCTTCATAACACGGCAGACGAGCATTCCGTCAGCCAAATACTCCGGTGCCAGCAGTTCCTTAAACTCTACACCGTCTTCTATTGCAAGATGAAGTTCCTCCTCATCAGCGGGCATATATCGTTTTGTTCTGCGATATACAAGGGAAACATGTTCTACGCCTTCTGTATGTAATGCTGCCCTGGCAGTATCCATCGCAGTATTTCCACCACCGATTACAGCAATAGACTTTCCGATATTCATTTTTCCATCAGCTGCTTTAAAATCCTCTAAGAATGTCACTGCATTCACGGTAATGCCACCCGGTATAGACAAGCTTTCTGGCTTTGGTGCACCCATGGCAAGTATAATTCGATCAAACTCCTTTAATTCTTCAAGTGATGTGATCAGCTTCTTTTTCTGTATGTTCACACCTAATTTTTCAATGAAAGAAATATCCTTCTTTACAGCCTCATCTGAAATACGGAATTTAGGAATCACCGCACCCACTGTTCCTCCGGCTAATTCCCGATTGCAGAACATGGTAACATCATATCCTGACCTTGCAAGGAAGAATGCGGCAGAAATACCCGCAGGGCCACCTCCTATAATTGCAATACGTTCATTCTGTGTACATGCCGGCTGTAAGCCTGCAAGTACAGACTCATATCCGTTCTGTGCTGCCTTAAGCTTCATCTGTCTGATATGAACTGGTTCCTCATAGAAATTTCTTGTACAACGGCTCATGCAGCGGTGCGCACAAATTGTTCCTGTTATAAACGGAAGCGGATTCTTTGACATGATTAACTCCAGAGCTTCCTTATATTTTTCCTGCTCTACAAGCTGCATATAGGCTGTAATATCCTGATGAATCGGACAGCCCTCCTCACACGGAGCAATAAAGCAGTCCACAAGCGGTACATCTATGTTAAATTTACGATTTGGCAATGGTTTTACAGGTTTTCTGTGGTATTTGTCTGTGACAGCGAGTCTTGCAAGCTCTTTCACCTTTTCCACCTGCACTCCTTCAAATGTACTGCCAAAGGTTTCTGTCTGTGCAAGGGCATATGCAATCTGTCTGAAGCGGGCATACCCTCCGGGCTTTAACACGGTCGTTGCCATTGTGACCGGCCAGATCCCACTTTGAACAATATTGACTATATTGTGAATATCTGCCCCTCCCGAGTAGGAAATACGCAGCTTTCCTGCAAATTCTTCACTCAGCTTTGCTGCAAGGGAAATCGAAAGCGGATAAAGTGCACGTCCAGACATATACATTTCTTCACCCGGAAGCTCACCGCATTTAATGTCAACAGGAAATGTATTTGTAATTTTCACACCAAACTCCAGTTTTTCTTCTGCTGCAAGTGCAATCAAACGCTTTAGCATTGGCACTGCATCTGCATACTGTAAATCGTCCTTAAAGTGAAAATCAGTAAAGGAAACATAATCATATCCCATCTCATCAAGTGTTTTTCTGGCAAACTCATATCCAAGCAATGTCGGATTGCACTTAATAAATGTGTGAAGATGCTTCTTTTTCAACAGATAATCTGCAATACGCTCTATTTCCTTTGGTGGGCATCCATGCAGTGTTGACAGCGTAATCGAGCTGCAAATCTGTGCAGGAATATCCTCAATGTCCTTTATGGATACAGACTGAAACAGTCGAATATTGTCCTTTGCGCAGGCAATACATTCCTTAAAAATATCTGTACCTGAGGCATCCTTTAAGCCCTCAATAAATGCATCAATTTTAGGAGTCTGTATTCCTTCCAGATCATATCCGACACTCATATTAAAAATCATTCCGTCTGCTGCGCCAAGTCCTAACTCCTTTGCAAGCAGATGCATGATAATCCATGCCTTCACATATTCTTCAAAAGCCTGTGGTACATACAGCTCAGTTGACCATTCCACATTATATCCTTCGTCATCGGCTTTAATGCACGGTTTACTGACAGGAAGATCGTCTCCGTCCAGCTTCTGCACTGTTTTCAGTTCAAAAAATCTGCTTCCTGCATAATATGCCGCTATCAGATTCTGAGCAAGCTGCGTATGAGGTCCTGCTGCCGGTCCAAATGGTGTCTCCAGCTTTTCGCCAAATAGTCTGTATGCCTTTTGAGGCTCTGCCTCATAAGGCTCATGCAGTCCAAAAACAGTACCGTTGGCATCTTTCTCTGCAAATATCCATTTTAATAGCTGTTCAAATGATAATGGCGTCATTCTGTCTCCCATATGCTACCTCCTGTAATTATATTCGTTATCTTGAGTTAATCTGCTTCCAAAGCTTCTCTGCTTCCTCGCGTACCTTTGCAAGTGCAGCTTCTTCGTCAATCTGTGTCAGCTGTCTGTCCTTCATCAGTACTTTTCCGTTGGCTACAGTTGTCACAACACTTCTTCCGGACATTCCAAACAGCACATGACTGTTCACATTATTTTCATTCATCGGTGTTAGCGGTATGTAATCAGTTACAATCACATCTGCCGATGCACCTTCCTTCAAAATACCGACCGGCTTTTTAAAATAGCGTCCGGCAATCTTTGCATTGTTTTCAAAAAGCATGACTGGAATCTCTCCCCATGCAGCGTTTGCATCGCAAAGATGATGCTTATGTAAAATGTTTGCTACCTTATATGACTCCGTCATGTCATGCGTATATCCATCAGTTCCAAGACCTGTTAAAATCCCTTTGGCAAAAATTTTCATTGTCGGAGGACAGCCGCATGCATTTCCCATATTGGATTCGGGATTGTGTACAACCATCGTATCTGTCTCCTTCAAAACATCCATCTCATGATCATTTACATAGATACAGTGTGCTGTAATTGTTTTCTCACCTAAAATATTATGATCCATCAAACGGTCAATAATTCTTTTTCCGTATTTGTGAAGAGAATCATACAAATCCTCAATTCCCTCTGCCACATGAATATGATACCCGACTCCTGAGGGCTTATGAGAAGCACAAAGCTCAAGTGTCTGATCAGAGAGTGTAAAGGATGCATGCAGTCCCATCATACCAGCAATCATATCCGATTCATCAGACAGTGCATGTGAAATAAATGCCTCATTTTCGAGTACTCCCTCTTTCATTTTCTCCTGACCATCTCTGTCCGAAACCTCATAACACAGACAGCTTCGAATACCTGTCTCTCTGGCAGCTTCCTCTATTTTGAACAGACTGTCTCTAATTGAACCATAGCTTGCATGATGATCAAATACAGTCGTTACTCCGTTTTTAATACAGTCAATATAAGTGGCAACTGCACTCTGTTTTGTCTGCTCCAAAGACAGATTTCTGTCTATCGTCCACCACATGCCATCCAGAATATCCAAAAATCCTTTCGGGTCATATCCCTGAATGGAAAGTCCTCTTGCCATGGCAGAATAAATATGCTCATGTGTATTAATAAAGCCCGGCATAATGACGCCTCCCTTGGCATCGATTATCTGGACATTTCTGTTTTCGGAAAGTATTTTTTCATATGCTCCAACCTGCTTAATCGTATTTCCATCTATTAAAACGGCTCCATTTTCAATAAACGGATTTTCCTGATCTCTTGTAACAACTTTTCCATTTCCAATAATCAGCATAAGTACCTCCTTTTGATTTCTGAATAATTTTAACATCACTGTTCTTAGCATGAACACTTTTCACAATTATCTGACTATTTTAGTTTATCACTTCTATTTTCTCTGCACAACTTTTTTCAGCTGTAAAATCTATAAAACAGAAAAAAAATTTGTCTCTCTAATTTTTTTTCTGAAAATGAATTGTTTTTCTTTTTTTTCGTGTTATCATGAAATGAGAGGAAATCTACCAATCAGTTTTGAAAGGATTAATATCATATGGACACACTTACACACTTAAAACAGCTGGCTCACGGACTGGCAGTGCAGTTTGGACAGAACTGTGAAATCGTCATTCACGACCTGACTGTTAACAACCTGGAAACATCAATTGCCCACATTGAAAATGGGCATGTAACCGGTCGCCAAATCGGAGATGGTCCATCGCATGTCGTACTTGAGGCACAAGGCAAAGACGCTGATACACTGGAGGATCGCTGTGGATATCTCACACGCACAAAGGATGGGCGTATACTAAAATCGAGCACGATTTACATACGTGGAGAGGATCGTAAAATTAACTATATTTTTTCCATTAATTATGATATCACAGGTCTGCTTGCCATTGACAATGCTGTTAAAACACTTGTCGCTACAGAAGAAGACCGTGCCGGCAAACAGAGGGAGCCAGAACGCATTACGCAAAATGTCAACGATCTGCTCGACGATTTGATTGAGACATCTGTCTCTTTGATTGGAAAGCCTGTCGCATTGATGAGCAAAGATGAAAAAGTCACCGCCATACGCTTTTTAAACGATGCCGGTGCTTTTCTAATCACCAAATCCGGTGATAAAGTATCAAATTTTTTCGGAATATCCAAATATACGCTGTACAGTTATATTGATGTAAATAATAACAAATCAAAATAACAGTTAAATTCTATCAGCAAGGGCTTTTTCCAAACGTTGCATATCTGGTTCAAGAGAAATTGGTTCTCCAGCTGCCTTCAGTGCATTGGCAACATCCTTTAGACCACTTCCGGTTACGAGACTGACAACTGATGCAGTCTTTGGAATCAGTCCCTGCTCAACAGCTTTCTTTACACCGGCTGTTCCTGTCGCACCTGCAGGCTCTGCAAATACACCACACGTCGTACCAAGCAGTTTCATTGCTGCCAGTATTTCCTCATCTGACACATTGACAACAACACCCTTTGATTCTCGAATTGCATTTAATGCCTTATCAGGATTTCTTGGCACTCCTACTGCAATACTGTCTGCAATTGTATTTTCTTCCATCGGATACCAGTCTTTATTTTGTGTAATTGCACGATTCAGTGGACAGCAGCCTTCAGCCTGCACACTGATCAGCTTTGGCAGTCTGTCAATAAAGCCGGCTGCATACATATCCTTAAAGCCCTTCCATACACCACTGATTGTACATCCGTCTCCGACAGAGACAGCAACATAGTCTGTCATTTTAAAATTTAACTGCTCTGCTATTTCATAAGAAACTGTCTTTTTTCCTTCCATCAGATATGGGTTGATCGCAGCATTTCGATTGTACCAGCCCCACCGTTCGATTGCCTGTGCAGATAATCGGAAGGTATCTTCATAGTTGCCTTTTACACTGATAACATTTGCACCAAACATCATCAGCTGCGCAACTTTTCCCTTTGGTGCACGCTCCGGAACAAATATAAATGTCCGAAAGCCTGCTGCTGCAGCATTTCCTGCAAGTGAGGAGGCTGCATTTCCAGTCGAAGAGCAGGCAATGACGGACTGTCCGGCTTCTTCAGCCTTTACAACAGCCATTGCCGAAGCACGGTCCTTTAAAGATGCTGTTGGATTAATTCCATCATCCTTTATATAGAGTCTGGCAAGTCCGAGCTGCTCTGCAAGTCGATCTGCCTGATAAAACGGAGACCAGCCAACTCTAAGCTTTGGTACCCTGCTGTCTCCTCTGACAGGAAGAAATTCTCTGTATCTCCACATGGAATTGTCAGTTCTCTCTTTCAGTTTATCTATAGAAATTTTGGATTTGATATAAGAGTAATCATATTTGATATCCAGAATCCCGCCACATTTTTTGCATGTTGTTACGCCGGGTACTGCCTCATGCTCTGCACCGCACTTTACGCAAACAGCCGATATCACATTTTTCATATCAGACATTGTTTTCCTCCGCATCTATCTTACAGATTTTTAAGAAGTCCTGTTCTTTCATTAAACTCATTAATCAGTGCATCAATTTCTCCTGCCTGATTTCGTACAGAGCCCCACGTACCTGCTTCATCATACCAGAGTGCATTTAATTCCTCAGCTGTTCTGCCCTGCTGCTCTACCCATGTATAGTATTTCAGATTGTGAATTCTCTTTCTTGTCAGGTAAGTAAGCTCCTCCATATTGTCTGTCTTTATTGATGCAATATGCTTTGCGTAGTCTACTGCTGCCATAGCTGGTGTATACTTGCCATCTTCCTCCTGCAGCTCTTTAATTCTGGAGCCATACATAACAGCAGAATCTGTCATAACCGTCGCAATTACATCATGCTCTGTCAATTCATAATATTTTGCCATCTTGATTGCACAAAGCATATTGGCAATGCCGGAAATACCAAAGTAATCAAGCAGCTCAACAAACTCAGGTGCAACATGACATTCCTTGACAAGATATTCTCTTCCAATCGGCTCATGGAAGAACCTGATCAGCTTTTGACTGTCTTCATCATCAATGTCAATGACCATATCTGTATTCTTTACATTATGAATCCATGGCACATGCTTATCACCGATTCCTTCTATTCTGTGCCCACCAAATCCGTTATTCAAAAGTGTAGAGCACTGCAGTGCCTCTCCAACGCCAAGCTTTGCTGTCGGATATTTTTCTTTCAGGTAATCTCCTGATGCAAGGGTGCCTGCAGAACCGGATGTGAACACAGCACCTGCAAATCTGTCATTGTCACCTTTCATTTCTTCAAATGCATCGGCAATCGCACTGCCTGTTACATTATAATGCCACAGATAATTTCCCATTTCTTCAAACTGGTTAAAAATAAGAACATCTTTTCTTGTCGTCTTCAGTTCCCATGTTTTATCAAAAATCTCTTTGACATTGCTCTCACAGCCCGGTGTCGCAATTACCTCTCCTGCGATGGAATGAAGCCACTCAAATCGTTCGCGGCTCATTTCTGCCGGAAGAATGGCAATTGAATCTGCAGCTAAAAGCTTTGAATTAAACGCACCGCCACGGCAGTAATTTCCGGTAGACGGCCAGACTGCTTTATGATAGGTCGTGTCAAACTGTCCCGT
>CAZOHM010000027.1:250-33449 GCA_964579795.1 uncultured Lachnospiraceae bacterium | reverse complement strand
ATGCAAGTAATGATATTCAGACACAGGTTTCACAGATTGAGAACATGATTTCTAATGGTTGCAAGTTACTTGTAATCGCATCAATCGATGGAGATTCACTTGGAACAGTTCTTGCACAGGCAAAAGAAGCAAACATTCCTGTAATCGCATATGATCGTTTGATTATGAACTCAGATGCAGTTTCCTACTATGCAACATTTGATAACTATATGGTTGGAACAAAGCAGGGCGAATACATCGAGAAGGCACTTGACCTGAAGAATGCAGAAGGACCTTTTAATTTGGAAATCTTCACAGGTGATCCTGGTGACAATAATGCTAGATTCTTCTATGGTGGAGCTATGGACATTCTTCAGCCATACATTGACAACGGCAAACTTGTTGTACAGTCTGGTTCAGTTAAGTTTGATGAAGTAGCTACAGCAGGTTGGGCAACAGATGCAGCACAGTCAAGAATGGATGCAATCATCGCTTCTTACTATGCAGATGGAACAAAGCTTGATGCAGTTCTTGATTCTAATGACTCAACAGCACTTGGTGTTGAAAACGCATTGGAAGCAGCTTACACAGGAGAATGGCCAATCATCACAGGTCAGGATTGTGATATCGCAAACGTTAAGAACATGATCAATGGCAAGCAGTCTATGTCAATTTTCAAAGATACTCGTACACTTGCAGCTAAGACAGTAGAAATGGTTGATGCAATCATGAAGGGTGGAGAAGCTCCTGTAAATGATGAGAAATCATATGATAACGGAACTGGAATCATTCCAACATACCTTTGCGAGCCAGTATTTGCTGACAAAGACAACTACAAAGAGCTGTTGATTGACTCAGGATACTATACAGAGGCAGATCTTAAATAATTAAGTTGAAAATGAAATAAATTTGTGCAGGTGGGCTTTTGCCCACCTGTATGGATGTTATCAAAAACAGGTATTAATCTGATTAGATATTGGGAGGGATTCAATTGGCAAAAATATTATTGGAAATGAAAAACATTACCAAAACCTTTCCGGGTGTTAAAGCACTAGATAACGTAAATCTTCAGGTTGAAGAGGGAGAAATACATGCGCTTGTCGGTGAAAATGGTGCAGGGAAATCCACACTTATGAATGTGCTTAGTGGAATTTATCCGTATGGTTCTTATGAGGGCGACATTGTATATAATGGAGAAGTGTGCAAGTTTTCCAACATTATGGATAGTGAAGGAAAGGGAATTGTAATTATTCATCAAGAGTTGGCTCTGATTCCATATATGACTATTGGTGAGAACATGTTTCTTGGAAATGAACGTGGAACGTCATTAGCAATTGACTGGACAGAAACATATGGAAAAGCAGATGAATTGCTGAAAACTGTTGGACTGGAAGAATCTTCGAAAACACTGGTTAAAGATATTGGTGTTGGAAAACAGCAGCTAGTTGAAATAGCAAAGGCATTGGCAAAGAATGCTAAACTTTTGATTCTGGATGAACCAACCTCATCATTAAATGAGGATGATTCAAAAGCTTTATTGGACCTACTGCTTGCATTTAAGAAGCAGGGAATGACATCGATAATTATTTCTCATAAGTTAAATGAGATTTCTTATGTTGCTGATAAGATTACAGTAATTCGTGATGGAGCAACAATAGAAACTTTGGATAAATCAACTGATGATGTGTCAGAAGCACGTATTATAAAAGGAATGGTAGGACGTGATTTGACAGATCGTTTCCCTAAACGTGAAAGAGGCAATATTGGAGACATCTGCATGGAAGTTATTGACTGGAATGTATATCATCCGGTTTATAATGAAAGAAAAATGGTAGATCATGTATCTATTAATGTTCGAAAAGGAGAAGTGCTTGGAATATCCGGTTTAATGGGAGCAGGAAGAACTGAGCTTGCAATGAGTATTTTCGGAAGAAGCTATGGTACAAATATCAGCGGAACAGTCAAAATAAATGGTGAAGAAGTACATCTGCACAATATTAAGAATGCGATTGACCATAAGCTTGCATATGTAACAGAAGACAGAAAAGGAAATGGATTAATATTATCAAATCCTATTAAAATCAATACAACGATGGCCAATCTTGACGCAGTCAGCAACCATATGGTAATAGATAAAGATAAGGAATATACTGTTGCTGAAGAGTATAAGGAAAAACTGAAAACCAAATGTCCAACAGTAGAACAAAATGTAGGAAACCTGAGTGGTGGAAACCAGCAAAAGGTATTGCTTGCAAAATGGATGTTTGCAAATCCGGATATTCTGATTTTAGATGAGCCGACGAGAGGAATTGATGTTGGCGCTAAATATGAGATCTATTGCATTATCAATCAGCTTGTAGCAGAAGGAAAATCAGTAATTATGATATCCTCAGAGCTACCTGAAATCCTCGGTATGTGTGACAGAATTTATGTCATGAATGAGGGAAAGATTGTTGGAGAGCTTTCCAGTGAAGAAGCATCACAGGAAAAGATAATGTCGCATATTGTAAAATCTGGAAATAAAGGAGCGTAAAAGATGAATAAAGCGAAAGTATTTGAAGGAATGAAAAAATATACAATGATTATTGTATTGGTTTTGGTTACTGCATTCTTTACATGGAAAACAGGTGGAAAAATCCTTCTTCCACAAAATATCAGTAATTTGATTGCACAGAATGCATATGTGTTCGTGCTTGCAACCGGTATGTTGCTTTGTATTTTAACAGGTGGTAACATTGATCTTTCTGTTGGATCGGTTGTCTGCTTTGTAGGTGCAGTTGGAGCAACCTTGATGGAAAACCATAATGTAAATGCATTTGTAGCAATTATTGTAATGATAATCACCGGTCTTTTGATTGGTGCATGGCAGGCTTTTTGGATTGCATTTGTAAAGGTTCCGCCATTTATTACAACATTGTCTGGAATGCTTGTTTTCAGAGGATTATCTAATGTAGTTTTGGAGGGAATGACAGTTTCCTTGAACTCAGAGATATTCATTAAGATATTTGGTGGTGGAGCAAACTGCTATTTCCCTGATATATTTGGAAATGAAGGCTTCAATATCACATGTTTTATCGCAGGTATTATTATCTGCTTGATTTATATTGGAATTCAGCTGAAAGAAAGAATTACAAAGACAAAAAAAGGATATCAGGTTGAATCATTGATTTCCATGGCTGTGAAAACAGTATTAATATGTGCTATTGTTTGCTGGTTCTTTTTCCAGCTTGCAAGCTATAGAGGAATTCCTACAGTTCTTGTTTGGGTTTTGATTGTTATTCTTGTATATGGCTATATTACATCCAATACTACAGTAGGTCGTTATTTCTATGCAGTAGGTGGAAATGAAAAGGCTACAAAGCTTTCCGGAATTAATACAGAAAAGGTATATTTCAGAGCATATTGCAATATGGGCTTGTTATCAGCAGTAGCAGGTATGCTTACAATAGCTCGTATGACATCTGCACAGCCTACATATGGACAGAACTATGAAATGGATGCAATTGGTTCCTGTTTTATAGGTGGCGCTTCTGCTTATGGCGGAGTCGGAACAGTACCTGGAGTTATTGTTGGTGCGGTTCTGATGGGTATTATTAATCTTGGTATGAGTATTATGAGTGTTGATGCTAACTGGCAGAAAGTTGTAAAGGGTCTTGTTCTCCTGGCAGCAGTTATCTTTGATGTTATGACAAAGAAAGAGTCCAAATAATATTGATATATTGATTTCTCAATATATATCTAATCAGAGGGAGGTGCTTTGCTATGCAATGCACCTCTTTTATTTTCAAAGGAAGTCTGCTATCATAAATGAGGGTTAAAGCAATTAAGTAATGCTAGGATGACAGGATGGACTGCGAGGGATTGGAATGTTTGATATCAAAGAGGAACTGAAAAAGCTTCCGGCCAAGCCGGGTGTTTATATTATGCATGATGAGAACGATACAATTATTTATGTTGGTAAGGCAATCATTCTAAAAAATCGTGTTCGTTCCTATTTTAGAGAAAGTACAAATAAAACTGCAAAAATTCAGCAGATGGTAAAGAAAATCTGTTGGTTTGAGTATGTGGTTACCGATTCAGAGCTGGAAGCACTCGTACTAGAAAATAACCTGATTAAAGAGCATCAGCCAAAATATAATACAATGCTCAAAGATGACAAAACATATCCTTATATTAAGGTTACTGTTCAGGAGCCGTTTCCACGTATTATTCTGACAAGAAGTGTTAAAAAGGATAATGCGAAGTATTACGGACCATATTCTGCATCGGGTTCTGTGAAAAATACAATAGAGCTATTAAGAAAATTATATAAGCTTCGTACATGTACAAGAGTATTGACAGAAGAAACTGATGAAAATTCAGATACAAGTTCTGAAGAGGCTGTACATCAAACAGCCTGTCTATATTATCATATTGGGCAATGCAACGCTCCCTGCCTTGGAAAAATCAGCAGAGAACAATATGCTGCACTAGTACAACAGGCATTGGATTTTTTAAACGGAAATTATAAACCAATATTATCCGATCTGGAAGAAAAGATGTCAGCAGCTTCACAGGAGATGGAATATGAGAAAGCAATAGAGTACAGAGATTTACTGTATAGTGTACGCAATGTTGCCCAGAAGCAGAAAATCACTGATACGGCAGGCGATGATAAGGACATTATTGCAATGGCAAAGGATGATAAATCTGTAATTATTCAAGTTTTCTTTGTTCGTGGTGGGAAAATTCTTGGCAGAGAACATTTTTATATGAAAAATACAGAGGAAACCGAAGATGCCAGTATTGTCAGAAGCTTTATCATGCAGTTTTATGCCGGTACACCATTTATTCCAAAGGAATTAATTGTTCCATTTGAGCTGGAAGACCAGACGTTGATAGAAGAATGGCTGTCAGAAAAGCGCGGCAGCAGGCTGCACATTACAGTTCCACAAAAAGGGAAAAAGGAAAAGCTTGTAGAACTTGCAGAAAAAAATGCACAGATTGTGCTCCAACAGGATATTGATAAAATTAAGCGTGAGACAGAAAGAACCACGGGTGCAGTGAAGGAAATACAAGAATTGCTTGGAATTTCACAAATTGTACGGATGGAAGCATTTGATATTTCAAATATCAGTGGCTTTGAGTCTGTTGGTTCCATGGTTGTGTATGAAAACGGAAGACCAAAAAGGAATGATTACAGAAAATTCCGGATAAAATCTGTTGAAGGTCCAAATGATTATGCCAGTATGCATGAGGTGCTGCAAAGACGGTTCGAACATGGTCTTCAGGAAAGAGAAAAGCTTTCTGCAACCGGTCGAGATCATTCCTATGGCAAATTTACCAAATTTCCGGATTTGATTATGATGGATGGAGGAAAAGGACAGGTTCATATTGCGGAAGAAGTACTTAGTACTCTGAATTTGGATATTCCGGTCTGTGGTATGGTAAAGGATGATAATCACAGAACGAGAGGACTTTATTTTCACAATGCGGAGATACCTATTTCGCATGACGGTGAAGGGTTTCGATTAATTACAAGAATTCAGGATGAAGCACATCGATTTGCAATTGAATATCATCGATCTTTAAGGAGTGCTGGACAGGTTCATTCTGTTCTTGATGATATTCCTCAAATAGGAAAAACCAGGCGAAGAGCATTGATGAAGCATTTCTCTTCTATAGAAGAATTAAAAAAAGCAAGTGAGGAAACACTACTTGAAATTCCTTCTATGAATGCCCTGTCTGCCAAGCGTGTTTACGATTTTTTTCATTCCAAAAAGGTAGAATAGTGCATAAAACTGTGATATACTTCTAAATAGTGATGCACAGAATGTGATATGTGCGCGGCGTAGAAGATAAATATTAAGGAGACGATTATGGCAACGGTAGCAGTAAGTACATTAATTGAAAAAATGAAGCTTGACAATTTGACACCGGAAATAGATATCAAGGATATTAAGATTACACAGCCGGATATTAACAGGCCTGCACTTCAGCTGGCGGGTTATATTGAGCATTTTGAAGCTACACGTGTTCAGATTATTGGATTTGTTGAATATACTTATATGGAATCATTGGGTGAAGACGTCAGACGTGAGCGTTATGAGCATTTATTATCAGCACAAACTCCATGTTTTGTTTTCTGCAGAGAGCTAAAGCCTGATGATATTTTCCTTGAGGTAGCAATTAAGAATCATGTACCTGTACTTTCTACAAAAAAGGCAACCTCCAATGTCATGGCAGAAATCATTCGCTGGTTGAATGTGAAGCTTGCACCATGTATTTCTGTACACGGTGTTTTAGTAGATGTTTATGGTGAAGGTGTATTGATTACCGGTGAAAGCGGAATCGGTAAGAGCGAGGCTGCTCTGGAGCTTGTAAAGAGAGGACATCGTCTTGTTACAGATGATGTTGTAGAAATAAGAAAAGTCAGTGATGATACATTGATTGGATCTGCACCAGATATTACAAGGCACTTAATTGAGTTGCGAGGAATTGGTATTGTGGATGTCAAGATGCTGTTTGGTGTTTCCAGTGTTCGTGATACACAGTCAATAGATCTTGTTATTCGTCTGGAAGAATGGGATAGAGACAAGGATTATGATAGAATCGGACTGGAAGAGGAGTATACAGAGTATCTTGGAAACAAGGTAGTGTGTCATAATATTCCGATCAGACCAGGTCGTAATCTTGCAGTTATCTGTGAATCTGCAGCAGTTAATTTCCGTCAGAAGAAGATGGGATACAACGCGGCAAAGGAACTTTATACACGTGTTCAGAATTCACTGAATAAACGTTCAGAAGAAGAAAATTAAGGATAAGACATTACAAGGAGAACTAAAATGAGTAGATATTGTTTTGGCATCGATGTCGGCGGAACAACAGTAAAAATGGGGCTGTTTACGCCTGAAGGAGATGTTTTGGAAAAGTGGGAGATTCCTACCAGAACAGAAAAGAACGGTAAATATATTTTACCGGATATTGCAGATGCAGTGAAATCTAAAATGAGTGAGAAGAATTTGCGGGAGGAAGACGTAATTGGTATTGGTATCGGAATACCGGGACCTGTAGACCGCGAAGGAATTGTGCATAGAGCCGTAAATCTTGGCTGGGATGTCGTTAATCTGGAGAATGCCCTCTGGGAGCTGACAAAGTTGCCTGTTAGGGCTGGAAATGATGCTAATGTTGCAGCCCTCGGTGAAATGTGGAAGGGCGGCGGTAAAGGCTATGATGATATGGTACTTGTTACACTTGGAACCGGCGTAGGTGGAGGCATCATTATTAACGGTAAAATGCTGACTGGTTCGAATGGAGCAGGTGGAGAAATTGGTCATATTCATGTAGAGGATGATGAAACAGAGGCTTGCAATTGCGGTAACAGGGGATGCCTTGAGCAGTATGCTTCAGCGACAGGAATTGTCAGACTTGCAAATAGAAAACTTGAGCAGACTGATGCACCATCCATTCTTCGCAACGAAGAAGTTACAGCCAAATCTGTATTTGATGCCGTAAAGGAGAACGATACACTTGCTGTTCAGATTGCAGAGGAATTTGGAGAATACCTTGGAAAAGGACTTGCAGCAATTGCAGGAGTATGCAATCCGGAGATTTTTGTTATCGGAGGCGGTGTTTCCAAAGCCGGAGATATTTTGATTTCCTATATTCAGAAGAACTATAAAAAATATGTTTTCCATGCGAGTAAGGATGCAAAGTTTGTACTTGCAACACTTGGAAACGATGCTGGTATTTATGGATCAGCAAGACTGGTACTAGACTGATTCTAAATAGGATTACAGCAGGATATAAGGAGTAGCTCAATTTGAAGCAAAAAGTTCAAGAAGAAATCAGCAGGATTATTAATAAAAATAATATTTTGTGGAATGAACCAATGGCAGCACATACGACATTTCGAGTTGGTGGTGTGGCAGATTGTTTTTTACTTCCGCAGACAGAGGAAGAGGCGGCAGCAGTGCTCCGCCTTTTTTCTGCTGAAAAGGAGCCGTTTTTTGTGCTTGGAAATGGAAGCAATCTGCTTGTGAGTGACGAGGGGTACCGGGGCACGGTTATAAAGCTTGGAAAGAATTTTAATGCAGTAACTGTAAATGGAACAGAAATAACCGCAAAAGCAGGTGCACTTTTATCACGTATTGCACAGGAAGCCTGTACACATCATCTTAGCGGTCTGGAATTTGCATCAGGAATACCGGGTACACTTGGTGGAGCGGTTGTGATGAATGCGGGGGCTTATGGCGGAGAAATGAAGCAGGTTATTACCTCTGTAAGACTTTTTTCACTTGATACCGGTGAAATTATAGAAAAAGAAGAAAAGAATATGGAGTTTGGTTATCGAACAAGTATTGTGAAAACACAGCCTTATTATGTTCTTGAAGCATCTTTGAAGCTTTTGCCTGGCAGTCAAGAACAAATTAAGTCAAGAATGGAAGAGTTAAAGAAACAAAGAGTTGAAAAGCAGCCTTTGGAATTTCCGAGTGCAGGCAGTACATTCAAACGTCCGGAAGGCTATTTTGCCGGTAAGCTTATACAGGATGCCGGATTAAAAGGATATTGTGTAGGCGGAGCGATGGTATCAGAAAAGCATAGTGGCTTTGTAATCAACACTGGAAACGCAACGGCAAAAGATATATGTGAGCTTATTAGAAATGTACGAAAACGAGTATTTGATCAGTTTGGTGTAATGTTGGAGCCAGAGGTTTGTATGCTGGGAGAGGGTATGTCGGTATGAGATTTGTAATTGTAACCGGAATGTCAGGCGCAGGAAAAAGTACAACATTAAAGATGTTCGAGGATGCAGGCTATTATTGTGTGGACAACCTGCCGGTGCTTTTGATACAAAAATTTTCAGAGCTGGTGTCCATGCCAAATAGTGAAATTGAGAAAGTTGCATTGGGTGTTGATGTCAGAACGGGACAGGCATTCGATGAGCTTGATAAGATATTAGATAATATGCAGCAGACGGGATTTCAATTTGAGGTGCTTTTCCTGGAATCCAATGATGATATTCTGATTAAGCGATATAAAGAAACCCGTCGTATTCATCCACTCGCCGGTTCTGACAGAGTTGATCAGGGAATTCAGCGTGAGCGAGAGAAACTGATTGCAATCAAAAAACGTGCAAATTATATTTTGGACACAAGCCAAATGCTGACACGTGAATTAAAGGCTGAGCTGGACAGAATATTTGTGAATAATCAGGGATACAAGAATTTATTTGTTACAATTGTGTCGTTTGGATTTAAATATGGAATTCCATCTGATGCAGACCTGGTGTTTGATGTGAGATTTTTACCAAATCCGTACTATTTTGAAGAACTAAAGCATAAGAATGGAAATGATAAAGAGGTTCAGGATTATGTGATGAGCTTTCAGGAAGCAGGCCAATTCTTAGACAAGCTGGAAGATATGCTGATGTTTCTTCTTCCGAACTATATTCTTGAAGGGAAGAATCAGCTGGTCATTACTATTGGATGTACCGGCGGCAAACATAGAAGTGTTACGCTTGCAAATGCATTATATGAGAGGCTTCGGAAATATCCAGATTATGGACTTAAGATAGAACACAGAGATATAGAGAAAGATGCTCTCAGAAAGTTATAAAGAGGTGTAGCCGTGTCCTTTTCCGGAAAAGTAAAAGAAGAGCTTGGAAAGCATACAAGCACATCAAGACATTGTCAGATAGCTGAATTGGCCGCAATTTATGCATTTAGTTGTTCTGATAGTACGCTTACATTTGAGATTGAAAATGAAGTTGCTGCCAGAAAATGCTTTACATTACTGAAAAAAACATATAATATATATACGAATGTGGTCTCGCCGGAGTCAATATTATTGAAAAAAGGGAATTCCTATCAGATTTCAATTGATAATCAAGAGGAAGCTGATCGTATTTTACAGGCAGTTAACAATCCGGTAGTGACACAGAAGGCGTGCTGCAGACGGGCATATATCAGAGGTGCCTTTTTATGTTCAGGCTCTATCAGCAATCCGGAGAAATCATATCATTTCGAAATTGTTTGCCGGTGCAGAGAGCAGGCTAAAATGCTGCAGGAGCTGTTTATTACATTTGAAATTGATGCGAAAATTATTATGCGAAAGAAATATTTTGTTCTATATATAAAAGAAGGTTCTCAAATTGTTGAGACACTGAATGTTATGGAAGCTCATGTGGCTTTGATGGAGTTTGAAAATCTGCGTATTCTGAAGGAGATGAGAAATTCGGTTAATCGCAGAGTTAATTGTGAAACAGCAAATATCGGCAAGACAGTTTCTGCATCAGTGAAGCAGATTGCAGATATAGAGACTGTTATGGGTACAGGATATTATAAGAATTTGCCACTGGGAATTCAAGAAATGGCAGAGCTTAGGATTCAATACCCCAACGCTTCATTAAAGGAGCTTGGAGAACTCAGTAATCCACCAATTGGAAAATCAGGAGTAAATCACAGGCTAAGAAAAATCAGTGAGCTGGCTGAGAAGTATCAGCATGAAAAGGAGGAGTAGGTATTATGACAAAAAGAGAAGTACAAATTCAGTTGGAAAATGGTCTTGAGGCAAGGCCGGTTGCATTGCTTGTACAGGTAGCAAGTCAGTATGAGAGTTCTATTTACATTGAGGATGGAGAAAAGAAGGTCAATGCCAAGAGTATTATGGGAATGATGACGTTGGTTCTTGCAGCAGGTGATACAGTAACTGTTGCTGCTGATGGAAAAGATGAGACATCCGCAGTTGAAGGAATCGAAAGTTATTTGAGCGGAAAATAGACAGAAGGTAAAAAAAACAGGACAATCATATCAAATGATTGTCCTGTTTTTTACTTATTTTTATAATAGAAAATAGCAAGCTGAGTACGGTCGCGAAGCTGTAGCTTTTCCAGAATCGTACTGATGTAATTCCGTACAGTTCCTTCACTCAGGAAACTGTTTCCTGCAATTTCCTTATTGCTGAGTCCATCTGCAATCAACGTGATGATTTCAATTTCCTTTTCAGTCAAATCATACTGCTCTAGAGACGTTTTTGTAGCAGTTTTCATCATATTTGGAAGCTTGCTTACAATTTCATCACCAAAAACTCGCTGCCCAATAAAGACCGCATGAATGGCTGGAACAATACTTTCAAAATTTTGTTTGAGAAGATATCCCTTCGCACCAAGCTTTAATGCATCAACAATATATTCATTATCTTCAAATGTGGTAAGGTAAAGAATTTTTGCCTGAGGATCCTTGGAAATAATCTGCTTTCCTGCTTCAATTCCAGTCATGGCAACCATACGGATATCCATAAGAAGAATATCAGGCTTATGCTTGAAGTATAGGTCAATAGCCTCTGTTCCATCATTTCCGATATCAATCACGTGAATGTCTTCCTGCGTTTCTAAAATGGTTTTTAGTGCCTGACATACAAGCTTATCATCATCTACAATTAGTATATTCATGCTTCTGTCTCCTTTGGTATAGATATGAAGATACGATATCCCATATCACTGTCTATGTGAATTGTGCCATTTAAGGATGCGATTCGCTCCTGCATGCTATTGATGCCCATGGAACCGGCAGATGATGCATCCGGTTTTTTTGTTCCGTTATCAGAAATTACAAGCTGATATAAATTCTGGTGCTCATTGATGGAAATCATCACTTTTGTGGCATTAGAGTGCTTTATTACATTATTTAAAGCTTCTTTAACAATATATAGAATAGAATATTTTGCTTTTATTGTAAAGTCATTTGTAACCTGGTAGCTGAAACTGATATCACAAAATGTAAATTCATGGACAATGGATTCCAGTTTGGTTTTTAAATCTATTGAATCCTCGTGGATATTATGGATACTGTTTCTGATACTGTCCATACCTGATGTAAGTGCAATTTTAACATTTTCAAGCGCATCTTTTGTAGTTTCATCCTTTGTAATTGCAAGTAAGGCACCAACCTGTAGAATAGAACGAGACAGCATATGTCCAATATTATCATGAATTTCTCTTGCAATACGATTTCGTTCATTTAAAGTTGCCAGATTGACTTCATAATCCTGTTTTTCCAACAGTTCCTTATTTTTCTTACTGAGCGAATCTGCCATTTCAGCAGTTTCGTCTCTTAAATTAATGTAATTGTTTTGAAACTGCTTTAAATTATAAGAGTTATGCTTTAAAATAAAAGAAAGACAACAGAGTACAAGGATAACTGCCAGATTCAGACCGCTGAGATAATTGTATTGAACAAGAAACGGAATACAGGAAAGTCCGAAGGCAAACTGCAGTTTTTCCAAAAAAATATCGTAGCTGATAACCGGAAGGAAAAAAATGAACAGCGGGAAAAAGCAACATAATATCAAATAGAAAGCAAAGAAGGCTGTGCTGATGAAGCCATTTGAAAAATAGCCTGTCAATGAACAGATAATAATTACGAATAAAAGTGGAACGACAATATCAAAACTGTCGTTAAGAACGACAGAAAAACAAGCACAGCAAAGTATTAAAATGATTTTATGAGTCAGATTATTCATGGAAGCTTTCATCCATCCTTTGTTTGATTTAATTCGTTTTCAGTATAACACATGGAGGAAAAAATGGCAGTAAAAATAGTGAATCTTGTAAAGCGATATGACAATACAATTATTTTAGATCATTTAAATCTGGAAGCACAAAGTGGAGAGATTTTTGGTCTTTTTGGAACAAATGGATCCGGTAAAACGACACTTGTTAATTGCCTGATGGGAATTACAAAGTACGATAAAGGAGAGTTTACTGTAAATGGAAAACCTTTTGCAGCTGATAATCTGCCGATGAAATACAGTATTGGATTTGTTCCACAGGAAATTGCGGTATTAAATGAGCTGACAGTTTATGAAAATATCAATTATTTCTGCAGTCTTTATGTGCGGGAAAGAGAGAAAAGAAAAGAACTTACAGAGCAGGCGTTGATCAGCTGTGGACTTGAAAAGGTGTCTTCCTTTTATCCATCAAAGCTGAATTTATCATTTTTGCGTCGATTAAACATGGCATGTGGAATCGCACATGCTCCAACACTGCTTGTGCTGGATGAGCCAGTATCGGGTGTAGACAGTGTGACAAAAGATTTGCTGCAGCATATGCTTATCGAGAGAAACAAGCATGGAATGACAATATTGTATGCATCAAATGATATTGAAGAGCTGGCACATTTTTGCAACAGAATTGCAATTTTGTTTCGCGGAAAAGTCATATTAACAGCTTCTGAGGAGGAACTGAAATATCTTGTCGGCGAAGAGGAAAAGGTTGTGATTGAAGTATTTCGCATTACATCTGAAATTCTTGAAGAGATTGAGAGGATGCCGGGTGTCAGCTATGTGAACTGCTTTAATAATGAAGTGACAATCAAATCAGAAAAAGGAAAAAACAATCTTCCAAGAATCCTGCATTTTTTTGAGGAGAGAAATTTTCCGTTCGGAAAAATATATGCAGAGGTTCCATCTCTAAAGGATGCCTATTTTAAGATTACAGGGGAGGAAATCTAGATGAAATCACCTGTTTTCTGGTGTGAAGTAAAATACATATTTCATATGCGCATGCTGTTCGTTTGGAGTCTTCTGTTGCCGATTGTTCTGGCAACGCTGTTTTCTCTGACATTATCTGATGTATATGGGAGCAAAAAGACAGATAAGATAAAGGTTGGAATCGTGTTTCAGAGTGGATACGAGGAGGAACAAAGTCATTATTCTGCAAATGATGAATTGTTCACAACATATATTTTAGATGAAAAGCTTGCTGAGGAATATCTTAAAAACGGAATGATTGAAGGCTATGCATATATTGGTGACACATGCAGGCTGATTGTTCTAGATAATGGATACGAGCAGATGATAATCAAAAATAGTCTGGATGAGTATATGCAAATGCGGGCAGCTGACGAGTCTGTTCGAAATAATTATATTTATCTGGAGAATTCTACAGCAGGTATGCACATAGAAAAAAGAGAAACACAGATTTATTCTGCAATCAGTCACTATGATACAATACTTGCTATGGCATGTATCTGCGCAGTTTTTGCAGGAATACTGATTGTGTCGAGTGTACGACATCCGGATTATTCTGCAGCGGCTCTTAGATTTATGACCGCACCGCATCGGTTGTTTCAAGTAATTGTTCAACGTTTTTTGGCTGCATGGATATTGCAGACATTGCTGATAACCATTTCCTTCTTATATATGCAGTTTGTTTTGCAGATTCCATTTCACATGGATCTTCGTTTTGTAATATTGATTCAGGCAATCGGTATTCTTGTCAGCATGATGACTGGCGTGATGATTGGGTTTGGAAATAGACTCAGGCAGCAGGGTAAAATAGGAATTACTTCAGCGGTAATCATTGTATGCGCATATTTTTCTGGATTGATGGATATACATGTCCGTGCAACGATACAGGAACATTTTCCATTTATGCGGTTTATCAACCCATGTATGCTGATTTCAGATGCTTATTATGCATTGTATCAATCCGATTATTTAACTGTTGGACAAAATATGGCAGCGATTTTGGCTATAGGTCTGTTCTCGATATTATTAATTGTTTTGTATACGGGGGAGGACAGGCATGCAGTTATTTAGTGTATATACAAAAGTATTAAAGAAACATTTACCGGTAATTCTTATCTATATGATTGTTCTTTGCACAATTATTTTAATTATGATTTATCAGGTGAAAGACAGTAATTCTTATGAGGATGACAGAATAACGGTTGCTGTTATCAATCATGATAGGAACAGTATCTTTGTACAAGAGCTCAAAAAAATGCTTGAAGAAAGGGTAAATCTCGTTGACTTGGGATTTTACGACGGTAATATTCAGAGTGCATTATTCTATCAGACAGTAGATTATGTTGTGGTAATTCCCGAAGGATTTTATGAGAAGCTGTGTGATAAGGAAACATATGAAAAAGCAAAGCTTGAAAAGTATACAGAAGCATCTTCTTATGCAGAATGCGCTGTAGATATGATTCTGAAAGAATATTGTGACTGGTGGCGTTCCTATTTTGAAGAAAATCCACAGATGTCTGAGGAAGAAATTTGTGATAAGGTCGACAGACTGATTGAAAAACGAAGCAATCTTGTGTACTATAATCAGTTGCAGATTAGTGAGGAACAGAAAAAGATGTATTACTATTTTGATTATACATCATTTTCTATTATGGGAGTTGTTGGAATGGGAATGTTGTCGGCTTTGTTCTTTTTGAAAAAGACAAGCGTATACAGTCGTACGATTACGGCTCCTGTTTCTAAAGGGCAGATAGAGTTGGAACTTGTCGCATTTAATACGATGTATGCTGCGATTATCTGGCTGCTGCATATTTTTCTGGCTATTATTCTGTTTCGAGTCAGCTTCTTTTCCTGGAAAGGATTTTTGCTCTGCATGAATACATTCGCGCTGACAATCGCAGCGGTCGGATTATCCTATCTGTTGCTATGCTTTTTGAATAATGCAAATAATATTGGAGTAATTGTCAATTTGATTGTATTTTGCATGTGTTTTATCAGCGGAACGTTTATTCCACAGTATCTGCTGGAAAAATCAATAAGCGGGGTTGCAGTGTTTACACCGGTTTACTGGTATATTCGAGCAAATGATATGATTAATGAAATGGGTATTCCAACATTATCAGCATTAGAGGATCTTCTCAAATCGTTTGGGATTCAGTTCATTTTTGCTGCGATGTTCTTTTGTGTAGCATTTTTTGTCACAAAACAAAAGGAATTAATGGCAGGAGGTAAATAGTATGAAAAAAAGGAAGCTGTTATTTGTCTGTAATGCTCATGCAGGAAAAGGAACAATTAAAAACAAGCTTACAGCAATACTTGATATTTTTACGAAAGCAGGGTACGAGATTACAATTCATCTGACACAAAAAAGTGGAGATGCTGTGACAGCAATATGTGGAAGGGAGCCTGTGTATCAGCTGATAGTCTGCAGTGGAGGAGACGGAACACTGGATGAAGTGGTTACTGGCATGATGCAGTGCCCTACCGAAGAAAGAGTACCAATCGGATATATTCCGACCGGCAGTACAAATGATTTTGCAAAGAGTCTGCATATTCCGATGAACATGAAAAATGCAGCGGATGTAGCAGTGTCTGAACATTATTTTTCATGTGATATTGGATCATTCAATCATGACTTTTTTGTCTATATTGCTGCATTTGGTATTTTCACAGAGGTATCATATGAAACAAGCCAGGATGTGAAAAATGTACTTGGACACATGGCATATATATTGAATGGGATGCGAAAAATTTCGACAATAAAATCTTATCATTTGAAAGTAAAGGCGGGAAAACAGGAGTATGAGGATGATTTTATTTTTGGAATGATTACAAATTCGTTTTCTGTTGGGGGGTTTAAGAGTATTACAGGGAAAAAGGTACGGCTGGATGATGGAATGTTTGAGGTAACACTAATAAAGGTTCCGAAAAACGCAATGGAGCTGCAGGCAATTTTGGCATCCCTTGTGTCTGCTGAAACAGATGAAAGATATATGCATACCTTTAAGGCTGCAGAGATATATATAGAATCGAAAGAGATAATCCCATGGACACTGGATGGTGAATTTGGTGGAGGATGGAAGCGGGTAATCATTAAAAATAATCAGAAAGCCATTCAGGTGGCAATCCCAGAATGAAGGACAGAAGAGAATGATAGCAATTATAATTAATTGGATTTATATGTTAATAACAATGTATGTTATTGGACATTTTTTACTGAAAAGACTGGCCAGAGTGGTTGGATTTGAAAGGCAGATATCAACCTCTGTCAGTGTTGTGTTCGGTTTGAGCGTACTGACTGCGTATGCAGGCTACGTTAGCATAATTGGAGGGGTAGGTGTTGCGGCAAATGCAATTGTAATAGTCATCTGTGCGATATTTGCATGGTTTGATAAGGACGATTACAGATGTCTGTTAACAGACTTGAAAAGCAGCTGCAATGTGTGGCAATGGCTGATACTTATCATTATTTTAGTAGCCGGACTGTATTTCACTGCATATGGAAAGTTTGCATATGACACAGGCTTGTATCATGCGCAATCCATTCATTGGATAGAAAAGTATGGTGTAGTAAAAGGACTGGCGTATATGCAGACAAGACTGGCTTTTAACAGTGCATATTTTTGTCTTTGTGCTCTGTACAGTTTTCATGATTTTGGACAGTCTCTGCATGCAACATCTGGGTTTGTTGCAACATTTACGATGTGGTATGCTGCTATTGGATTTTTCCGATTATGGAATACGAAGAGCAAACTTATAGCAGCAGCTAATTTTGTGCGGCTCTCGCCATTTATTTACTTTATTGTGATTTGTCAGGAACTGATATCTCCAACAACTGATTTTATCACCATTTATTTGATTATCTGGATTTCAGTCAGATGGATGGAATTACTTGACCAACAGGAAAAGGAAATTGCTCCTTATGCAGTTTTATGCGTGACGGCTGTGTTTTTAGTTTCAATCAAGCTTTCTGTCGGAGTACTGGCACTGCTTGTACTGAAACCTGCTTATGAATTAATCAGACAGAAACGATATAGGGATATTGGTTTTTATATTATACTCGGCGTAGTTTTGATTTTGCCATATTTTATTCGAAATGTATTGATTTCCGGATGGCTTGTTTATCCACTTGCATCGGTGGATTTATTTTCTGTAGATTGGAAGATACCTGTATCGGACGTAAAATATGAAGCGGATGAAATTGTAGTTTGGGCAAGATATACCAAAGATGCAAATCTGATTGGACAGAGCATACGGGAGTGGTTCCCGGTATGGTGGCAGGAGCAGGGTCGTGCGAACAGGTATTTATCTATGACAGCATTCTTGTCATGCGGTTTGGCTTTCGTACATTTAGTTCAGAAGGGAATACATCTGATTAAAATGAAAACAGCAGAAAGCGGATACATTTTTTTTGAAGTCATTATGATTGTCAACTTTCTGTTCTGGCTGATTTCGGCTCCGTCTAATCGATTTGGTTATTCCTATTTGATTGTATTGCCACTGGCTGTTGCAGGAAGTATACTTGCAAGTCATGATAAAAAGCTGCTGCAGCTCATAAAATGGATAGCTGTAATGATTATGGTTATACCTATGTTGTTTGGTCTGCTGCTGCTGCTGCGAGAGGACTGTCAGTATGCACGTCAGACACTGAATGCAGATTATCTTGTTTGTCAGAAGGATTATCCAACGGTTGAGACAGGCTGTAAAACATTTGACGGATTGGAAATCAGTTTTCCAGTCGAAGAAGGATCACAAATTTGGTATCATGCTTTTCCTGCAATTTTATACGAAGGAAATTTGGATAGTATTGAAAGAAGAGGAGATACTGTGAGAGATGGATTTCGGTTGAAGGAACAGCGCGAATAGCATAAATAGCATGTAAAAAACACCTGGGACTGTAAAATAGTCTCAGGTGTTTTAGAGTATATGATTATACATCTTCACCGGAAATGGTTTCTTTACCGGATTTTACTCGAGCAATATAATCTTTTGTCATTTGAATGACCTGACCAGAGAGTAGCGTAATGGCAATCAGGTTTGGAACAGCCATAAATCCGTTTAGTGTATCGGAAATATCCCAAACCAGATTTAACTCTGCAGTACATCCAAAAAGAATCATGATAATAAACACTACTTTGTAAGGAAGAATTGCCTTGATTCCAAACAGATATTCAATCGCACGTTCGCCATAATATGACCAGCCAAGCAGGGTGGAGAAAGCAAACAGCATAATGCAGATTGCAACAAATGGTCCACCAAAAGGAATCACAGAGCTAAATGCTGAGCTTGTCAAGGCAGTGCCACTTATATTTTCTATACCATTCGAAATATTCTGAAGATACTGTGTCATGTCGTATACGCCTGATGTGAGAATTGTTAAAGCTGTAATTGTACAAACAATCAGTGTGTCTGCAAAAACTTCAAAAATACCCCACATACCCTGTACAACAGGTTCTTTTACATCAGAAGCTGAATGTACCATGACAGACGAACCAAGACCGGCCTCATTTGAAAAAACACCTCTGGAAATACCTTTTCGTGCTGCCAATGTGATTCCATAGCCAAGAATACCACCGCCTGCGGCTTTGAAATTAAATGCCTCACGGAAAATGGCAGCAAAGGCTGCAGGAACAGCAGATGCGTTGCAGATTATGACAACAAGACCACCGACAATATATAAGATTGCCATGAAAGGGACAATTTTCTCAGTAACACTTGCGATTCGCTTGATACCACCGATAATAACAAGAGATACCATCAGCATTAAAACTATGGCTGTTGCGATAGGGGGAATATGAAAAGAATCCTGTAGACCATGTGCAATGGAATTTGCCTGAGTCATATTTCCGATACCAAAAGAAGCAAGACCGCAGAAAACAGAAAAAATTACGGCCAGCCATTTCCAGCCAAGTCCTTTTTCTATGTATACCATTGCGCCGCCCATCCAGCCGCCTTTTTCGTTTTTATATCGATATTTGATACCAAGTGTATTTTCTGCATAGTTTGTCATCATTCCAAGAAAAGCAGAAAGCCACATCCAGAATATTGCACCGGGTCCACCTGCAGCAATAGCAGTAGCAACACCGGCAATATTACCGGTACCAATTGTAGCCGCCAGGGCAGTACATAAAGACTGAAATTGTGAAATGGAATGTTTGTCTTCTGTTCAAAGAACCTTTTTGTTTTTAAAGAGCTGCAAAAAAGTAATTTCAATCCAGTAACTAAATTTTGAAAGCTGGAAAAATCCTGTGCGGATTGTGAACATTAAGCCGACAGCAAGGAAAGCCGCAAGCATAATTGGTCCCCAGATAAAGTTGTTGAGTGCGCCATTGATGTTTGTGATAGTTTGAATTAATGTTTCGCTCATGTTTATCCACTGAGAATAAGTGGAATTCACCTCCCTGATAATTTATTTCCTGAAAATTCAGGTAAAAAAAAGAGACATAAACAAAAGTTACGTCTCCTTTGACTATTTCTATTCTAATAAAAACAGAAACATTCGTCAAGAACTATTTCATTTTGGATTATCTGAGGATATTTGCGATTTCTGTTGTCCAGTCTTTTTCCCATGTAACATTCTTCATATTTGCAATTGCAGCAATTCCATGAACAGATGCCCACATACGGATAATTTGAAGCTCAATATCGTCATCCTTCATATCAGGTGATGTTTCATGACACCATTGTATAACGAGCTTACGCATTAGAGCATAAGGTGGAAAATTATCCGGGGAATCATGAATGACAGAGAGATCGGCTTTCATACAAGGTTGTGAAAAAAGAAAATAATAATGAGTAGGATGCTTAAGAAAATAGGTAACATATGCATTTCCCATTGCAAGAAGCGCATCTGAATATTGTCCTGCCTCCCAAAGTGGCTTATAGGCAGCATCCAAATCTTCCATAAAGCTGGCTGTAACATGCTCCTGCATTGCATGAATCATGTCCTCCTTGCATGCAAAATGTGCATATGGTGCGGCATTGCTTACGCCACACTTTGCTGCAACCTTGCGCAGAGAAAGCTGCTCCTCACCAGACTGATTTATTATCTCAATTCCTGCTTCAATAAGTGCATTCTTTAAATCCCCATGATGATAGCTCTTTACTGGCATATTGTAATCCATTCCTCTCCTTATATCTTTACACTGATTAGATAGAATATAGCATTGTAACTAAATAGTGTCAAGAATTCCAAACATACCAATTATGTTTGTTTTCCTGCAGGATAATTTCATCCTGTTTTTGAAAGCCAAGCTTGTTTAGAAGCTTTATGGAAAAGATGTTTTCGCATCGTGTAAATGCATTCAGCTGTTTTAACTGAAGTTCATTTTTTGAATAATCAAGGATTGCGCGACAAACCTCACTTGCATATCCTTGATTTTGACAATCAGCTGCAATTACATATCCAAGTTCGGCATTTTCAAAGCCGTCTCTGTTAGTAATACCTGCCCGTCCGATTAACTTTCGGTCACATTTGCGAATAATAACCCATATTCCATATTCGTAAAACCAATATTGATTTTTAATATAATCCCTTGTATATGCCAGCTCCTGCTCACGGTTTGGAAATAAATTTTCTGTGTAACGTGAGATTTCCTTGTCTGCATAGATTTCATAAAGCGTGTCAATATCTGTTTCTGTCATTTCGCGTAAGATACATCTGTCAGTTTCAAGAATATTCCATGGAATATTATGAAATCTTTTATACATGCGTTCTACCTGTAGTGCAGAAAGAGCAGATAAATCGTCTATACAATAGAGGGCTTCCGGAAAACTCTCTGTATGGCTGTTTTCATTCAGATAAACGGCATACCCTATTCCATGTGCAACGGCCCAGTCTGCTGCTCTGCGATGGTCGGTAATTAAAAATGCATTTTTATTATCAGCTATGTATGAGCTCCTGCTTTCAATCTGCAGTCCGGACTGTTCAGAAAGCATTCTGTTCTCAAACAGAAGCTGTTCTGAGCTTGTATTCAGTTGTGAAATGTCTAATAGTATGGTATGTAATATCACGATATGCTCCAAATTTGTTATTTGAGATAATATGAAAAAAACCCTATAAAAGGGAGGATGCCAAGTGACCTGGTCACTTGGCATTTATTATGAAAAAGTATTTTAATAGTAATGCTACTATGAGTTTGACGAATGAATTGTATTTCTTTATCTTATGCTGTTAGTATAGTTCACATAAATGTCTAAACAATGTTATGTAAATGAAACTTTTTTAAATTAAATATGAACAATTCATGAACGTCTACCTTTTCAAACACCCCTTTTAATAGTAAAAATCAGCTTATTCAGCAATTTTTTCTGGTTCAGGATATACTTCTCCGAAAGTTTCTACTGTTATGGAATGAATTTTTTGTGGTGTCTGTGGTCTGTCAGAATAATCTGTTTTTGATTCAGCTATTTTGTTAACAACATCCATTCCTTCGATGATTTTTCCGAATGCAGCATATGCACCATCCAAATGTGGAGAGTTTTTGTGCATAATAAAAAATTGAGAGCCTGCTGAATCAGGATGCATAGCTCGTGCCATGGAAAGAACACCTTCTGAGTGGACTAAATTGTTTGCTACTCCATTTTGTGAAAATTCGCCTTTGATTCCGTATCCAGGTCCGCCCATTCCTGTTCCGTCAGGACAGCCTCCCTGGATCATAAAGCCTTTGATTACTCTGTGAAAAATTAGTCCATCATAAAATTTCTTATTAACAAGACTGATAAAATTATTCACTGTATTTGGTGCAATTTCAGGGTACAGCTCTGCTTTCATTACATCATCATTTTCCATTGTAATAGTAATAATTGGATTTGCCATCATGGTCACCTTACCTTTTCCTAATATTCATAGTTAATATGTAACCTATTTTAAAGGTTTTTTTTGATTTGTAAAGTATATTATATGTTTTAGGAAATGAAAAATAGTGATTGACCGAAGTGTGAAAAAATGATAAATTGAATATACTAATTGTAACCTGTAGTGCAAACAATCAGGCGATATAGGGGAGTAGTCAGCGTAAAGCAATTATTGATTACGCAATTAAATCAACAGCAAGTCTGCTTTGGCATTCTGGTTTAATTTTAAATGACGAGACTTATATTTCTCACAAGAGAGATATAGGTCTTTTTTTTGAATTAGAATCAGAACAAAAACATGAAAACAGGAGGAGAAATGAATGGATTTTTTGATTTCCGGTGTAATGTCAATTACTTTACAGCAATGGATTATGTATGCGGTAGGAGCGGTGCTGATTTATCTTGCCTTGGCAAAGGATTTTGAACCGTCACTATTAATGCCTATGGGGTTTGGTGCCATACTCGTAAATTTACCGGCTTCGGGCGTAATTAACCAGACACTTGAAGGAATAGGAGAAACAAATGGAATTATTGAGTGGCTGTTTCATATTGGAATAGAAGCATCGGAAGCTTTACCGATTCTATTATTTATTGGTATTGGAGCAATGATTGACTTTGGACCGCTACTTTCGCAACCGGTATTATTCCTGTTTGGAGCAGCAGCTCAGTTTGGAATTTTCTTTGCGATATGTATGGCTACTTTACTTGGGTTTGATTTAAGGGATGCGGCTTCTATTGGAATTATCGGTGCTGCTGACGGACCAACATCCATTTTGGTTTCGCAGATATTCGGTTCTAAATATGTTGGGGCAATTGCGGTCGCCGCTTATTCCTATATGGCACTTGTGCCGGTAGTACAACCATTTGCAATCAAACTGGTTACTACAAAGAAAGAAAGATGTATTAAAATGCCTTATAATCCGAGAGCGGTTTCTAAAACAACAAGGATACTGTTCCCGATTTTTGTGACATTTATTGCAGGACTTGTTGCACCGATGTCAGTATCTCTTGTTGGATTTCTGATGTTTGGAAATTTGATCAGAGAATGTGGTGTACTTGAAAGTCTGTCACAAACAGCGCAAACACAACTAGCCAATCTGATTACGCTGTTGCTTGGCATTACGATTGCTTTTAGTATGCGTGCAGAGCAGTTTGTAAATGTAAATACATTAATGATTATGGCAATCGGTCTTGTCGCTTTTGTATTTGATACGATTGGAGGTGTGCTGTTTGCTAAAATTATTAATCTGTTCCGCAAACAGAAAATCAATCCGATGATTGGAGCTGCCGGAATTTCGGCATTTCCGATGTCTTCACGTGTTGTGCAGAAAATGGCACTGGCAGAAGATCCAACAAATATACTGATCATGCATGCTGCAGGGGCTAATGTATCCGGACAGATTGCATCAGTTGTTGCCGGTGGTATGATACTGAGTCTTGTATCTGCATATTTATAGGAGGATAATAATATGACAAATTTTATGATTTCACTGACAATTATGTGGAAAGGAATGCTTGGGATTTTTACAGTAATCGTATTGATTATGCTAGTTGTCATGCTGCTGTCCAGATTGACAGATAAAAAGACGGAAGACAAGTCGGCAGAATGAACGCATGTTCCAAGGAATAACTGGATTTTATAAACTTTATATGGTATAATTTCACACGTAAGCAGAAAATTCGTGTGTATGTATACATGACGGATAATAGGGTATTAATTTAATTAATATCCTATTATCCGTTGTTGTGAGTAAGTTTTTGGGAGAAAGAATGACAAAACTGGCAATAGTAATTCCATGTTATAATGAAGAGGCTGTAATAGAGCAGTCTGTTACGGAATTGACAAGGGTTATGCAGGAACTGATTGATACTGACAGAGTATCGAACGACAGTATACTGTTGTTTGTTGATGATGGAAGCCGAGACCGGACATGGGAACTAATTGAACAATTTCATAGCAAAAATCATTTTGTTACTGGCTTGAAGCTGGCTGGAAATGTTGGTCACCAAAATGCATTACTAGCTGGCCTGATGTTTGTGAAAAATCGTACAGATGCTGCAATTTCGATTGATGCGGATTTGCAGGATGATGTAGAAGTAATAAAAGAAATGATTGATAAACATACAGAAGGCTGCGATGTCGTATATGGTGTTCGAAGTGCGAGAAAGACAGATACATTTTTCAAAAGGGTAACAGCTGAAGGTTTTTACAAGATGATGAAGATATTAGGTGTGAAAAGCGTTTATAATCATGCTGATTTCAGATTGATGAGTAAGCGTGCAATAGAAGGGCTTGCAGAATATAAGGAACGGAATTTATTTCTCAGAGGCATTATTCCGTTAATTGGATATCACACTGACTGTGTCTATTATGAGAGACGCGAGCGCATGGCGGGAGAATCTAAATACCCGTTAAAGAAGATGCTCAGTTTCGCATTTGATGGTGTGACATCATTTAGTATTAAGCCGATGAACTTGATTATGTGTACGGGAATACTTATGATTCTCCTGACAATTGCAGCAGGAATATACGCCATTGTTTCGTATTCAACAGGAAATGTCGTCAGTGGCTGGACTTCACTGATTTTGTCGCTGTGGTTTATTGGTGGAATGATCTTGTTTTCGCTTGGACTGGTAGGACAATATATAGGAAAGATTTATATAGAAGTGAAGGAACGACCAAGATATTTGATTGAACAGATATTAACAGAACCAAATGTAGTTCTAGAAAGTTCACCGGAGGAAGCAATACATGAAGAATAAAGAGATAGCCGGAAAAACGATGCAGGATGTGGGTATGTGCATATCACTTGGTGCACTTTTGATCAGTGCAGTTGTGTTTGCAAATGCGAATACGGAGTTATATGTTGAAAACCTGATTATGCTGATTGGAATATTTGTTTCGGTATTACTTGCGAATTTTAGGTTAGTCAGTGTGGCAATTGTAATGACCGCTATACAAACCGTTTCCTATGCTGCATTCAAGATTTATATGCTGTTTGTTGCGCAGGAGCAAATTGAGGTTCTGTCCTACTTGTGGATTTTGTTACCGGGACTGGCTGTGTTTGGAACGGTGTTTTTTAGAAAAGGTCTGAGCAAGCTTCAAATGGAAAATGAGATTTTGAAGGGCCAGGTAGATGAGCTTGTTATGATTGACCCGATTACGGGCTTTTATAATCTGCGAAGCATGTTTATGGATATTCAGACACAGATTTCTTATGCGGAGCGAAATGAAAGTGCCATTTCACTAATGATTGTCAAGCTACGCTATAATAAGGAACTGAAAAGTGTATTGAAAAAGCCACAATATGAAGAAGTGTTGAAACGACTTGCGAAGTGCGTATACGATACAGTCAGATTAGAGGATCGTGTATACAGTATTGATAAAGAAGGCTCTCTTGGTGTAATTCTTACATGTAATAAAGCAGGTACAAAGCTTGTGGAGAATCGATTACGGAACAAGCTTGATGATTCGCAGACATTTGATGGTATTTCTGATTCACCGATACGTGTAGAAGTAAAAATCGGGTATCTGGAATATATCAAAGCAGAGTTCCAGAGAGACGCAAAGCTCTTCAAAGAGTGTGTGGAAGAAGAAGTCGAGTATGATGTTTAATTTGCATCATTATTATAAAGGAAAAGAGGAACAGAATTATGAAGTATTTTATCACAGGTGGTGCAGGATTTATTGGCTCAAATATGACAGACAGGCTTTTGAGTGAACCAGAAAATGAAGTAGTAGTATATGACAATTTCTCTACAGGAAGAAGAGAATTCTTGGAGGATGCATTAAAAAATCCGAGATTTCGACTTGTAGAAGGAGACAATGCAGATGTTGATGCTCTTACAAAAGCAATGGCCGGCTGTGAGTTTGTATTTCATTTTGCTGCAAATGCAGATGTCAGAATGGGCTGTGAACATCCGCGCAAGGATTTGGAACAGAATACGATCGCAACGTACAATGTATTAGAAGCAATGCGTGCAAACAACATCAGAAGAATTGGCTTTTCATCCACAGGCTCTGTTTATGGAGAAGCAAAGGTTATTCCGACACCTGAGGATGCACCGTTTCCGATTCAGACTTCATTATATGGAGCATCGAAGCTTGCATGCGAAGGACTTCTTGCTGCATATGCAGAAGGTTTTGACTTTCAGGCATACATTTTCAGATTTGTGTCTATTCTGGGTGAGAGATATACACATGGTCATGTGTTTGATTTTTACAAACGGTTAACAGATGATCCGACAACACTGCATGTACTTGGAAACGGAAAACAGAGAAAGTCTTATCTGTATGTAAAGGATTGTATGGAAGCGATTCTTACAGTAATCCGAAACACAAAAGAAAAAGTAAATATTTATAACCTTGGAACAGATGAGTACTGTGAGGTAAATGATTCGATTGGCTGGATTACAGGCAAACTTGAATTGACACCAAAGCTGACCTATGCAGGTGGAGAGAGAGGATGGATTGGAGATAATCCATTTATTTATCTGGATACAAAAAAGGTTCGATCACTGGGGTGGACACCCAAGGCAACGATACAAGATGGGATTGAGAAAACTGTAGAGTACCTGAAGGCTAATCCATGGGTGTTCGAAGCAAGGAAATAAGAGATTTTGTTTGGATAGAAAGCAACTGCAGGAGGATTGAGTTATGATTATTGCAAGAAGCCCGCTTAGGATTTCATTGGGAGGCGGAGGAACGGATCTGCCATCTTATTATCAGGAACATGAAGGCTTTTTGATTTCGGCTGCTATAGATAAATACGTTTATATTACACTTCATCAGACCTTTGAAGAGGAAATACTGATTAAGTATTCCAAATATGAGCATGTACACAAAATAGAGGAAATTCAACATCCAATCATACGTGAAGCACTTCAAATGTTAAAGTGGAATCAGAATTGTATTGAAATCTGTTCTATGGCAGACATCCCGGCTGGTACAGGACTTGGATCTTCCAGTAGTTTTACGACAGCACTTCTTCGTGCACTTCATACAATGCAGGGAAATATTGTAAGTACGAGAACACTTGCAGAAGAGGCCTGTGAAATTGAAATGAATCGATTGCATGAACCTATTGGAAAACAGGATCAATATATTGCCGCTTATGGAGGAATTACATGCATGAATTTTCATAAGGACGGCTATGTCTGGGTGGATCCCCTTAATATTTCAAAAGAGACCCTGTATAATCTTGAGGATAATCTGATTTTGTATTTTACAGGATTTTCCCGTTCGGCTGGAAGTATTTTAAAAGAGCAAGATGAAAAGAGTAAAAAGAAAGATGATGATATGATTAAAAATCTTGACTTTGTTAAGGATCTTGGGTATCAAAGCAAAGCTGCTTTTGAAAAAGGAGATCTTGATACATTTGCTGATATTATGAATACTCACTGGGCATATAAAAAGAAACGTTCTGGAGGAATGAGTAATCCACAGATTGATGAGTGGTATGATCTTGCAATGAAGAACGGTGCCATGGGCGGAAAGATGATTGGTGCCGGTGGCGGTGGGTTCTTAATGTTTTATGCAAATGATAAAGTCAAGCTGCGTCATGCTATGAAGCAGACAGGAATGACAGAGGTTAGATTCAGATTTGAGATGGAAGGGTCTAAAGTTCTATGAAAAAGCTGAGTGAGATGCAGGTGGTTGTCCTGATGGGTGGACTCGGAACCAGACTGAAGGAGTTTACAAAAGAATGCCCGAAACCATTAGTAGATGTTCTGGGAAAGCCATTTTTTGACTATCAGCTGGAATTGATGAGGACCTGGGGATTTCGCAAGTTTCTATTCCTTATCGGCTATCGGGCAAATATGATAGAAGAGTATTATGGTGATGGCTCTAAGGATGGATGCTCTATTCAATATTGCTACGATGGAGAGACTTTACGTGGTACAGGAGGTGCAGTACGTCGAGCACTTTCATTGCTTGAGGATGATTTTCTTCTAATGTATGGTGACTCCTTTATGGATATTGATTTTGAGGAAACCATATATCGGTATTATCGTGGAAAGAAGCAGGGTATGCATGCGCTAATGACTGTGCTTTGTAATAACAACGATTTTGATAAAAGCAATGTAGTAATACAGAGCGGGAAGCTTGTATTATATGATAAGCACCATGTAACGTCGGATATGAATTATATTGATTATGGTGTATGTGTATATGAAAAATCATTATTTGAACAATATGAAGAGGACGTCATATTTGATGTGGCAGAAATACAGAATCGATTATCTGTTCAGGGAGAAATGGCAGTCCATATTGTAACAAAGCGGTTTTATGAGATTGGCAGTCCGGCATCCCTTGCTGAATTTAAACAATATGTGCATAATCGAATGGAGGAGTTGCATCCGGCAGTATTTCTGGATCGCGATGGTGTGTTGAATGAGATTGTCTATAATGAAGATGCGGAGCAGATGGATTCTCCGATGAACGTTACACAGTTTCATTTGCTGGATAATGTGGCAGAGGCTATTCGACAATTTCATGATAAAGGGTATTATGTGTTTGTTGTAACAAATCAGCCTGCAGCGGCTAAGGGGAAGACAACTCTGGAAAAACTATATGATATAAATACTTACTTTGCAGATTTAATGAAAAAAGAGGGAGCAGAAATAGATGATATTTATATGTGCTCCCATTATACAAAACAGCAGCCAATGACGAAAGAAGTTTTTTTGATACAGAACTGCAACTGCAGAAAGCCAAAGCCAGGACAGTTACTTAAGGCAAAAGAAAAGTATTGCATTGACTGGGAACATTCCTATATGATTGGTGATTCCTATACTGATATTGAAGCAGGAAGGGCAGCAGGAGTAAAAACGGTGTTCATAGGCGATATGAAATGTGATGTCTGCAAACGGCTTTGCGGAAACAAACCGGATTATATTGTACAGGATATTTACGAAGCATCCTGTATTTTATAATAAATAACATATTTGTGCGAATAGAAAAGGAGGAAGCAAATATGAATACAAATTATATTGAGCAATATCTGAAGGAAACGATTACTATTGCAGAGACGGTTTCCAAAGAAGAGATTGCAAAGGGAGTAGAAATACTCAAGGAAACAAAACAGAAAGAGGGAAGACTGTTTATTCTTGGAGTAGGCGGAAGTGCTGCAAATGCATCCCATGCAGTGAACGATTTCAGAAAAATTGGTGGAATTGAAACATACGCACCGACAGATAATGTTTCTGAACTGACTGCAAGAACTAATGATGAAGGATGGGAAACTACCTTCACAGAATGGCTGAAGACATCCAGATTAAATGAAAAGGATACATTGATGGTATTCTCAGTTGGAGGCGGAAGCGAAACGACGTCGTTAAATATTGTAAATGCATTAAAGCTTGGTAAAGAAAAGGGTGTAAAGGTGATTTCCATTGTATCCAGAAATGGTGGATATTCCAAACTGGTTTCTGACGCCTGTGTATTAGTTCCGGTTGTTGCTCAAAACAGGATTACACCTCATGCAGAAGGCTGGCAGGGAGTAATTTGGCATTTGCTTGTGAATGCCTTAAATGAACAATAAATCCGACAACAGACAAGGAGAACAGATATGAAATTTGAAGACTTAAAAGTAACTCTTTATGCTGACGGTGCAGATATTGAAGGCATGAAGGAAGAATATAGAAAAGGATTTGTAAAGGGATTTACAACAAATCCTACACTTATGAAAAAAGCCGGTGTAAAGGACTATGTAAGCTTTGCAAAAGAAGCGGTAAAGGAGATTCCTGATCTTCCGTTATCATTAGAAGTATTTGCAGATGATTTTGAAACAATGGAGCAGGAGGCAAAGGTGATTGCTGGACTTGCAGATACTGTATTTGTGAAGATTCCAATCACCAATTCAAAGGGCGAATCCAGTATCCCATTAATCAAGAAGCTGTCAGCAGACGGATTAAAGCTGAATGTGACCGCGATTCTTACAATAGAGCAGGTAGAACAGACAGTTGCTGCATTTTCTGATGGAACCCAGAATATTGTGTCGGTATTTGCAGGCAGAATAATGGATACAGGCGTAGATGCAGTACCAATGATGAAGAAGGTTACGCAGATTTGTAAAGCAAAGCCTGGAACAATGTCTTTATGGGCAAGCTGCCGTGAAATATATAATATCATGCAGGCAGATGAATGCGGAACGGATATCATAACTGTCACAAATGCATTGCTCGCAAAATTGCCTAACATTGGAAAAGATTTAAAACAGTTATCTCTGGAAACGGTTCAGATGTTTGTAAGAGATGGACAAAGTCTTGGATATTCTATAATTAAATAGCAGTTACGCAAAAGGAGAAAATTTGACAATTCTCCCTTTTTGCGATATATTACCAATTAAGTAAGGAATTTGAAAAATCTTACTATTATGACACCTGGGGATATGAAAAAGTTTATTGAGACATTTGTTAATTTGAAAGGAGACCGTTATGGCAGAAGTAAAGAAACCTGTAGCAGTAGCAGCAGTAAAGAAGGAAGAAGCAAAGAAACCGGCAGCTATTGTTACCAATACTTTAGAAAAGAAGACTGAGGCAGTAGCAGCAGTTAAAAAAGCAGCACCTGCAAAGAAGGCTGAGCCGGCTAAGAAAGCAGTAGCAGTCAAGAAAGCAGCACCTGCAAAGAAGGCAGCACCTGCAAAGAAACCAACGGCAAAAAAGGCACCTGCAAAGAAAGTAGAAGCAAAGGAAGGATTTTTTGTACAGTTTGCAGGCAAGGACTTAGAGAAATCAGCTGTTATCGAACAGGCAAAGGAAGCATATAAGGCAGCCGGAAATAAGGCAGCAATTCAGAGTATAGATGTTTATGTAAAACCTGAAGACAGTGCAGTATACTATGTTGTAAATGGTGATATTACAGGCATGTTCGAAGTGTAAATTTTACATAAGACCAGATAAAAGAAGCATCGTAATTGATGCTTCTTTTTGTTTGAAGTTTATAGTTATTTTAGAATTAGGGTGTTGACATTAAAAGATACTAGTGATATCTTAAGTACATGGATGTTAGCACTCTTTTGCGTTGAGTGCTAACAAGAAGCAGAAAGGATGTGAAGGAGTGGACTTGGATGAGAGAAAAAGAAAAATCTTATATGCAATTATTAAAACATATTTGGAAACCGGTGAACCAGTCGGCTCCAGAACGATATCCAAGTATGCAGATTTGAATCTGAGCTCAGCGACAATTCGAAATGAGATGTCAGATCTGGAAGAAATGGGATATATCATACAGCCGCATACATCGGCAGGAAGAATTCCATCTGACAAAGGGTATCGCTTCTATGTAGATCAGTTGATGGAAGACAAGGAACGAGAAGTAGATGAAATGAAGGAAGTCCTTGTTGAGAAGGCTGATAAGATGGAACGTCTGCTGAAACAGGTAGCAAAGTCTCTGGCAATTAATACGAATTATGCCACGATGATTTCTGCACCACAGTATCATCATAACAAACTGAAATTCATACAGCTGTCAAGGGTTGAGGAAGATCAGATTGTTGCAGTCATTGTTGTTGAAGGAAATATTATTAAGAATCAGATGATTGATGTAGATGGCGGACTGGATGATGAGACTCTCCTAAAGCTGAATATTCTGCTGAATACTAATTTAAACGGATTATCTATAGAAGAAATTAATTTGAGTATTATTTCCCGGATGAAAGAACAGGCAGGAATCCACAGTAATCTTGTAAGCGATGTGATCGACGCAGTTGCGGAGGCAATTAAGGAAGACGAGGATTTGGAAATCTACACGAGTGGAGCCAATAATATATTTAAGTATCCGGAGCTTAGTGATCATGAAAAGGCAAGTGAAATCATTACTGCATTTGAGGAAAAGAAACAGTTGTCTGATATTGTATATGAAACGCTTGCAAAGAGAGATGATGAGAAAAAGGGAATTAAGATTTATATAGGCGAAGAGGCACCTGGACAGAACATGAAGGATTGTAGTGTTGTAACAGCCACTTATGAATTAGAGGAAGGCATGCAGGGAACGATAGGAATTATTGGACCCAAAAGAATGGATTATGACAAGGTGGTTAACACGTTAAAGTCTCTGACCAATCAGCTGGATACTTTATATAAGAAGACATAGACTGAAAGGAGAAAATAGAAAGTGGCAGATATGGAAGAAAAAGCAGAAGATATTGTAGAAACCTGTATGGATGATGCACGGGAGACAGAGAATCAGCAGGAAACGGATACGTTATCTGATGCAACAGAAGCTTGTGCAACAGAAGCTGATACAACAGAAGCTGATACGACAGAAGCTTGTACGACAGATTCTGATGTAAAAGAAGAAACAGAAGAAAAAAAGAAGGTTTTTGGAAAGAAGGAGAAAAAAGAAAAGAAAGATAAAAAGGATGAGCGTATTGAGGAGCTGACCGATCAGGTGAAGCGCCAGATGGCTGAATTTGATAATTTCAGGAAGAGAACCGATAAAGAAAAAACATCAATGTATGAAATGGGTGCAAAATCTGTTATCGAAAAGATATTACCTGTACTTGATAATTTTGAAAGAGGTCTTCAGACTGTACCAGAAGAGGAAAAGGAATCTCCGTTTGCTTCGGGTATGAGTATGATATATAAACAGCTTGTCAGTGAGTTGGAACAGATTGGTGTAAAGCCAATTGAAACAGATGGCAGGGAATTTGATCCTAATTTTCATAATGCAGTTATGCAGGTGGAAAATGAGGAGCTGGAAAGCGGTATGATTGCACAGGAATTACAAAAGGGCTATTTATATCGGGATTCAGTAGTTAGACATAGTATGGTTTCAGTAGTGCAATAATAAATTAAATTCAGGAGGACAAAACGATGAGTAAAATTATTGGTATTGATTTAGGAACAACTA
>CAZOHM010000027.1:0-240 GCA_964579795.1 uncultured Lachnospiraceae bacterium | reverse complement strand
GTGGTAAACCAACTGTTATCGCAAATACAGAAGGAGCTAGAACAACACCGTCAGTAGTAGCTTTTACAAAGACAGGAGAAAGACTTGTTGGTGAGCCGGCAAAACGTCAGGCAGTTACAAATGCAGAAAAAACTGTTTCTTCCATAAAGAGAGAAATGGGTACAGATCATAAGAGCACAATTGATGATAAAAAATATTCTCCACAGGAAATATCAGCAATGATTCTTCAGAAGCTGAAAG
>CAZOHM010000026.1:0-33916 GCA_964579795.1 uncultured Lachnospiraceae bacterium | reverse complement strand
CAAACCTTTTTCTTGAATTTTCAGGGTTGGTTATACTGTTTAGTTTTCAAGGTTCAGTTATGTTCAATCATATGATCTGTCAGTGCGGAGTACCGAGTAACTAACACTCTTGTACAGGTTAAAACTACGGAGAAGGAGGGATTTGAACCCTCGCGCCGCTATTAACGACCTACTCCCTTTCCAGGGGAGCCCCTTCAGCCGCTTGGGTACTTCTCCAAACTGACTGATTATTATGAAAAAACACACCGGAGAGGATGGGATTCGAACCCATGTGCCCGTGAAGGCAAACGGTTTTCAAGACCGCCTCGTTATGACCGCTTCGATACCTCTCCAATATAAAAGAGTTTCGACGTTTCGTAACAAAACTCCTGCCACCTTCTTTGTCGGCGCAAATAATATTCTAGCAAAAACAAAATGGTGTGTCAATTGTTTTTTTATACTTTTTTCAACTTTTTATTTTATTCCATTTTTATCCTTGTAATAATGCTTCTGCTACGATGAGATCCTCTGGCGTTGTAATTTTGATATTACGATAGCTTCCCTCAATTAATCGTATTCTGTGCTCTCCAAATGTCTCCATCACCATAGCATCATCTGTAATCTGGATTCCCCTTTGCTCCAGATCTGCTTCATGCTCTAACAGCTTGTGATATGCGTTATTTATAGAATGAAACGAAAATGTCTGTGGTGTCTGTATCAAATATAGGCTGTTTCGGTTTGGTGTTTCAGTCGCAAATCCTTCTTTGTCGGCAACTTTGATTGTATCCTTAACTGGCATTGCTGTGACTGCTGTCTGGCAGCTCTGTACTGTTTCATAGGCTCTTTTCAAAATTTCATCTGTAACAAATGGTCTGGCACCATCATGAATAAATACATAATCGCATTCTTCCTGTTCCAATGCAGCCAATCCTGCGGCCGTAGAATGGTATCGTTCCTTACCACCTGCTACTATCTGAGTGACCTTCTTAAACTTATACTTTTCTACAATTTCTGTTCTGCAATGTGAGATTTCATCTTCACCTGTTACAAGAATAATCTTATTAACAAAACTGTTTTCAAATGCGCAAAGCGAGTAATACAGAAGCGGTTTTCCACAAAGTAACAGATACTGCTTCGCAGTATCTGTATGCATTCTCGTCCCTTTTCCGCCTGCAAGTACAATTGCAGCACAAGTTTTCTTTTTGAAATCGTCCATGATATTCTCCTGTTATTCATGCTAACACAAGTAATCCGTCAGGTGCCAGATGTAAGTTGTCAGGTGTTCATCGCTCTCCAAGCTTCAGATTAGGCACTGCATTCAAATCAAGTCCGCTTCGAACACCTTTGACGTAATCATAATATCCAGCCACTCCAATCATCGCTGCATTATCTGTACAGAAAATTGGCGACGGATAATAAAAGTCTATTTTTTCTCGTTCACATGCTTCCTTCATGGCAGCACGCAATGCAGAATTGGATGCTACACCACCAGCAATGGCAAACTTCTGGAACCCATTTGCCTTGACTGCTGCTATGGAATGTTCAACAAGCACGTCTGTCACAGCCTTTTGAAAAGAAGCTGCTACATCTGCTGCCACAATCTCTTCTCCCCGCATTTCACACGAATTCAAATAATTAAGTACTGCAGATTTCAAACCACTAAAGCTGAAGTCATAGACCGACTCCTGTACTTTTGCTCTTGGAAAATGAATTGCATCTGCATTCCCTTCTTTGGAAATCTTATCTATCTTTGGACCACCCGGATATCCAAGTCCAATGGCGCGTGCCACTTTGTCAAAGGCCTCTCCGGCAGCGTCATCTCTTGTCTTTCCAAGAATCTCGTAGATACCGTAATCAACAACCTTTACAAGATGTGTATGTCCTCCGGATACAACAAGGGAAATAAATGGCGGCTCTAAATTAGCATGTTCAATATAATTTGCTGAAATATGACCTTCTATGTGATGCACCCCTACAAGTGGAATTCCACTTGCAAAGCTGATTGCCTTTGCTTCTGCTACACCTACCAAAAGTGCACCTACAAGACCAGGACCGTACGTTACAGCTATTGCATCAATTTCTTTTAAACTAACAGAAGCCTCCTTCAAGGCTTCCTCTATTACCTGATTTATTTTTTCTATATGCTTACGTGATGCAATTTCAGGAACAACTCCTCCATATAATGTATGAAGATCAATTTGTGACGAAATAATATTGGAAAGAACCGTTCTGCCATTTTTAACAACTGCAGCTGCTGTCTCATCGCAGGAGCTCTCTATTCCCAATATCAGAATGTCTTTAGTCATTTTCATTATCCTCGATTAGCTGCCAGCCAAATATCTTCCAACGGCCATCTTCATCCTTTCTAAGCAAAAACTCTTCCTTGGTCGGTATGAGTGAACGTCCCTCTTTCATGGAATACACACAGTTAAGCTTTGCCCATTGTGCTCCCTCATAATCATAATACTCCACATTTGCGCTACTCGAAACAGAATAGCTGGAAATAGTACGTTTTGCTGATTTATAAGAAGCAATCGTAATCTTTAACTCTTCCAGATACTGTTCTTCTGTTTGATTTGCAATCAAAGCCGCATCAAACAGCTCTCTTGACTTTGAAGCCAGGTCTGCCACCTCTTCATCGGTACAAGGTTCATTATAAAAGCATTGAGTAAGTTCGCTGTAATATCTGACAACTTCCTTAGGTGTCGGTGGATAATCTGATGACAAATCCTTTGACAGTATTTGCTGTACGGCCGTCACTGACACTGTCTCTGAATCAGAAGGTGCCGGTTTATTCACAAGATAAGCAAAAACACCTACAATCAGTAGCGCTGCAACAACAAGTATAATAATATTTTTTATGTTTTTATTATTTGTACCTGTCTTTTTTTCCTGTTGAATCGCCTTATCCATCGTGTCCCTTCTTTCTGCCCTTCTTACTGTTCTTCAAAATCAATTTCCATTGTTCTTCCATCTTTAGCTGTATGTGAATTTGGAAATACAGCTCTTACCTTCCCTATATATTCATTCGGGTAAGTAAGAGACGGACTATAATGAGTCAGCCAAAGTTCTTTGACTTCTGCACGCTTAGCAAGCTCTGCCGCCTCATAAAATGTCATATGTTTATGATCGATTGCCTTCTGTTCCATATCTGGCTCTCCATACATTCCTTCACAGATAAACAAATCTGCTCCGGCTGCATTTTTCACAATTCCTTCTGTCGGTCTGGAATCAGTACAGTAAGTCAGCTTAATTCCTTTTCTATCCGGTCCAAGCACCATATCAGGTGTAAAAACTCTTCCCTCATGCTCTATGCTTTCTCCCTTTTGGAGTCTGTTCCAAAACTGCAAAGGAATATTCTGTTCTTTTGCGCATTCCACGCTGAATTTGCCGGTACGTTCAATTACCATATTATATCCATAGCAAACAATACCATGGCTGACACGAAAGGCCTCCAGTCTGAATCCGTCAAACTGCAATGTCTGTTCATTATCGGTTAATTCAATAAATTTGATTTCAAACGGAAGCTCCGGCGCAATTGTTCGAAGCGCATTCACAACACGCACCAATCCTTTTGGTCCAATCATAACAAGGGGTTCTGTCCGCTCGGCATTTCCCATTGTTAAAAGAAGCCCCGGTAAACCACTGATATGATCAGCATGATAATGTGTAAAACACATAATATCAATTGGCTTTGCACTCCATCCCTTTTCACGCATGGCAATCTGTGTGCCTTCTCCGCAATCAATCAGAATACTGCTTCCATTATATCTCATCATCAATGATGTCAGCCAGCGATATGGCAATGGCATCATTCCACCTGTTCCAAGTAAACAAACATCCAGCATTTCAAACCTCGTCCTCTGCACACACATCAAAAATCAGAGAAGCTCCGTCTTCTTAATTATCTCTACAGGTATTTGAAACTGTGCAGTTATTTTATCATAGCATTCCTCACACAATTCAAACTCCTGTACTTCCCCATCTCTTGTGGAAAAATAACCGAACTCCTGACTTCCATAGAAAACGCCTTCCATGACTATTCCATTTTCAACACGCAGGATCTTTTTGCAGCAATTGCAGATTATGTGTGTAAGTTCTGTCTTACTATCATTATTAAATTTTTTCATACACTATCCTCCTTAAAGCAGTCAGTGTAATTATACTAATCCCCCGCTTTACTGAATAGTGGTAATTACTATATGGAATGTTTATCTTTTCCACATAATCAGAGCGTCTTCCCTTGGTTTTTCATAGAAGTTCTTACGTAATCCCTCTTGGCAGAAGCCACAGCTGGTATAAAGGCAAATCGCAGCGGTGTTACTCTTTCGTACTTCCAGAGTAAATGCATTGGCTCCCATTTCAAGCCCCTTATCCATCAATTTTGTCAATAGAAGCTTTCCATAACCGTGACCTCTGTACACGTCCTTGATGACAACATTTGTTATTTCAGCATCTCCAAGAATATTTCGGATTCCTGCTCCACCAATAATTTCACCATTCATATCAACAACAAGATATGTCATATTTTCATTTTTCAGCATATCTAAAAATGCTTCCTGGGACCATGGCATTGAAAATGTTTCCTCTTCCAGTCTTGCAACATCTGAAACGTCACTCTCAAGCATTTCCCTCACAATTATCATCATCCATGTCCCCCACTTAGGAATCAGCTTATGATTCCTTTTGTTTTTCGAGACGCTCCCGCTCTGCCTGCGACAAACGCAAATAATCCGGCTTGTGTTCAGCTGCAGATTCAAATATTCCCTGTTTGAAATATTCTTCTGCTAAAACTCCAACTGCTCCTGCACGCTGTCTGGCCATATGTGCCGGCGCAAATTCATATGGAACCTTTAAAAGCTCTTTCAGCTTTTCTCCATATACAGAAATACCGTCTCCAATAAATAAAACCGTCCGATTTATTTCATTCAGACATTTGCACAGCTCATCTACTGCAAGTGCGCACTGCTCCTTGATAACATGATGTTCGGTCTGGCAAAACTCATACAAACCGGTATAAACCTGATCACGTCTCGCATCCATAATCGGGCAAATCAGAAGATTGCTTCCCCATGCATTATAGCTGAGTGCATCGACTGTCGGGACAGCTATTAGCGGCTTTTGAAGTGACAGCCCAAGTCCCTTTGCTGTAGCAGACCCAATTCTGAGTCCTGTAAACGAACCCGGACCTTTTGCAATAGCAATTGCATCTATTGTATTCATATCAAGTTCAATCATTTTTGCGATTTCATTAAGCATTGGCAAAAGTGTCTGAGAATGCGTCTTTTTATAGTTGACTGTATATTCTGCAATCAGCTGATTATCCTCTACAACCGCTATTGACGCTACAAGTCCCGAACTGTCAATTGCAAGTATTTTCATAATAGCCTCCCTGCCGCTTTCACAGCAGTCTTTATTGTTCTATTTGTATCAGCCTGTAATCAAGCCCTTTATCCAGTCTTTTTCCTATTACAACCGGAATCACATTCTTTGGCAAAAGCTCTGCTATCTGTTCAGCCCATTCGATTATGCAGACACCTTCTCCATAGAAATAATCCTCATAACCTATTTCGTCCATTTCTTCGATATCACCTATTCGATACACATCAAAATGATACAACGGCAGTCTTCCTTCCTCGTAAATCTGAAGAATTGTAAAGGTCGGGCTGTTAACTGGCTCAGTAATGCCAAGTCCGTCTGCAAAGCCCTGGGTAAACACTGTCTTTCCAACTCCAAGGTCACCCTTTAATGTATATATTTCTCCCTGTTTTGCCTGCATACCAAGCGATTTTCCAAATTCATATGTTTCTTCACTGCAATATGTTTCTTTTATCATTGTTCTATCTCATTTACTCATATCACTGCCCATTTGCAGCTATACTCTGATATTCACTTTCTTTGGATTCATATGGGTAGAAATCATTTTTATTACTGCCATTGTCTGATCTCCCATGTCTGATTTCGGAAATAGACTGGCATTGACTTTATTTGTATATACAATAATATTTACACTGGTGGAAACTGCCTTATGCATATCACTCCATGCCTGAGATTCATGTGCATCTCCAACAATAATTTCAATTCCCTCTTCAGAGAGCCTGTAATGTAGTGGTTCTTTGAATACAGGATTCAGTGTGACCTGCTTCTTTGCATTAATGTACAAAGCTACAGGCAGATAAAGCACAACAATGATGCCGGCTGCAAGATACATCCATTTTCCTGATACAAAAAAACCAATAATCAAAAAAATTCCAACCATTTCTCCAAGTATTCCCTGAAAACTTGTAAAACTGTGATACAGCATATAATCATACATTTTTGCAGTTGTCATCTTTACATCAAATTCAATATCTGTACTTTTACTATCCATATTCAACTATCCACTCCAAATTTATTTCTGAACAATTTATTTTAACACATTTTTACTCTTGTCACAAGAACCAATACATTCTTATATTAAGCATTTTCTGCTGTCTTTTGTTTTTCCGTTTTCACATGCTGTGCATGTATCATCGGACTGATTTTTTTATACAGCAAAAATGTAACTGTCGTTTCTGCAGCACCCTTTAAAATATTAAATGGCACTACTGCAAACAGAACCAAAGAGTTTATATCTGTGATATGTGAATTTACTGCAGTTCCCATGCTGACAATTGCGTCAAGCGGCATTCCATAGATTGCCGAAAACGTCGGTATCAGATAAAAAAGATTAAATAATGATCCAATCACTGTTCTGAGTACAATACCACTTCCCATACCAATAAGTGCAGTCTTTCTTGTCTTTTTTACATGATAAATGATTGATGCCGGAAGAATCATCGTACATCCAAGTACAAAATTTGACATATCTCCGACAAACGCAGAAGATGTCCCTTTTAAAAACAGCTTAATTACTACTTTTAGGAATTCCGTAATCACGCCTGCCACAGGTCCATATGCAAATGCACAGATTAATACCGGCACCTCGCTGAAATCCATCTTGTAAAATGGTGGTGCAAACCAAAGCGGAATCTCCATATACATCAGCACACCGGATATTGCGGACAAAATCCCAATCAATGCAATTCGTTTTGTTCTCGTATGTTCATCATACCGAAATCCGATTAACCTCTCCGCAACTTTTGCAATCACTACGATCAACACAACCAGACCAAATGTGACACCCAAAAACGACAGATTCTCCTTTGCCGAAACAAACAACTCTCCTAAATTCATAATGCTTTCCTCTTTTCTTTTTCAAGGGAAATTCTTACTCTTCATTTGCGTATTTTGCAAATAAAAAAACCCGGATCCACAACCCCGGGTATTCGCTGTTAGAAATAACAATGCAAATCTGCATCATCACTCTACTCTCGCCTCTTCTTTCATCCAGACTTTACTGTCGGTTTTGGATTGTACCAAATCAGCCATCTGTATCTTTCTCACACAGACGGGTCGTGGACTTGTACGCCTGCGAAAGCTGTATCTGTTATCGTCTTCGCTTCGTCTTCACCACCGGTTAGGAATTGCACCTACCCCGAAGAATTTTCCTTATATATTTTTAGATATTTTCATATCCAGATGAAGAATACTACATAGTTCTCTGTTTGTCAATGTGAATTTAAAATAGGCAGATGAAAATCATCTGCCTACTTTATTGCTCAAAAACTTACTTGAATGTATCCCAGTCTTTTTTCATTAACAGGTATGTAATACCCGGCAGCAAAACAATTCCGATAATATTGCTGATAATCGTAACAACTGCTGTTGCTCCTGTAGCTGTCAATATACCATAAACTCCTGAAATAAGGCAGCTTGCACAAATAATCCAGAAACCAAGTTTCTTTTTCATGAACAACATAATAAGAATACCGATAATCGTAATGATTCCGGTTATGATGCTAACAATATAGATAGCTGTTGGGTCCATTCCTGTCATAGCAATGACCATTGCAAGTGTATCTTTATTCACAAGAGCCATAATTGATGAAACCAGTCCTATGATCTGAAAAGCAAATACAATCCACAGCCAAACTTTTAATCCTGTACGCATGCTATTTCCTCCCTTCCGTCATATTTAAAGTTTCATCGTTAATGCAATCCGCTTTTTCGGCACATCAACGCTTATCACTTTCACTTCCACAATATCTCCTACTGCTACTGCTTCTAACGGATGTTTAATGTATTTATCCGTAATCTGAGAAATATGAACAAGTCCGTCCTGATGTACACCAATATCTACAAATACACCAAAATCAATCACGTTTCTCACTGTTCCCTTTAATACCATGCCCGGTGTCAAATCCTTCATTTCCATTACATCCGAGCGTAATATTGGTTTCTGCATATCATCTCTTGGGTCACGTGCCGGCTTTTCCAGTTCTTTCAGTATATCCGTCAACGTGATTTCGCCAATACACAACTCCTCTGCCAGTTTCTTTTTATCAACAATTTTCTTTTCCAGAGCTCCGGTCTTGATGCCGCTAGCTGCAGATGATTCTTCTGCCTTTCCCTGCTTGGAAATCGGCATTTGTGCTGTTTCTGCTAATGAAACTGTTCCCATTGCTGCTGCAAGAGCCTGCCCCATTGCAGTATTCTGGTTCCGAATAACAGTCTGTTTTGGTGCAGCCTGCTTCTTCACCGGCTTTTCTGCAGTTTTCTTTTGAGCAGCTTTATCCTTTGCTGCCTGTACCTGCGCAGCACGCACATCATCCATTGTGAGTCCAAGCTTATCCAACAGTTTTTTTGCAGCTTCATAAGACTCCGGATGTACACTTGTTGCATCCAGAGGGTTGTCGCCATTCAGAATACGCATAAATCCTGCGCATTGCTCATATGCCTTCGGTCCAAGCTTTGCCACTTTCAAAAGCTGGTTCCTGTTAGTAAATCTTCCATTTTTTTCTCGATACTCTACGATGTTTTTTGCAATTGCTTTTGATATACCGGAAATATATTCAAGCAGTGAAGCGGATGCTGTATTTAAATCAACACCGACCTTATTAACACTGTCTTCCACAACACCCTGCAGAGCATCCGAAAGTTTTTTCTGATTCATGTCGTGCTGATACTGTCCGACACCTATTGATTTTGGATCTATTTTTACAAGCTCTGCCAGCGGATCCTGAATACGTCTGGCAATTGATGCAGCACTTCGCTGTCCTACATCGAAATTTGGAAACTCCTCTGTTGCAAGCTTACTTGCAGAATATACAGACGCACCCGCCTCATTAACAATGACATACTGTACCTTTTTATCTAATTCCTTAATTAAATCGACAATAACCATCTCTGATTCTCGAGAAGCTGTTCCGTTTCCGACAGAAATAAGTGTTACATCATATTTCTTAATCAGCTTCTTTAACTCAGTCTTTGCCTCTTCGACCTTAAACTGAGGTGCGGTCGGAAAAATAACCTTTGTATCAAGTACTTTTCCAGTCGTATCTACAACAGCAAGCTTGCAGCCTGTACGAAATGCCGGGTCCCATCCAAGTACGACCTGACCGGCAACCGGTGGCTGTAAAAGAAGCTGCTCAAGATTTTTGCCAAATACATTGATGGCACCATCCTCTGCTTTTTCTGTGAGATCATTTCTGATTTCACGTTCAATTGCCGGTGCAATCAGCCTCTCATAGCTGTCTGCTATCACATCTGTCAAAATCGGTGTTGTATATGGATTCTCTGCTTTGATAACCTTTTTAGCAAGAAACATCAGAATTTGTTCTGTCGGTGCTTCCAGTTTTACAGTCAGTATCTTCTCGGCTTCGCCGCGGTTTAAGGCAAGCACTCTATGTCCTGCAATTTTCTTGACAGGCTCTTCAAATGCATAATACATCTCATATACAGATTCCTGCTTCTCGTTTTTTGCATTGGAAACAATCTTTCCGCTCTCAAAGGTCGCCTGTCTGATATAGCTTCTGTAATCTGCCTCATCAGAAATCATTTCTGCAATTATATCCTTTGCTCCCGCAATCGCTTCCTCGGTCGTTTTTACATCATTCTCTTCGTTGATATAATCTTTTGCACATTCTTCAACAGAAATAGTCGTTTCCTGCGCGAAGATTAGTTCTGCAAGCGGCTCCAATCCCTTTTCTTTTGCAATTGTTGCTCTTGTTCTCCTCTTTGGACGATATGGTCTGTATAAATCATCAACAACAACCAATGTCTCTGCAGCGAGAATCTGTGCCTTTAGTTCGTCTGTCAATTTTCCCTGCTCGTCAATACTGGAAATAACCTGCTCCTTCTTTTCTTCGAGATTTCTTAAATAAGTCAGACGTTCAAAAAGATTTCGCAGTACTTCATCATTCAGTGAACCGGTTACTTCCTTTCTGTATCTTGAAATAAAGGGGATCGTGTTTCCCTCATCAATTAACTTAACTGCAGCCTCTACCTGCCACTTTTCTACTTTTAACTCATCACGTAACTTTAATATAATATCCATTTTCCTATTCCTGTTCGCTGTTATTATTAGTCTCTGTTGTCCATGTTTCTTTCGTATCTACAGTACAATCTGTTTGTGTTTCGGTTTCAATTTCCGTATCTGTGTCATTCACAACATCAAATTCGCCTCGTAAATCCCTGTAGAAATTTGCAAATGTCACACACTGATAAGGCATAATCCAGAACACTGCTATACAGCATGAAGCAAACAGCAGTAAATACCAGCCAAACATACTGATTGTTACATAAAACAGCCGTCCCTTGTTGCCTTTCATAATTTTGAAGCTCTGCTTTAAAATCTTGACCGATTGCTCCTGCGGATAATCGATATACAGAAAGAACATCTGCGAAATCATCAATCCAAATATTACCATAAAAACAAGTCCCGCAATATATAGTAATGCCCAGAATAAAAAAGCTATTCCTGAAAAATTCTGTCCACTTGATATTAGATAAAGTACAATCTGTGATGGTGCAAGAATAATCAGTTCCACTAGATAACATAATAAAAAAAGTACGATTACTTTATCAGGATGATGTGAAAAGCAGTAAAATAAATCTGCTACTTTTGGCTTTTCTCCTCTGGATATTTTAAGGCAAACATAACTGTAACCAGTTGATACTGTGCATATCAGCGCCCCAAGTATTCCTGACAGCGCGTATGTAATAACAAAATACAATGGTGAACCTATAAATGAATCTATTGCATTCATTCCCTGATTGATGCTTTCTGAAATAATTAATGCAAATAAAGCCAGATAAACCAGCATAAAAATTCCCATCGTAATACCAAATACTATGGCATATGTTCCGGCTGCAATTCCATAATTGTCAAGCAGCTGTTCCTTGGCCATTGCTTTTAATTCTGATGACGTTTTCCACTTTTTCATGACATTCTCCTGTTCATCTATATGATTCCATTCCTAATATTATTGATTTGAGTAGTTTTCAAAAAGCTCCTTCATTTCAGGTGGAAGCTCCTGTCCATAAGTGTCCTCATACTGCTGTTCATAATTTTTTATGAAAGTATCCATGACGTTTCCATTCTTTGTTAATCCATTAAACAGCAGAGCACATTCAACAACAATCATAAAAACTGTCAAAATCATCGAAGCTGCGAAACCAATAATTGAACAGATCAGCCCAGTTTTTGCATAGGTCGACAAGGTTTTTGATGCTCCCTTTGATAAGATTGCAAGTGTCATGCTGACTGCACTGAAGACAAAAGGCATACAGCAAAATACTGTAGCAATAGAAACTATTCCAAGAACCATCGATGCCTTTCCCAGTGCATCTGAAGCTCTTTTTTTCTTTTCCGATTCTTCATCAACCGGCATGTTCTGTCTGTAGAACTGATTGCTATCCATTACTTTCTATTCCCCCAGTTTTCTCTTGATGTTTGTTCTCTCGATGCCTGTTCTTTTGAAACTTGTCTGTTATGCCGACGCCTTGCATCCTCAAGTGCCTGTCTGCGTCTCATATAAATAATCGCAGAAACTGCAATGATTGTTAATACTGCACCAGCGACTATGATCCAAACCCATGGCGAAGTCTTTGTTTCGGTCTTAACTGCCTTTGACTGACTACCATCAGTTACTGCAGCTGACCGCTGCATTTCCTTATCAGTAACAACAACTGCATAGGAAGATGCATGTGTCATTGGGAATGTTGCCTCATTCTTTTCGTTTATTGAGCAGCTGGCAATACATTCCATTGCCTGACTCGTTTTGTTATAGTAAAGTAAATTTGCAAATTTATCGGAAGCATCTGCGCTCAGCTTTATTGTTAGTTTTGCATTAAATCCAAAATCACCTTCGTGATTGATATCAAATTGTTTATCTACAATTCCCTCAGATGATGCATCAGAAATCAATTTCTGTGGTATGTTCTTTGTATTTTCTACAACTCCCATATCGATATCAGAAATATCATCACTAACGGCAGATGTATCAATAGACCATACAACATCATTGCTCATTCCAAGAATTAATTCTGAACCGGCATTTTTTGCTGCCACTAACACACTACCTGGTATCTGTGTACTTCCGTTCATAACAACAGCAGTCGGTTCATTACTGTTCATTCCTGCTTCTATAGCACCCCATCCCTTTTGTGTTGGAGCAGAAGCAAGTACCGGCTCTTCTGTAGTGATTGGAACGGTTGCATCCTCTGTAGTCTGTGTATCATCTGCCGCTTCCGCCTGTTTTTGTTCAGCTTCTGTAGCTTCTTCAGCCTTTTTCTCAGCATCAAGCTCTGCCTGGGTTTTTTCTGTTGTAGCAGTGTCTTTTTTGGAAGCACTATCTGATGTAGTTTTCGCGCTTGTATTTGTAGAAGTCGATGTCGGAACCGGTGTTGGCACAACAATAGCAGGTGCCGCCGTTTTATTAATTACAACTGATATGGCTTCACTCGGCAAATTCTGATAAGCACCAATTGTACGGATATAATAGGTACCCTCTGCAAGCCCTGTTATGGAATTCCCACCAACATTTGTCCATGTATTTGCATTTACAGCTTTGTACTCCATTCCTTTGTTAACGCCATTAATAATACCGCCCGCTCCTGCCGTCGCACTAATTGCACTGATTCCTGACGGTGTCGGCTGTCTTTTCAGTTCAATATACTGCACGTCAGAATCTTTTGTAGTACTGCCATTACCCTGCCTGTACAGTCGAATTCCTTTATCTGTATGAAGTGTTCTCTCATCTAACTGTATATTATCACTCGTTATCGTTTGAGAGAAATTCTGTCCATCCGTTGAATACTTTACACCATTTACATTACTGAGCACCATATTCTGTGCGTTAAAGTTCGCTGATGGAGTAGACTCCTTGCCAGTAGGTGTAACCGGTACCGGTGTCGGGGTTGATGAACCGATTGCTATCTTGTATATGCTGCTTACCATCATAGAACCACTGGCTTTTCTCCTGATATCATATGTTCCCGGAACTAACCCAGATATTGTATTACTTCCAATATCTATCCATGCATTTGTACCTTCTCTAAGATACTGCATATCTGTTGAAACATTGCGTATCACTCCGTTCGCTCCATTTGTGGCTGCTGTCGCTGAAATACCCGACGGAGTAGCTGCTCTTGAAATAGAAACTGTCTGGACATCTGAATCAAGTTTTGTCTGTCCGTCGCCCAAACGTTTTACACGTATTCCACTATACGAAATGGACTGGTTTGCCTGATCTGTAGTCAAAGTCACATGCGTACAATGATTATCGGTAATTGTTTCCCATGTAGAGCCTCCGTTATAGGAAATAGCCATACCAACACCAAGATTGCTCAGTATCATGGACGCGCCATCAAAAGAAGCATTCGGAGTATCTGCCTTTCCCATCGGTATTACATCTATTGTTACTGTAACAAAATCACTTGCAAGCATTGTTCCGGATGCACTCACACGGACATCATAATTGCCACCTGGCAAGCCGGAAACAGTCGAATCATTTATATCAATCCAATTAGAAGAGCCGGATGCTCTGTATTCCATACCCGGACTCACATGAACAATGGAGCCTGTTCCTCCGGCTGTAGTTACGGGATTCGTTGCTACACCATTCGGTGTATCCGCTTTTGTAATATATATTGTCTGATTATCGGAATCCACTGTAGTAATATCGTCACCAAGTGCTTTTACAAGAATATCATAATTAGCACTGACATTAGTAATCGGAAAGCTTCCCGATGAGTTAATCCAGTTGTTTCCTCCATCAACAGAATATGCGCCTGGCGAAGGAATTCCTGAAATAATCATTGTAGAGGCTTCAAACACAGCATTGGGGGTAGGAAGCTTCGTCGGAATAATAACAGGTGTCGGAAAATCTGCATCTGTCAATTTCACTGTCTGAATATCGGAATCTAGTGTCATAATATCGTCACCGGGTAAAACTGCATTGATAACTGATCCCGAATGAAGCATGGAAATCGCGCTATCAGAAAGTGAAAACGAACCTGAGTTAATAGGCATCGACCAAGTCACTCCGCCATTCAGCGATATTTCTCCTCCATACGGAATATTGGTAATAATTTTATTTACAATACTGACATTAATCGCAGGTGTTGGATTCTTCACAGGCTGTATCACTACTGGATCTCCAGTACTATCAACTGTCACTCCGTGTCCAATCCCATCACCTGAATCACTAACTGCTCCATCAGATGTTACTGTCATCCCATTCATAATATCTGTCTCATCAGCTGCGACAGTCACTCCATTTGAGCACACAAACAACCCGGAAGCCAGTAAAATTACAAGATATTTTTTCCAATTTTTGTTTTTTATCATTCCCACTCTCTCCTTTGTATGAGCCCACAATCATCTAACAGCTGCCAATAGATATTTAAATTTTACCACAATATCTATTCTTTTGTAAATAGACGACTCCATATATAGTTGTTCAGTACTGCACGAGTCTGCAAAAAACCGATAAACGACGACGGACATTTATTAATATGCCTATAGTCATTTATCGGTCAAATGATAGTTTTTTATTATCGATTAATCTTCAAGTCCAAAACTGTCATGAACTGCATTCATTGCTTTCTCAACATCCTTCTCATCAATCAGGACGGTTACACGGATTTCTGATGTAGAAATCATGTTTATGTTGATGTTTGCATTAAACAGACACTCAAACATTTTTGCGGCAACGCCCGGGTTTGACATCATACCAGCACCAACAACAGATACTTTTGCAACATCTGTTCTGTATTTCACTTCCTGTGCACCAAGAGTATTCTTCTTGGCTTCCAGTGACTTAAGCGCATCATCTGTCATATCTCTTGGTACTGTAAAAATGATATCCTTTGAATTATCGCGACCAATAGACTGTAAAATCATGTCGACATTGATATTTTCCTTTGCTAATGTATCAAACACTCTAAAAGCAACACCCGGCTTATCTGCAAGACCAACCAGAGCAATTCTTGTAACATTTCTATCGGCAGCAACACCGCTTACTAACATTCTTTCCACTTTAACATCCTCCTTAATAACTGTTCCTTCTGCTTCTGACATACTCGAGCGAACTACGAGCTGAACACCATATTTTTTGGCAAGCTCAACTGAACGATTGTGTAATACACCTGCCCCAAGTGATGCAAGATCAAGCATCTCATCATAAGAAATCTCTTTCATTTTTCGTGCGTTCTTTACAATGCGTGGATCTGCTGTATATACGCCTTCCACATCAGTAAATATTTCGCAGGAATCAGCATGCAGTGCGGCAGCTAATGCAACTGCAGTTGTATCTGAACCACCTCTTCCAAGTGTTGTATAATCATCATACTTGTTAACACCCTGAAAACCTGTTACAATCACAATTTTTCTCTGATCAAGCTCATGGCGGATTCTTTCTGTATCAATCCTCTTAAGTCTTGCATTGGAATACGCACTTGTTGTGTGCATTGCCACCTGAAATGCATTCAATGATACAGCCGGAACTCCAAGACCGTTAATGGCTATTGCCATTAGTGCAACAGATGTCTGCTCGCCGGTAGTTAAGAGCATATCCATTTCTCGTCTGGTAGGATTTGGATTGATATCCTTTGCCATGTCAATCAGTACATCTGTCTGTTTTCCCATTGCCGACAGTACAACTACAACATCATTGCCTGCCTGAAAGTCCTTAATACAGCGTTTTGCTACATTTAGTATTCTTTCTTTGTCAGCCACTGATGTTCCGCCGAATTTTTTTACTACTAGCATACGTTTCTCCTCATTTCTTTATGTTAAATAATTTCTGTTACTTATCAAACAAATGATCAATCAATTTGTATCCGTCTGCAACATATGTCCCGGTTTTCTCTGCCTCTGCTTCTGTATAGCTCCACGTCTCATCAAGTGGTGCTGTGCTGTCATATAGCAGATACGGTACAGGATTTCCCGTGTGCGTTCTGATACGAATCGGAGTTGGATGATCCGGCATAATCAGCATTCTATATGGCTCTCCTGACGCATCCATCTGTGCCTTCACACGACTAATTACTCTCTCATCAAGATATTCGATCGACTGCACTTTTTTCTGCACGCTTCCCTGATGTCCCATCTCATCGGGCGCTTCCACATGGATATATGCAAAATCAAAACCATCGTTCAACAGTGCCTGAACTGCTGCATCCGCTTTTCCTTCATAATTTGTGTGAAGGCCTCCGTTTGCGCCTTCCACATTTATTACCTTCATTCCTGCACCAATGGCTATTCCTTTCAAAAGGTCTACAGCAGATACCATCACTCCTTTTTTATGATTTTTCTCTTCAAAGGAGGAAAGCATCGGTTTCGTACCTGCTCCCCAGAACCAGCAGCAATTTGCTGGGTTTAATCCCTTCTTTTTGCGTTCCACATTGATCGGATGATTTTTAAGTATCTCATAGCTTCTTTTCATCATCTGTCTCAGATTTTCGTCCTTTGGGAGATATTGTCCAATAACCTGGGTCAGCACATCATGCGGCTGCGTCAATTCAACAACGCTTCCCTCATCCCATATTAGACAATGCCGATAGCTTGTTCCAACATAAAACTTATATGTGTCTGTTTCCAGCTCTTTTCTGACTGCTTCCAGAAGTACAGCTGCGTCCTTAGTATCAATCTCTCCCGAGCTGTGATCAATAATGTGTTTCTCCTCAAATACAGGCTCATCGTCTGAAATCGTTACGATATTACAGCGAAGTGCGATGTCTGTTTTCTTCATCGGCACGCCAATGCTCAGTGCTTCAAGAGGTGAGCGTCCTGAATAGTACTTTTTCGGATCATATCCGAGTACCGCCAGATTGGCTGTGTCAGATCCCGGTTTCATTCCATCCGGTATCGTATGAACTAAACCAAGCTCGGATTTTTTTGAAAGTTCATCAAGTGCTGGTGTCCGGGCATATGCAAGCGGTGTCTTAGCTCCCAGCTCTTCAATGGGCTCATCTGCCATCCCGTCACCGAGTACAACAATATATTTCATATGCTTACCCCTCCAGACGTATTCTTCCAAGCATACCATTCAACTTTGCTGATAATTCGTCAAACTTCTTTTCACTCATTTTTTTTGTTACAAAACCAAACTCTCCTGCTTCTCCATCGAGTTCGACTGTTTCCACATTTTCAAAAATATTCTCCACTTCAGACAATCGATCTTTTACCGTTCCGCTTAATCTGACAAAGAATCTTCTTTCAGCGTTTTCAACACTGGTAAGTTCTAGCTTCTGACTGCTCCAGAAGGACATAATGTTCCGATTCAGATGCTTTGTTGCGTCTACAACATCAGAAACCACTGCACTTGCTGTTGGCAGCTTTCCTGCACCGCTTCCATAGAACATAACATCTCCAAGTACATTTCCGTTTACAAATATCGCATTAAAAACACCATTTACACTGTACAATGGATGACTTCTTGAAATCAGGAAAGGCGCAACCATTGCATAGAAGTTTTCTCCTTCACGTTTGCTTGATGCAAGCAGCTTTACAGCCATATCAAGCTTCTTTGCATATGCAATATCCTTTGCAGTGATTTTTGTAATTCCCTCTGTATAAATATCCTCAAAATCAACATTGTTACCAAATGCGAGAGAAGATAGAATTGCAATTTTTCGGCAGGCATCATAGCCTTCAACATCGGCCTCTGGGTTTCTCTCAGCATATCCAAGCTCCTGTGCTTTCTTCAGTGCTGCATCAAACTCCCAGCCTTCATCTGACATTTTACTCAGAATATAGTTCGTTGTACCATTTAGAATACCTGTAATCTCACAAATTTCATCGGCAGTAAGCGAAGAATTGAGTGGTCTGATAATCGGTATTCCACCACCTACACTTGCTTCAAACAGGAAGTTAATATTTTTGTCTCTTGCAATTTGCAAAAGCTCCGGACCATGCTTTGCTACAAGCTCCTTGTTTGATGTGCAGACGCTCTTTCCTGCAAGCAGCGCCTTTTTTACAAATGTGTATGCTGGCTCTATGCCGCCCATCACCTCTACTACAATCCGTACTTCAGGGTCATTTAAAATCGTATCAAAATCATGTACAAGTACTTTTTCAACAGGATCTCCAGGAAATTCTCGCAAATCCAGAACATATTTAATTTGAATTGTATTTCCTGCCTTTGTATTAATACTTTCCAGATTTGTATGAATTACCTCCACAACTCCGGATCCAACTGTACCATATCCAAGTACTGCAATGTTTACCATATCATTACCTCTTTTCGTTTATTTTTATTCCTTTGCCAGTATCTTAACGTGATGAACGCCTTCCTGCTGTTCCATACTGTCAATCATCTTTGAAACATCTCCGGTCGTCGGAAGCACCTGAACACTGATGCTTAACGAAGCGACCGCATTAATCGGAATACTCTGATGGATTGTCAAAATATTGGCACCAAACGCTGCAATAATTTTCAATAGATCAGCCAGAAGTCCCGGTCTGTCATCCATTTGAAATGTCAGCGTAATTGTCTTTCCCTGTGTATTATCATGAAATTGAAAAATATCATCCTTGTATTTATAGAAAGAACTCCTGCTGATACCTACACGCTCTGTTGCCTCCTGCACAGTCATTGCCTGCTCAGAATCCAGCATCGCCTTTGCTTCCACAACCTTTAACAGTACTTCCGGAAGCGCCTTTTGTTTTACAATAAAATATGTGCTTGCCTCTGCCATCATATCACCTGTCCACGTGTCGTAAACATTTGTATTTGTGTGTTTCTCTGTTGCGAACACGTGTCTTTCGTCGAAAGATATAGTAACATAGACAATAAAAAAAAGCAAGTATTCAATTACAAAAATACCTGCTTTTATTGTTTATTTTTAAGTTCAATTTTCTGCGGTGTCTGCTCCGGTACTGAGCCATTTTAAATATGCATTGATAAACGGATCGATATTTCCGTCCAGTACACTGTCTGCCTGTGCAACCTCTGTATTTGTCCTGTGGTCCTTGACAAGTGTATATGGCTGCATAACATAGGAACGTATCTGGTTTCCCCATCCAATATCCTTAATGTCACCGCGAATATCAGAAAGCTTTTCTGCATTCGCTTCCTGTTTCAGTAAATACAGCTTTGCTTTTAACATCTGCATAGCCTTATCCTTGTTCTGAAACTGAGAACGTTCATTCTGACATTGAACAACAACACCTGTCGGAATATGGGTAATACGAATTGCGGATGATGTTTTATTAATATGCTGTCCACCTGCGCCGGAGCTTCGGTATGTGTCTATTCGTAAATCATCCTCATTAATATCTATATCCAGATCCTCTTCAATATCAGGCATTACATCAAGCGACACAAATGATGTCTGTCGCTTTCCCTGCGCATTAAACGGAGAAATACGCACAAGACGATGAACACCTTTTTCTGATTTTAAATAACCATATGCATTTTCACCATTCACCTGGAAGGTGACTGATTTGATCCCTACTTCATCGCCATCCAAATAATCCAGCACTTCTACAGAAAACCCTCTTTTCTCTGCCCATCTGGAATACATTCTGTAAAGCATCTGAGCCCAGTCACAGCTTTCTGTACCACCTGCGCCTGCATTCAATCTCAGAATAGCGTTATTTTTATCGTATTCTCCTGAAAGCAGCGTTCCAATACGCAGCTTTTCCAGAGTATCTCTGAACTCTTCAAACTCTTTTCGAATATCAGGTATAAGCTCGGGATCGTTTTCCTCATAGCCCATTTGCAGGAGCATCTGAATATCCTCGTACTGCTGCTCAAGCCCGGAAACAAGTGCAATTGTATCCTTAAATGATTTCAATTCCTTCACATACTTCTGAGAACGTTCTGCATCATCCCAAAAACCCGGAGCTTCCATTTCTCTTTCCAGTTCTTCCACACGCTGTGCTTTGTCATCCAAAGAAAGTGAAGCCTTTACCTCTTTTAGCGGCTCTTCGTACGTCTGTAATTCTGTTTTAATCTGATCTAACTCTACCACTAAAATTCTCCATTCCTGTTCATTAATTATTTACGTCCGCAACACTGTTTGTATTTTTTTCCACTGCCGCATGGACACGGATCATTTGGGTATACCTTTTCAGCTTCACGCTTCTGTGGCTTTTTACCAAGTGAATCATCTTTATTAGTTCCCGTTACCTTGGCAACCTCTTCTCTCTCAACCTTCTGTTCAATGCGGATATGGAACAATACACGTAATGTTTCTTCGCTGATATTGTCAGTCATAGCATTAAACATATCATAACCTGTCATTTTGTACTCAACAAGAGGATCTCTCTGTCCATAAGCCTGTAAACCAATACCTTGACGAAGCTGATCCATATCATCAATATGATCCATCCATTTACGGTCAATTGACTTCAAAAGTACAACCCTCTCAAGCTCACGAAGCTGCTCTGGCATCGGAAATTCTGCTTCCTTTGCCTCATAAAGCTTCACAACCTCTTCCTTCAGATTATGCTTTAATTCATTCTTTTTCAAATCTCTGATATCAGGTGTCTTTAAATCCTTTACTGGAACAGTTGCAAGCAGATGCTGATTCAGCTCCGGAAGATCCCATTCTTCAGGTATAATATCATCACCGATACACATATCAACTGTATTCTCCACAAAATCAGTTGCCATTTTGAAGATGACATCGCGCATGCTCTCTCCATCAAGCACACGTCTTCTCTCTGCATAAATAATCTCTCTCTGTTCATTCATAACCTGGTCATATTCCAACAGGTTCTTTCTGATACCAAAGTTATTGTTTTCAATTTTCATTTGTGCTTTTTCAATTGCACTCGAAAGCATCTTATGCTCAATCTGTTCATTTTCAGGAACACCAAGTGTATTAAATGCATCCATCAAACGATCCGAACCAAACAAACGCATCAAATCATCCTCAAGTGAAATAAAGAAACGAGATTCTCCCGGATCTCCCTGTCTTCCCGAACGTCCACGCAGCTGATTGTCGATACGTCTGGATTCATGTCTTTCTGTACCAATAATCTTTAAGCCGCCCGCTGCCCTTGCTTCTTCATCAAGCTTAATATCAGTACCACGGCCTGCCATGTTTGTAGCAATTGTGACTGCACCGTGAATACCGGCATCTGCAACAATTTCTGCCTCAAGCTCATGAAATTTTGCATTCAACACTTTGTGCTGAATTCCTCTTCGCTTTAAGAGTGCACTCAGCTCCTCAGATGCTTCAATCGTAATCGTACCAACAAGAATTGGCTGTCCCGTTGCATGAGCCTTTTCTATTTCATTACAAATTGCAAACAGTTTTTCCTTCTTTGTCTTGTAAACAGCATCCTGTAAATCTTTTCTGGCAACAGGTCTATTTGTTGGAATTTCAATAACATCCATACCATAGATATCACGGAATTCCTTTTCTTCAGTAAGTGCTGTACCTGTCATACCACATTTTTTTTCAAATTTATTAAAGAAGTTCTGGAATGTAATGGTCGCAAGAGTTTTGCTTTCTCTTTTAACCTTCACATGCTCCTTTGCCTCAATTGCCTGGTGAAGACCATCAGAATAACGTCGTCCTGGCATAATACGTCCAGTGAATTCATCTACAATCAATACCTGATCATCCTTGACAACATAATCCTGATCACGAAACATTAAATTATGTGCACGAAGTGCGAGTATAATATTGTTCTGAACATCTACATTTTCAGGATCAGCAAGATTTTCTATCTGGAAGAACCGCTCTACCTTTGCAACACCTTCTGCTGTCAGCGTTACAAACTTATCCTTTTCATTTACGAGGAAATCGCCTGTCTCTTCGCGCTCAATGCCCATTATGGCATCCATCTTGGACAGATCCTCAACATCCTCTCCACGTTTCATCTGTCTGGCAAGAACATCACAGACCTCATACAATTTTGTAGACTTTCCACTCTGTCCTGAAATAATCAATGGAGTACGAGCCTCATCAATCAGCACCGAATCCACCTCATCGATAATCGCATAGGACAATTCCCTAAGAACAAGCTGTTCCTTATAAATCACCATATTATCGCGCAGATAATCAAATCCCAGCTCGTTATTTGTCACATATGTAATATCACAATTATAGGCTGTTCTTCTTTCCTCAGCCTTCATTTCGTTTAATACGACTCCGACTGTCAAGCCAAGGAACTCATGTACCTGTCCCATCCACTCAGCATCACGCTTTGCAAGATAATCATTGACAGTTACAACATGAACACCTTTGCCTGCAAGTGCGTTTAAATAAGCAGGTAATGTCGATACCAGTGTTTTTCCTTCACCTGTTTTCATTTCTGCAATACGGCCTTGATGAAGAATGACTCCACCAACAATCTGTACACGGTAATGTTCCATATTTAATACACGTCTTGCTGCTTCGCGTACAGTTGCATATGCCTCCGGCAAAAGATCATCCAATGTTTCGCCATCAGCCAGTCTTTTCTTATATTCTTTTGTCTTGTCTCTCAATGCGCTGTCAGACAGTTCCATCATACCCGGACGAAGCGCCTCTACCTGATCGACTAATGCATCAATCAGCTTAAGTTCTCGTTCACTATGAGTTCCAAATATTTTATCAATTATTTTCATGCCTTATGCTCCCATTTATTGTAGCGGTTAAGTCTCACTTCGTATGAAGACCCAAATTGTATTGTAACAGAAACGGCGTTTGGATTCAACCTTCTTTATGTTAAAATATAGTTTCAATTTGCATTTTCACCTGAATAGTGTTATTATTTTAACGAATTCCGTGTCAAAGAAAACTATATTATTATTAGAGGTGCGTAAGATGACGAAAACATTTGACGATTTACTTAAGAAGCTGTCCGAGTGCAGCAAAAAGAAAGTAGCTGTTGCAGCTGCTCAGGATGCTCCGATTCTCGAAGCGGTCAGTGAAGCAAAAAAAAGAGGAATTGCTGATGCGATTCTTGTTGGTGATGAGCCAAAAATCAGAGAGATTGCGACTTCCCTGAATATTGATTTAAATGATTATGAAATTATTAATGAGCCGGAAATGGAAAAAGCAGCTCTGACAGCAGTTAAGCTCGTACATGATGGCAAGGCAGACATGTATATGAAAGGTCTGACAGACAGTAAAACATTTTTAAAGAGTGTTCTTAATAAGGAAGTAGGCCTTCGTACTGGAAAACCTCTTTCACATGTCTGTGTATTTGAAATAGAAGGAATTGACAGATTATTATTCTTAACAGATGTTGCTTTTATGCCATATCCTACATTGGAAGACAAAGTTGCAATTATCAACTACACAAAGGACGTTGCAACCGCATGCGGTATTCCTTGTCCTAAAATCGCTCCTCTTGCTGCAGTCGAAGTGGTAAATTCTAAAATGCCTGTTACCGTAGAAGCCGATCAACTGACAAAGATGAATGAAGCCGGTGAAATTACCGGTTGTATAGTAGATGGTCCTCTTTCTCTTGACCTTGCAATCGATCCGGAAGCAGCACAGCACAAAGGTGCTACTAATCGTAAGATTGTCGGAGACGCAGATATTCTTCTGTTCCCAGACATTCATGCAGGAAATCTCGTATATAAAGCTATTGTCAGACTGGCAAAGGTAAAGAATGGCTGTATCTTAACAGGTACAAAAGCTCCTGTTATTTTAACTTCCCGTTCTGATACATTTGAAACAAAGGTTAATTCCATTGCACTTGCAGCAATTGTTGCAGAAGAATTATCCAAAACAAAATAATCACAAAAAAGGAGAAGGTTCTATGTCAATCAAGAGTTTAATTATCAATCCCGGTTCCACTTCTACAAAAATCGGTGTATTCGAGGATGAAACATTACTGTTTGAAGAAACACTCAGACATTCTACAGAGGAAATTGCTAAATATGCTTCTATTGTAGATCAGAAGGATTTCAGAAAAGATATCATTGTGAGCCTGTTAAAGGAGAAAAATTTTGATATCAAATCATTAAATGTTGTTGTTGGACGCGGTGGTATGCTCAAACCAATTCCAGGAGGCACCTATGCGGTTACAGATGCTCTGATTAATGATTTAAAGATTGGTGTACAAGGACAGCATGCATCTAACCTCGGCGGTATTCTCGCAAAAGAAATTGGTGACTCAGTCGGAGTTCCATCTTTTATTGTTGATCCCGTCGTTGTAGATGAGTTAATGCCGATTTCCAGATATTCTGGTGTACCTGAGCTTCCTCGTGTCAGTATCTTCCACGCACTTAATCAGAAGGCTGTTGCTAAACGCTACGCAAAAGAAATCGGAAAGCCTTATGATTCGCTGAACCTGATTGTTGTACATATGGGTGGCGGTGTTTCTGTTGGTCCACATAAAAACGGTAAGGTCATTGATATTTTCAACGCATTAGATGGCGATGGTGCATTTTCTCCAGAGCGTGCCGGCGGTGTTCCATCAGGAGCACTTATCAAAATGTGCTTCTCCGGAAAGTATTCCGAAGGGGAAGTATACAAAAAGATTTGTGGTAATGGCGGATTTAATGCTTATCTGAATACAAATGATATGCGTGACGTTGAGAAAATGGTAGCTGACGGTGATGCAAAAGCAAAAGAAGTAAGAGATGCCTTTATCCTTCAGGTTTCCAAAAACATTGGTGCCATGTCAGCAGTTCTGGAAGGCAAGGTTGACCAGATTATCGTGACAGGCGGCATCGCATATGATAAAGAAGTAGTTGCTGGACTTCGTAAAAACTGTGAATGGATTGCTCCATTTACAGTATATCCAGGTGAAGATGAGCTTCTTGCACTTGCGCAGGGTGGTCTTCGCGTTATGAATGGAGAAGAGAAAGCATTGGATTATTAAGTCAGGCTTATGCGGAGGTAATGTAACAATGGAAAATCGAGTAGAACGTGCATTAGAAAATCATAAGAAACGCTATAATTGCTGCCAGGCTGTTGCCTGTGCCTTTTGTGATGAGGTTGGTGTTGATGAGCAGACTATGTTTAGAGCCGGCGAAGGCTTCGGACTAGGCATGGGCTGTACGGAAGGAACCTGTGGTGCCATTTCCGGTGCAATTATGGTAGCCGGCTTCAAGAACAGCAGCGGCGCACTTGATGATCCAACTACAAAAGCATCCACATATAAGCTTTCTTCTGTTATTGTAGAAAAATTCAAGGAAAAAAACGGAACAACCATTTGTAAATATTTGAAGGGAATTGAAACCGGAAAGGTTCTTCGTTCCTGCGATGGCTGTATTGAAGACGCCGCAAGAATTGCAGCAGAAGTACTTGATTTGTAGGTATTAAAATAACACATAATACAATCTTATATCATCTAACATAAATAGAAACTATATCCTTTATTTCATTGGATATAGTTTCTATTTTTCCATTCACCATGTTCCAGGATTTCTTCCGGAACGCATTCCCGATACAGATAAAGCCATGGTGCAAGTACCGGAATAGAGGCAAAATCCTTCTGCTTATATTCTTCCTGCTCCTTATTTGTATCTATACATATCAGACGATCAGCAAGTGACAGGGTATCTGCCAGATTCACAGCAAGAATCACGACTGCAATTTCTTTCTCAAGCAGCTGTTCAAGAAGCTCCCATATATACATACGGTGACTGACATCTGCTCCTTTAAATGGCTGAATACAAAAAACCACCTTGGGCTTTTGTAATAAAATTCGAGTATATATCAACTGATATTTTTGTTTTTCACCAAGTCTGTCTACCGGTGTAGCAAACACTTCTTTTCCAAAGCTTTTCGTATATTCCTGATAAATACTGCTCCTGATATTTTTCTTCGTCCAAACATTTCTCATTCTTTTATCAAGATTGAAGCAAAGATTGTCTATATAATTCAGTTCCGGAAAAAGCATCGTCTGCGTACACTGTTCCTGAATAACCGCAATATTTCGGTTTCTTGAAAATCGCTCCTTCTTTCCTCCAAGCCGAATCTCGCAAGAATTACCTCCCGAGCCATTCATCAAAATCTGTATGATTTCTCCATATATGTGATTATCAAGGCATTGAATAACAAGACATTCCCTTTGACACACTGTAAAATGCAGTGGCTTCATCATTGTAGAAATCTCTGCATATATTTCACAGACAGGTTCTCCCTTTGCAGTTCCTGCTTCTTTTGTATCCAAATACCCACGCACCATCCGGTCATACTCTTTTGTCAGAGTAAGAAGGTTTTTCACGTGCATCTCCCACGGCTGCAAAACCTTTTCAATTCTACCATTTGACATCAGAACCGTCTTATTGCAAATCTGTATGATATCCTCAAAATGAGAGCCAATATAAATAAATGAATATCCCTGTGCTGCATAATGCCGCATAATCTCATGAAGCTTTCGAAGCTCATTTCCACTGATTAATGTACTGATTTCGCTAAACACTATCAATCTGTGTCCTGCAATAATTCCTTTCAACAGTGATACTACAATTCGTTCAAACATTGAAAGCTTTTCCACATAAGTATAGGCGGATAATTCAATACCAATATCCTGAAGCACCGGTCTTAATTGTTTCGCAAGCACAGCAGGCTGAATTACACATTTTCGAAATCCCTGGCGAAGCACAAAAATATTATCTGCAACTGTCATTCCTTCTACAAGACCTGATTGATCCTGTATTACAGTAATTCTGTTATTTCCACGCTTTCCACCTTTCCATGAGTTAATGATTTCTTCGTGGTAATAGATATGTCCATCTTCAAGCTGAAGATTTGTTTTTAAAAGATTTAAAAACGAAGGCATGCCAAATGAATTGATTGGAATAAATCCAACAATTTCTCCTTCCATAACATTCAGATTAAAATCCTCCAGCATGGTAATTCCATTTTCTTTATAGGTGACTCGTTCCATGCGAAAAATTTCTTTTTTCATTGAAGCACTCCTCGGTTCTTAATCTCACGATCATCCGTGACTGCCGGTAACGATATTTCTACGTCTGTACCTTTTCCTTGAATAGAATAAACATGCATACCATATTCTTCCCCAAAAATCAGATGGATCCTGTTATTGACATTAGCAAGAGCAATTCCGCCTTTTGTTTCTGACTGCTGGAAAGACACTGTTGAGCTGTCTTTTCGAAGCTTTTTATTCAATTCCCATAATGTATTTTCATCCATACCCATTCCATCATCACAAATACGGATAATCAAACGCTTTTCAGTTCTCTCAAACTGGATTTTCAGATTTCCGGTACCAATCTTTAATTCTGTTCCATGAATAATACTGTTTTCCAAAATTGGCTGCAATGTCAGCTTTGGGATTCTGCAATGTATGATTTCCTCCCATTCCTCCTCATCATAGTCAATATGAAACTGCAGTCTGTCTCCAAATCGATATTGCTGTATCCGAAAGTATGTCTTGCAGTTTTCCAATTCTTCCTCAACCGAAACAAGATTTTCCACTTTGGAAATGGTATATCTGAAAAATGTTGCCAATGCTTCTGTCATGTCTGCTACACTTGTCAGACCTGCAATCAACGCCTCACTCCTGATACTTTCCAGCGTATTATATAGAAAATGCGGATTAATCTGATTTTGCAGAGCCAGATACTGTGCTTGCCGCTTGTTTAAATCAAAAATCTGAGGTGAACGAATCAGTTCATCGATTTTTATCAGTTCCACCTTTGTATTTGGTGTCAAGAAAGGAAGTCCAAGCTCTTCAAAATCCGCCGTTAAATATCCATCCAAAAAACGTTTCAACATTCTTTCAGAGCCTTTATATGGAAGAACAATTCTTCCCCAAAATATAATAGCAAACATAGCTGTTCCCGTAACAGTGACTACCGGCAGCAGAATTGATATTTGCCCATGTACGAACAGGTAAATCTGATAAGCAGCCTGTGCTGTCAAAAATACACATACACACAAAAAACATATCAGAACCCTGTTTGATATATAACTGCCTCGAATCAATAGCTTTTTTAACAACATCCTCATCCTCTCAGCCATACAGCTTCCGATATGCACCGGGCTTTAATCCGGTCGCTTTATCAAATGTATGTGTAAAATGCTTTAAATCATTATACCCCACTTGTCTGCAAATCTCTGAAACCGATGCATTGCTTTCACGCAGTAGTATTTTTGCCTGTTCAATTCTTATATTTATTAAGTACTTTGCAAATCCTTCACCTATTTCACGCTTAAACAATGCGCTGAAATAGCTTGGGCTTAGACCTGCGACCTCGCTGACTTCTTCAAGAGTAATTGGATCTTGGTAATGATTTTGAATATACTGCTTGGCTATTCTGATTGGTCTGAGAGCATCGTTCTGACGTTCTTCACAGATTTCACCAAGAATTTTATTTTGAAGCTTTAACAAACAGGCAAATATATCTGTGATTGTTGCGCAACTGTTACAGTTCTGTCGAAAATAAAGTTCCTCTTCTTTTTTTGTTTTATATTCTGTTTGCATCAGAAATAAACTTCCTGCCGAAAGAACCAAATCATAAATTTCAAATCCACAAATATTCTTTGTATGTAAAATAGCGTCCTTCAGTATTTCAACTGCCGCTTTTCCTTCTTCAACACTCAACACTTCCACCGCATGAAGCATTTGCCTTGAATACTTTTCCAAAAGATTTTGATCCTTAAGACCTGTCCGTTCGGGAATCTTTTCTAATAAATGTCCCGGCCCCACAAGAATCCTCTCCTGTACGCCTTCAACACTCTGTCTCAATGACTTGCCAAGCAGTTCAGATTGCTTGACAGGCTGTCCTAACGCAATTGAAAAATCGACAGGACCAAGAATACTTTTCTGTACAGTCAGCTGATTCATACAATCACGTAGTAATCTGCGTATATCCTCCTGCTGTTTTTGTGCATAATTCAATATTCCATATCCTGCGTCTGCATGCTTACTGAGTACAACCTCGTAGCATACTGATTTCATGTTTCCCTGTAGAATATCAACCGCTTTTTCCAGTACAATCTCACGAGCTTTTTCATTAATCTGCTCAATACTATAATCCATCTTTATACAGATTCCCTGAAATACTCCGGGCTGTACCTTTAGATCATATGTCTGCTGCAATGTTTGCATACTGGTTTCTGTCATATCATCTTCCAGTAATTTTGAAATGAGACTGCTTCTTGTTTGTGTCTGATCATGTTCATGATTTTCACGGAGAAATTTCATATCCATCTCAGCTTCCATTCTTTTATTGATTTTCGCGCACAGCTTTTCAAGAGTTTGCATCAATTCTATCTTATTAATTGGTTTAAGCAGATAGTCACCTACACCATACTTAATTGCAGTCTGCGCATATGAAAAGTGGGCATAACCACTGATAATTACTATCTCAAGACTTGGATTGCTCTCCTTCACCTTCTGGATCAATTCCAGACCATCACAGCCGGGCATACGAATATCGGTAATCAAAATATCTGGCTGTAATTCTATTACAAGCTTTGCTGCATCTATTCCATTTGCAGCTGTGCCAACCAGTTCCATATGCAGCTCATCCCAGTCAACAAGCGCCTTTATTAATTGACAAATGCGCTCTTCATCATCAGCAATCATTACTTTTAGCATATGTTCATCCCCCTTTCCTCCAATTATAGCATGGTTTACACACTAACATATATGCTATTTTCCCATTTTCTTTAACTATAAAGCAGAAAACCGCCGAAATAATCGGCGGCTCCTGCAATATAAATTAACTCCTTCATCCTATTTGTCTAGAACCGAAACACCAGTATCAGTCACTGCACCACCAAGGCTTTCACCCTCAAGAGCCTGTACGCATGCGTCCACACCCGAAGATCCCATTACATCCGGATTCTGTGCCATTGTGCAAAGAAGATTTCCATCTGCAATCAGGTTCATAATTGCATCTGATTTGTCAAAACCAACACCTATAATGCTTGCATTTCCCGAAGCCTTAATTGCATTTCCTGCTCCTGTTGTAGAGCCCTCGTTACATCCGAAAATTCCAACTACACCCTGTGTAATATAGTTTTCTGCAATACTCTGAGATTTTGCTGCATCACCTTCACCATACTGTGTCTCAAGAATATTGAAATCACTTCCTTCAAAAGCAGAACGGAATCCTTCCTCTCTCATAACACAGGAATCAGTTGCTGCATTTACATTAATGATTCCGATATCTCCTGATGTAGTACCTGCTGCTTCAAGTGCTTTCTTCATTTCTTCTCCAGCTGTTTTACCTGCTGCCTTGTTGTCTGTTGAGAAGGTTGCCTCAGCATCAACATTTGCCGGTGAATCTACATATACAATTTTAATACCAGCAGACTGTGCTTCTTTTAAAGCTGATGAAATTGCATCCGGTCCGTTTGCTGCTACCATGATTGCATCATATCCACCTGCTACAGCATTATTTACACATTCAATCTGCTGTGCATCATCCTTTGTGTTAGGAGACATAAACGTAACACTTACACCAATCTTTTCTGCTTCTGCCTGTGCACCTTCATTTAAAGTTACCCAATGCTGGTCAATGGAATCCATTGTAATCAAAGCAATTTTCCATTCCTTACTTGCTTTCAAATCTGATGCTGCATCTGCTGCTGGGGCACTTCCTCCAGCGCTTGCCGCATCTATTACTGAAACACCTGTATCTGTTACTGCTCCACCAAGAGATTTTCCGTTAATAGCATCTACTGCTGCCTTCACACCTTCATATCCCATAACATCCGGATTCTGTGCCATTGTGCAAAGGATATTTCCATCTGTGATCAGATTCAGAATTGCATCTGATTTATCAAAACCAACACCTATAATACTTGCGTTTCCTGAAGCCTTAATTGCATTTCCCGCTCCTGTTGTAGAGCCTTCATTACATCCAAAGATTCCAACTACGCCCTGTGTAATATAGTTTTCTGCAATGCTCTGAGATTTTGCCGCATCACCTTCGCCATACTGTGTCTCAAGAATATTGAAGCCACTTCCTTCAAATGCTGAACGGAATCCTTCTTCACGATTCACGCAGGAATCTGTTGCAGCGTTTACATTGATGATACCAATATCTCCTGATGTAGTACCTGCTGCTTCAAGTGCCTTTTTCATTTCTTCTCCGGCCGTCTTGCCTGCTGCCTTATTATCAGTTGAGAACGTTGCCTCAGCATCAACATTTGCCGGCGAATCTACATATACAATTTTAATTCCGGCGGCTGCTGCCTCTTTCAAAGCTGATGAAATTGCATCCGGTCCGTTCGCTGCTACCATAATTGCCTGATAACCACCTGCTACGGCATTATTTACACACTCAATCTGCTGTGCGTCATCCTTTGTATTTGGTGACATAAATGTTACAGTTACTCCAAGCTCAGAAGCTGCCTTTTGCGCACCCTCATTTAATGTAATCCAATGTTGATCAATTGAATCCATTGTAATTAGGGCAATCTTAACATCTCCATCTGCTGCCGGTGCATCTGTACCTGCTTCTGCACTTGCTGCCGGAGCTGCTGCTCCACAGCCTGCCAATGACGCTGCCATCATGGAAAGGCAACAAAGCATTGCTAAAACTTTCTTTTTCATTCTTCATATCCTCCTTTATTTCTATCCACATTATGCGGAATAGTTTCTACATGATTGTTATACATTTTTCTTTTTTCCAAACTGTCCTGTTCTGATGACAACATCAAACAGAACGGAAAATACTACAATGATTCCTATTACAATTCTCTGAATACCAACCTGTGCTCCTACCATATTTAATCCATTTTCAAGCGTCTGCCATACCGCTGCACCTGCAAGTGTACCAAGCAGTAATCCTGTTCCACCAAGAGGAGAAACGCCGCCAATTACACCCGCTGCAACACCATACATTTCATACATATTACCGGCTTCCATATTTCCCATTCCAGCCTGCGCACAAAGGATTAATCCAACCACACAGGAACATACTGCGCTAACGAGATAAGCCTTTGTTGTAGTAGCAACTACATTGACACCTGAAAGCTTAGCAGCATCTACATTTGAACCAATTGCATAAATATGTCTTCCTGTTCTTGTCTTGGAAAGCAGGAAAAAGAAAATAACAAAAAAGATAATCGCAATCCAAAAAGTATTATATACTCCTACTGTTGTACCATAGTAAAAAAAGTTCTGAAAATTGTCAGCTGTTTCTTTACCTACTCCTGTTGCAATCGCATCTGTATTACGATTTCCATTTACCATATATGCAAAACCCCTTGTTACGAACATTGTTCCGAGCGTTGCAATGAATGGCGGAAGCTTAAATTTTCCTACGAGGAATCCATTAACCACTCCAACAATCAAACAGCTGATCAGCGTAATTAATATCGCTGTAAAAGGACTCATTCCCATTGTCATCAAAGTCGCGGCTATCATGGCGCTCATACCAGCCATCGAGCCGATTGACAAATCAATATTCCCTGTAATCAGTACAAAACTCTGTGCAATACCAATTAGCAGATACTTTGACATTGAGCGCAGCAGATTCATGATATTCTGACCTGTAAATACCGTACTGTTTATGAGACCAAACGCACAGTAAATAATTATCAATCCAATAAATGCTGTCAGCGCACCGCCCATTCCCCGAATTGTCAAAAGCCTTTTCATCGGATTATTTTTCTTGCTATTCATTTCTTATTCCTCCAAACATTAGTGTTTTTTTTCGAAGCTTGTTGCCAGAGTTAATATTTCACTCTGGGATGTTTCCTGTGCCATCACTTCACCTGTAATTCTTCCATCACACATCACAATGATGCGGTCAGCAATACCCATAACCTCTGGCATTTCCGATGAAACAAATATGACTGCTATTCCCTGTTTTTTTAGTTCATTCATTAAATGATAAATTTCAACTTTCGCTCCAACATCAATTCCGCGTGTCGGCTCGTCAAAAATTACAACTTTGGAATTACGTGCAAGCCATTTTCCAACTACAACCTTCTGTTGATTTCCGCCTGAAAGATTTCCTGCGTCTATTTCAACATTTGGTGTTTTAATCTTCAAATCCTTAATTGCCCTTTCGCAAAGTTCTTTTTCCTTTTTATGATTCAATACATGCAATTTGTTTGATACCATATCTAAATTAGGGAGTGTAAGATTGTCACGTATACTCAGCTTTGTGCAAAGACCATCTTTTTTCCGATCCTCAGGAGCAAGAACTACTCCCGCCTTTATTGCGTCCATCGGACAATTGATTTGAATCTGTTTTCCGTCCAGGTAAATCTCGCCACTCTCTTTCTGATCTACTCCAAAAATGGCTCTGGTTGTTTCTGTTCTTCCTGCACCCATCAATCCAGCAAATCCAACTATCTCGCCTCTGTATGCAGAAAAGTTAATATCACGTACGAGTTTTCCCGCATTCAGATTTTTAACCTCAAAAATTTTTTCCTTCTTCTCGCATGTCACACGCGGAAACTTTTCCTTGATTTCGCGACCAACCATGTTTGCAATAATCTGATCCATTGTTATATCTGCATAATCCATCGAAGCTATGTACTGTCCGTCACGCATGATTGTTACCCTGTCAACAATATGCTGCAACTCCTCAAGTCTGTGTGAAATATATACAATTCCGCATCCGTCATCACGCAGCTTTTTGATAATTCGAAACAGTTCATCAATCTCCTTGGCTGTTAACGCCGAGGTTGGTTCATCCATAAGGAGTACCTCCGGGTTAACTGCCAGAGCTCT
>CAZOHM010000025.1:29125-34953 GCA_964579795.1 uncultured Lachnospiraceae bacterium | reverse complement strand
TATGCCAAGAAATCAATTTCAAAGGATGGTATTTGCCTTCCTAACCGTAGTCGTAACTGTTCACGCTTATGTTTTTTACAGTCTGTATGTAATCAATGGTAGCACACTTATGAATGTAACCGGGGAATCCAGTGTCTTAAACGCAATCAATTCACAAGGTGGCGTTTATATGTTTGGAAAAATGCTTCCTATATGGGCAGTCATTTTAATTGAATTCTGTTTTGCTTTTACTCTGGAAAGCATTATGGGAAGTCCATGTTCATTCAAGCTGGCATGTAAAGTATTTGACCCGGCAAAAAATCATCCAATGATGTTTGAAACAGCAATCATCTGTGCAACGGTTGGACTTATGTGCCCTGCTATGAGTTTTATTGCAGCATTTATGTATTACCCATATTATGCAGGATTCAACATTTTTACCTTATTTGCAAACTGGCTGAAGCTCTTATGCTTCAATTTCCCATTTGCATATTTTACACAATTATTTTTTATCCAGCCTTTTATTCGTACCTTATTCAAACTCCTGTTCCGAAAAGACATCAAGAACAGGGAATCTCAGGCTCATATGGCAGAAGAAAAAGGTGGAAGTCTTCGACCTGAAAATGAACAGGAAGCAATTGCCGATATTATAAAGCGAGTGGATGAGATTAATGAAGAAATGAAGCTCCTCAAAAAATAGAAATCTTGTAAAATAGAAAAGGCAGAATCATTTGACTCTGCCTTTTCTATTTCTATAACAATCTCCTTTTTGTTTCCATCTAACTTAAGCATCCATATCATCCTGCTAACCCATTCTGTGTTACCTTTTACATCTTGTAACCGTCAATAAACTATCCCCTATGTCCGAAAAATCAGAATTATGGAAAGATAATCATTTTTGTATGAATTTCACCTATGTATTCCAGTCCAGCTTCCTTCTGACATGCTTCCTTGCCCAAAAGAAACAGATCACGTGAACTACCATTGTCAGAATCCAGGATATCGGATATGACCAGTATACTGTTTCAATCGTATGAAACTGCGGTATCAAAAAAACCGTTGCAAGCCAGACAAGTCTGAAGCCGCACGCTCCTATCAGCGACACAATCATTGGCATGACAGAGTAGCCAATACCTCGCAGTCCACCAACCATTACATCCATCATGCCACACAGCGCATAAGTAAATGCGATTACATGCAAACGCCGCATACCGGCTTCTATAACAGGTGGACTTGATGTGTAAATATCCAGCAGCTCACTGCCAAATACAACTGTACTCATCCCAAGCGTAAGACCAACTATGATTACACAAAGCTCACCTGTCAATACAATCCTGTCTATTCGTTTGTACTGCTTTGCACCAAGATTCTGCCCACAAAAAGACAGAGTTGCTTGATAAAATGCGTTCATGGCAACATAGATAAAGCCTTCTATATTTGCTGCTGCCGAGTTCCCGGCTACAACAATTTCTCCAAAGGAATTCACCGCAGATTGAATCACTACATTCGATAATGCAAAAATAATCCCCTGAAAACCAGCAGGAAGACCTATCTTAAGTATTTTCAAGAACATGGATCGTTCCATATGAAGCTCTTTAATAATAAGCTTAATAGCACCCTCCTCGTGCATCAGACAGTGAAGCACAAGTATGGCGGAAATATACTGTGAAACAACTGTCGCAATTGCAACTCCGGAAACACTCATACGAAACACAATCACAAGTAACAGATTCAGCAGTACATTGACTACTCCTGCTGCGGACAAATAATACAGCGGTCTCTTCGTATCACCTACAGATCGAAGAACCGCGCTTCCAAAATTGTATACCATGGTAGCCGGCATACCAAGAAAGTAAATACGCAGATATACTGTAGCAAGCGGCAGTACTCCGGATGGTGTCTGCATCCATTTCAGTATCACCCCGGCTCCTGATATTCCAATCACAGTCAAAAGTATTCCGCTGTAGATTCCAAGTAAAATCGAAGTGTGTACTGCATTCTTTAACTCTGCATCTTGCCTTGCTCCGTAAAAATGAGCAACGAGTACATTCGCTCCTATCGATAATCCGACAAACAGATTGACAAGAAGATTAATTAGTGCAGTATTTGACCCAACTGCAGCAAGTGCATTATCACCGGCAAATCTGCCAACAACTATAATATCTGCAGCATTAAAAAGGAGCTGCAAAACACTCGAGCACATTAACGGAATGCTGAACAGCAACATTTTTCTTAAGATTGGTCCATTCACCATATCTATTTCATATTTTTTTGTTTTGTTTTTAACTATGGAACTCATGACTACTCTTCCATTCCTTAATTGTATTCAATCGATCTTTGACTACTTTCTCATTTCCCTGCTCTGTTGGTCGGTAATAAACTGTTCCCTTCATAGAATCCGGCAGACAATGCATAGTCGTCAGCTTTTCCTCTGTATTATGAGCATACTCATAGCCCTTTCCATAATTGAGCTCCTCCATCAGTTTGGTAGGTGCGTTGCAAAGCTGTAATGGTACAGGCTCAACAGGTTTTTCCTTTAAATCTGCCTTGCACGCTTCGCATGCGGTATAGAGTGCATTTGATTTTGGTGCCATTGCAAGATATGTAACCGCATGGGTCAGGTTGACATCACATTCAGGCATTCCATTAAAATGACATGCCTGATACACTGCTACTGCTATCTGCAAAGCCTGCGAATCTGCCATTCCGATATCCTCACTGGCAAATCTGATAAGCCGTCTCGCAATATACAATGGCTCCTCTCCACCTGCAAGCATCCTGTTCATCCAATAGATTGCTGCATCAGGATCACTGTTTCGCATTGATTTGTGCAGTGCTGAAATCATATTGTAATGCTCTTCCCCACTTTTATCATACAGCAGAGACCTCCGGGTGATACACTGCTCCAGACCTGCGTCTGTTACAGTAATCCCATCTATGGAAAGATCTCCGTTCAGAACTGCCATTTCCAATGTATTTAACGCAGTCCTGGCATCTCCATTTGCGAATGCTGCAATGGCTGTCAACTGGGAATCGCTGATTTGTACATGTTGGTACGCATATCCTTTCGGACTATTAACTGCATTTTTCAGTAAACGGACAAGATCTGTCTCACTCAGTGCTTTCAGGACAAACACTCTGCAGCGGGACAAAAGCGCCGAATTAATCTCAAATGAAGGATTTTCAGTAGTAGCTCCTATCAGAATAATACTACCACGTTCCACATATGGCAAAAAGGCGTCCTGCTGTGCCTTATTAAAACGATGGATTTCATCTACAAACAGTACTGTCCGCACACCCGCTCTGCTGCTTTCCTCGGCCTGCTTCATAACATCCTTGATTTCCTTAATGCCACTCGTAACGGCTGAATAATTGATAAAAGATGCATGCGTTGTGCCAGCAATAATTCCTGCAAGTGTCGTCTTACCTACGCCAGGAGGTCCCCAGAAAATCATAGAGGATACCTGATCTCTTTCAATCAGCTGGCGAAGCATACGTCCTTTTCCAAGTAAATGCTCCTGCCCTGCAAACTCCTCTAATGTCGTTGGTCTAAGTCTGCCTGCGAGCGGCATAGACTGCACTCTCTGTTCGTCAAATAAGGATAACTGTTCCATACTCATTCCTCCAACTATATTGTACCAAACATTTGTTCCTATTTCAATAAATTTTCATAGTTTGCTTTCGCTGTCGTCGAAAAGAATATGAGCCGGATATATATTCGGCTCATATCAAGTATTAATATATTATTAGCTGTTTTTATCTGATACTGTGTCAGAATATCTCACACCAAGCTTTTCGAGTTCCTTTATGGCATTCTCTCTTGTAGTGAAAACAATACCATTCATACCTGCTTTTTTTGCTCCTTCAATATTTTCCTGCTTGTCATCTAAGAACACACATTCCTGCGGCGTCAGATGATATCTGTCAAGCAAAAGCTGATAGATTTCCAAATCAGGCTTAACCATCTTCTCACGATATGAAATGACAGCACCGTCTGCTATATTAACAAAAGAAAGCTTCTCTCCACACTCACGATATGATTTCTCAGAATAATTTGACAGAATCAATACGCGATAGCCTGCCTTTTGAAGTTCTCTGATCCAGTCCTCTGCATATGTGTATGGCTCAATAGTTCCGCTGATATTTTGAAACATCATACGAATTTCTTTTTCTATTCCGGGATCATTTGCAATGAAAATCTGTAGTAGCTCGTCTTCTTGCAAAACACCTTTGTCAAATAAATTCCAAGAACTATCCATCACTGTAGCCTTCGCAAGACGGTCAAACACTTCCGAAGAAAATCCAAAGCTATGGAAATGCTTTTCCCAGCAAAAATCAACAAGTACATTTCCCAAATCAAAAATTATTGTGGTTATCTTCATGTTTCCTCTTTCTTCCGGTCCTACCTGTAAATAATATCATCTCTGCCCGGTCCATTGCTGATCATTGTAATAGGAAAACCAATTTCCTTTTCAATGAATTCAATATACTTTCTGCAGTTTTCAGGAAGTTCTTCATACTTCTTAATTCCACGGATATCACATTTCCATCCAGGCAATACCTTCAATACCGGCTTAGCCTTTTCAAGAAGCGTAGTTGTAGGAAATTCAGTTGTTACCTTTCCATCAATTTCATAACCTGTACATACCGGAATCTCATTCAAATATCCCAATACATCCAATACTGTAAATGCAACATCGGTTGCACCCTGCATTCTGCAGCCGTACTTGGATGCAACACAGTCAAACCAGCCCATACGTCTTGGTCTTCCTGTTGTAGCACCATACTCACCGCCATCACCACCTCTGCGTCTGAGTTCATCAGCCTCTTCACCAAAAATCTCAGAAACAAACGCACCTGCACCGACTGCGGAGGAATATGCTTTACATACTGTAATAATCTTCTTGATTTCATAAGGTGGAATGCCTGCTCCAATTGCACCATATGCAGCCAGAGTTGAAGATGAAGTAACCATCGGATAAATTCCATGGTCAGGATCCTTCAGAGAACCAAGCTGACCTTCCAGAAGTACATTTTTCCCTTCCTTCAGTGCATTCCACAAATAAAGTGATGTATCACATACATATGGAGCAATCATCTTCTTGTACTCCATTAATGTATCAAATAAAGCTGCTTCATCAAGCGGATCCTTATGATACAGATTTACAAGCATCACATTCTTTATTTCGCATACACGTGCAATTTTCTCTTTTAAATCTTTTTCTTCACCAAATAATTCACTTACCTGGAAACCAATTTTTGCATATTTATCAGAATAAAACGGTGCAATACCTGACTTGGTAGAGCCAAAAGACTTTCCGGCAAGTCTGGCTTCTTCGTACGTATCAAAATCAATATGATATGGCATAACAAGCTGCGCTCTGTCAGAAATCAAAAGCTTAGGAGCCGGTACACCCTTTGCAATAATATCATTTACCTCTTTAAAAAGAACCGGCACATTCAAAGCAACACCGTTTCCTATAATACTCGTTGTATGACTGTAGAAAACGCCTGATGGCAACGTATGCAATGCAAACTTTCCGTAACTGTTCACGATAGTATGTCCTGCATTAGCACCACCCTGAAAACGGACAATAATATCTGCATCCTTTGCAAGCATATCAGTAATCTTACCCTTACCTTCGTCTCCCCAGTTTGCTCCAACAATCGCCTTAACCATAATTGAATCCTCCTATCAGATGTCCTTCGACATCATTCATAATTTTCAACCTGCTCTGCAAGTATAACATAGCAATTCTTATAAGTAAAATTAATATTTATTATATTCATTATTAGTATTGCTTATATAACCAAGAGATGATACACTGTGATACAGGTGTAGGAAAGTT
>CAZOHM010000025.1:0-29025 GCA_964579795.1 uncultured Lachnospiraceae bacterium | reverse complement strand
AGTTGCGAAGCAACGGAGCAATTTGTATCACATACCCTCACACATGCGAGCGTTGCAAAGCAACGGAGCAATTTGTATCACTCTCTCCCACACATGCGAGCGTTGCAAAGCAACGGAGCAATTTGTATCACTCTCTCCCACACACGCGAGCGTTGCGAAGCAACGGAGCACACTCCACCACAGAAAGGATCAAAAAATGACAACCCACCTAGAGCTTTACAAAGTATTCTATTTTGTCGCCAAAACCGGCAGCATTACCGGCGCTGCCACAGAGCTAAACATCACTCAGCCTGCAGTCAGTCAATCCATGAAGCAGCTGGAAGAACAGCTTGGCGTCAAACTGTTCACAAGAGCTGCAAAAGGCATCCGTCTGACTAACGAAGGTGCTGTCCTGTTTCCCTATGCTGAAAAAGGCTATGATAGCATCTGTCAGGGCGAACGTAAAGTGAAAGAGCTGTTTGATCTTGTTACCGGTGAAATACGTATTGGTGCAAGTGACATGACACTAAAATACTATCTTCTACCTTATTTGGAAAGCTTTCATGAGAAGTATCCAAAAATAAAAGTCACTGTATATAATTCTCCAACTCCTGAAACATTATCCTCATTATCGGATGGAAAAATTGATTTTGGAATTGTCAGCTCTCCGCTTCCTGACAAAATGGATTTGAGAGTGAAACAGGTCCGAAAGATTCATGATGTCTTTGTAGCCAGCAGTCGATTCGAACAATTAAAAAACCAGAAGCTGTCCTATCAGATTCTGGAACAGCTTCCGGTCATATGTCTTGAAAAAAACACAAGTACCAGACGCTATATTGATGCGTTTTTAAAAGAAAACAAAGTTTCTCTTTCACCGGAATTCGAGCTTGCCACAAGTGATATGATTGTTCAGTTCACTCTACGTAATCTCGGAATCGGATGTGTTATGCAGGACTTTGCACAGGAGGCTATTGATAACGGTTCCCTTTTTAAACTTCAATTCACAAACGATATTCCTTCACGGAACTTCTTTGTAATCAGTCACAATACAGAAACGCTTTCCTCTGCTGCCAAAGCACTCATTTCTCTTTTGGATTAAACAGTTATTTCCGCCTTTACACCAAGTAACTCCTCATTGGCTTTCAGCATTGGCTTTATGACCTTTGTAAGGAATGCGTCTACCTGTTCCTTTGCACGGCCCGTATACTTAGCAGGATCCATCGTCTTTTCCAGTTCGTTCAGTGTCATATTGAATGCTGGATCTGCAGCAATCAGCTCAAGAAGATTATTATCAAGTCCCTTCTGTTTAACATTTGCTCCGGCTTCCATTGACAGCTCACGAATACGCTCATGCAGTTCCTGTCTGTCTCCACCGGCTTTAACAGCATCCATCATAATATTTTCAGTTGCCATAAACGGCAGCTCACTTCTCAGTCTCTTCTCGATTACTTTTTCATATACAACCAGTCCGTCTACAACATTCAGGCATAAATCAAGTACTCCATCAATAGCGAGAAATCCTTCAGGAATACTCAGTCTCTTGTTTGCAGAATCATCCAGTGTTCTTTCAAACCACTGTGTTGCAGATGTAATTGCGGGATTCAGTGCATCAATCATCACATATCTTGATAGTGACGCAATTCTTTCCGAACGCATCGGATTACGCTTATATGCCATAGCAGAAGAACCTATCTGATTCTTTTCAAACGGTTCCTCAACTTCCTTTAAATGCTGAAGCAGACGAATATCATTTGAGAACTTATGTGCACTGGCAGCAATCCCTGCCAGTACATTGGCAACTCTCGTATCTACCTTTCTGGAATAAGTCTGTCCTGATACCGGATAGCATTCACGAAAGCCCATTTTCTGTGCAATCATTGGATCAATTTTGTCAATTGTCTCCTGATTTCCATCAAACAGCTCCAAAAAACTTGCCTGAGTACCTGTCGTTCCTTTTGATCCGAGCAGCTTCATAGAGCCAAGAACAAAATCAAGCTCTTCCAGGTCAAGCATAAATTCCTGCATCCAAAGTGTTGCACGTTTACCGACTGTTGTCGGCTGTGCAGGCTGAAAATGTGTAAATGCCAGTGTCGGCAAAGCCTTATATTTCTCTGCAAAACCTGCAAGCTCTGCAATCACATTAATCAGCTTTTTTCTGACAAGCTTCAAAGCCTCTGTCATCACAATAATATCTGTATTATCACCAACATAGCAGGATGTTGCTCCAAGATGGATAATTCCCTTTGCCTTTGGACACTGTACACCATATGCATAAACATGGCTCATGACATCATGTCTGACAAGCTTTTCACGCTCCTTGGCTACATCATAATTGATATCCTCTGCATGAGATTTCAACTCATCAATCTGTTCCTGTGTAATATTCAGTCCAAGTTCTTTTTCTGTTTCTGCAAGTGCAATCCAGAGCTTTCTCCACGTTTTGAACTTCATATCCGGTGAAAAGATATACTGCATTTCTTTGCTCGCGTACCGTTCTGACAACGGACTTACATATCTGTCTGTCATATTCTTCTCCCTTACTATGCCAGGCCAAGCCTTTTAAATACTTCCTGATAAGCCTCTTCCACATTACCCATGTCTCTTCTGAAACGATCCTTATCAAGCTTCTCATGTGTATGAACATCCCATAAACGGCATGTATCCGGTGATGTTTCATCAGCAAGAAGAATCTGTCCCTTATATCTGCCAAACTCAATCTTAAAATCGATCAGCTCAATATCTGCCTGTAGGAAATATGCCTTTAATACTTCATTAACTTTAAATGCATACTTCTTAATTGTATCAATTTCTTCCTGTGTAGCAAGATCCAGTGCCAATGCAAAATAGCTGTTAATCAATGGATCGCCAAGTGCATCGTTCTTATAGCTGAACTCAATTGTCGGCTGTTTAAACGGAGTTCCCTCTTCTACACCGAGTCTCTTTGAAAAGCTTCCTGCTGCAACATTTCTGATTATAACCTCAAGCGGAACAATCTCAACCTTTTTAACAGCAGTTTCACGATCACTCAGCTCTTCAATAAAGTGCGTAGGAACACCTTCCTTTTCTAAAAGCTTAAATACATGATTTGTCATTTTGTTGTTAATGACACCTTTACCGACAATCGTTCCTTTTTTCTCTCCATTGAAAGCTGTGGCATCATCTTTGTAATCCACAATCAGTACGTCAGGATCCTCTGTAGTAAATACTTTTTTTGCCTTTCCCTCATAAAGCAGATCCAATTTCTTCATAATACTTGTTTTCTCCTTTCGTGATATGCAGTCTGTGACTGCTGTTTTCTCTCTATTTTCATTTAATTTCATTACTTCTCTAACCAAATCAAAGTATAGACTATCAAATTGTAAATGGCAACCTTATTCATATGGAACAGAACTAAAAATGTTAATTTTTCACAAAAATCTGTTGTTTTTTACCACAAATGTATTATAATCAAATAAATGATTGAACAATAAGGAGTTACGACTATGGAAGAATCAATGCAAGAAGAAAAACGAGCCGACAAGCGTTTGGAGCTTGGTCTTAAACTATCCATTTCTGATTTATATAAGGAACACACAAACACCATTATGGATATTTCATCTCCGATAGAGGTAACCGATATATCTGCAAAAGGAATTGGATTTGTATCTGAATGCATTCTTCCCATTGGTTATTACTTTATTGCAAATCTGGAATTATCTCGTGATCTTCCCCAGATTATTACTGATGTGCGAATTATTCGCAGCAGTGCAATTGATAAGACTCGATACCAGTATGGCTGTGAGTTTGTATCTATTTCACCTCGTGTGAAGCAGATGCTACTCACTTTCGAAAAAAAACTAAAGGAAACTGATTAGAATTATCAGACCATCAGTTTCCCTACAAATGCATTTACACGTTCATTCTCAGATTGAAAAACCTCATCCGGTGTACCCTGTATCTTTATAACACCGTTTTCCATAAATATAATCCTGTCTGACAATTCTCTTGCGAACTGCATTTCATGCGTTACAATAATCATCGTCATATGTTTTCTGGCCAGATCTTTGATTACCTTTAACACCTCTGCTGTCAGCTCCGGGTCAAGTGCCGAAGTTGGTTCATCAAAAAAAAGGAGCTGTGGATTCATCGCAAGTGCTCTTGCAATGGATACTCTTTGCTGCTGTCCACCAGAAAGCTGATACGGATATGCATCTGCCTTATCAGACAAACCAAGCTGTGCTAATAGCTCCCTTGCCTTTGTTGCTGCCTCCGACTTTGACATGCCAAGTACAGAAACTGGTGCATCCATAATATTTTTCAATACCGTATAATGCGGAAACAGATTAAAATTTTGAAATACAAGTCCAAAATATCGCCGGATTCTTTTTAAATCAGCATGTGCTGCGTATACACTCTTTCCATTTTCATCATTCCAGGCTGCCTTCTCTCCTAAAAATGACAGCTCGCCTGATTCCATCTTTTCAAGCATTGTAGCACATCTGAGCAATGTGGATTTTCCGGATCCTGATGGACCAATAATAGACACGACCTCTCCTTCTTCTACAGAAAGAGAAATATCCTTTAGTACTTCCAATTTATCAAAACTTTTCTGCATATGATTAATCTCTAACAGCTTCACTTTACCCTCGGTCTCCTCTCTACATTGTCCAATCTGCGCTTATCTGTAATATGCCAGTCGATTTTCCAGCTTCTCCATTGCAAATGCAACTAAAAGATTGAACAGATAGTAAAATACCGCTGCAATAAAGAACGGCATCATTGTTGCCTGTGCAGCAACAATAGCCTTTGCTACAGTGAACATTTCTGAAACAGCAATTACAAACGCAAGTGATGTATCTTTTACAAGTGTAATGACCTCATTCGTTACTGGTGGAAGTATCCGTTTTACTACTTGTGGAAAAATAATTTTCACAAAAGTCTGTCGTCTGCCATACCCTAATATTTTTGCTGCCTCGTACTGTCCAATCGGTATCGATTCTATTCCACCGCGATAGATTTCTGCAAAATATGCTGCATAGTTCAAAACAAAGCCAATAATGACCGCCACAAATCGATATGCCGTAGTCAGCTTGATTCCAAACAGAAAAAAGGGGCCAAAGAATACCACCATAAGTTGCAGCATTAACGGTGTCCCACGCATAATCGAAATGTAGACTTTAGTAACATTCTGCACAACCTTATACTTTGACATTCTGCCGAACGCAAGGAACAGTCCAAGCGGAAGCGAAAATACAAGAGTTAATACAAATATTTCTACCGAAGTCAACATACCGCTCAAAAGCTGTATGAACATTGCTGCAATACTCATTGTTAATCCTCCAGACCCTTTTATATCAATAAACCGTGTAATTTAGTTTACTTATTGTGGTTGCTTCCATGGCTTACCGAAAACAACAGAATCAGTCAAATCCCATTTGTCAGAAATCTCGGTGAACTTACCATCCCCTGCCATATCTTCAAGTGTTTTCTGAACCTTATCTCTTAATTCGGTATTTCCCTTTAAGAATCCAACTCCATAAAGCTCAGAAACAAGCTCATCATCAAGAATTACATACGCATTATCTCTTGCCTCAATCTGATATCTTGCAACACCGATATCCATTGCAACTGCATCAACAGCACCAGACTCCAGATTTAGGAAAGCAGTATTATAATCAGGAACAACTGTCAATTCCTTAAAAGAAGCAAGCAGGTCTGCACATTCATCTGAATTCAATGCTTCCAGTGCAGAAGAATCTGCCTGTGTAGCAACTGTCTTTCCGGCAAGATCAGCCTGACTTTGAATACCAGAATCCTTGCCTACAACAAACACCTGACTGTTATCTACATAAGCATCTGTCCATTCATACTGATCAATTCTGTCATCACTCATCGTAAATCCATTCCAAATACAGTCAATAGAACCTGAAGACAATTCCATATCCTTGGAATCCCAGTCAATTGGCTGAAGCTTCAGTTCCCAGCCATTTCTTGTAGCAACCTCTGCTGCGAGGTCCAAATCAAATCCAACATATTCACCATTCTCATCCTGATAACCATAAGGTGGGAAATTTGCATCAAATCCTACAATAAATGTATTGTCAGCCTTTTTTCCACCACAAGCGCACAGCATTCCAAGTGCCATAACAACTGCCAGCACAAGTGCAATTTTCTTTTTCATAATATATCCTCCCTAGAATAATATACAATTTACTATGGTAAATTGCTACTTTGCCATAGTATCATGGTTCTTTTCATAAATCAAGAACCTGTCTATTCATATTGATCTACAATAGCGAGTATTTCACGTCCATACTGCGGATAATCCTTCACAATCTGTTCAATCTCTTTTTTAGATTCATCCATATTAAAAATATTAAAATCAATTCCCTTGCGCAGACGCTGTCTCTGTATAATCAGACTGCGCCGTACCTCTGTAAGCTCCTCTTCAAAAATCAGCACACTTGGCTGATACACCCATATGGAAGGATCCTTGATTCGATAATGACCCAGAAACTGAAACAGCTCTTTACGAGCCTGTTCTCGCTGCTGTGCAACAATTTCCGTATGCTCACGTGCTGCTTTTTCCTCCAGATATTTCTCCCACATATAGTTCAGTTCATAGGAATTGTTAACCTTATATTTTGCATATGTATAATCAATCAGATTTGTAATATTCACATACTTAATTTTCACTGTATTTTGCAGTGTAATTGTACGATTCAGCTTTTTCTCTGCTTTAGTCTGACTGTCCTGAGCATTTCGGTAGCTGACACAGACACCAGTCAATGCAATTGCTACAACAGCTGCTGTAATAATATAGCCCATTTTGGCATTCATGTGAAGTGCTGTCTGTAAAACCACAAGCAATGCAATCGCCATAAATGCTGCAAAAACAATAATGGCAGAGAATGCCTTTGCGTTGATTGCACGATTTCTCTCATCTCTGCACTGATAAGCCAGTGCACCCTTTTCTCCCTCGAGAAGATTTAAGTCCCGTCTCACCGTCATTTGATAATCTTCGTTTTTATGAAGCTTTTCAAGAACTTCAGGAATCTCATCTTCCATATGCTCCATCTCGCGGTACTGTGCTTCTGTAATTTTACTGACTGGACGTCTGTATGATGCCTCATCTTCTTCGATTTTAACAATTCGCTTTGCACGCTTTTTTATTTCACTTCTGACAGTTGTCGGTAATGCATTGATTTCCTCAAGATCGGCTAAGCGTTCTGTAACAAGCTGGTACTCAATTTTCTGGCTTTCCACTTCTCTGGATGACTCTGTCATCTGTTCACAACAGCTGCGAATATATATTTCACGCTCTTTATAATCGAGAATATTCAGCTCACTTCTGCGTTTGGAGGAATGACGCAAAGCATCAGGCATCGACTCTGCAGATTCTCCGGTTTCCAGTCCAAGTTGAAATTCATCCTCTTCCTCTTCAACAAAACCAAGTTTCTTTTTAATTAATTGATATAATTTCTGTATCTGCAATTTCATTCCCGTATGTGCTCCTATACACTTCTGACAATCATATTCTTTCTGTATTCCTGCTTCCAAACATCAAGTGTCTTTTCTATACTCGAATAATATTCACTGATTTTTCCAATATTCTGCAGTGTCTTGATTTCCGTCAACGCATTGGCATATGCCGATGTCGGTGATTCCGTACGATATCGGTCCATCCGCTCATCCGCTTCTTTTATGATTTCCTCGTCATATCCATATCGCAGTAAAAGTCTTTCATACTGCTCCTTTCGCATCGTCATACGCAGTGCTATCAAATATTGAATAAGACTTTCTCTTTGTTCCTTTGTCTCGTATGCCTCTTTATAATAAAAGGCTGCCTTGTCAAACAGAAACAACTGGGCATAGGCACAGCCGGTATTATGCAGAATTGCCGCAAAGAGCTCCGGTTCCTCTTCCTTCTGAATGCTCTGAAGTACATACTGGTACTCATCAATCGCTAATGTATACTTCTTTGCACGAAGCAGATTGTCTGCCCGTGCCTTTCTCTTCTGTGCGAACCCAAGGCTTGCATTATCAACAAGCACTTGTTTGACACTCTTGATTTCTTCTTCATTACAATAGGCAACCTCCTGAAGAATTGTTGTAACAAACTCTCCAAGACTCTTTTCCTCATCAATCAGTGTATGAAGCGTTCCGGCAAGCTCTTTCATTTTAAGCTGTCGTTCAAGAAATACACACAGCTTCTCATCCATTAAATCTCTGTCCAGAATATATGCATTCTGGACAAGGCAAAAGCACAGCTCCTCGACAGAAAAAATATTCACACCAAGTCCTACAATGTAATATGGAGTTGTAGATAATTCACCTGTACATAAAATCAGTTCTGTCACACTCGTCACTCCTGTCCCTGTTCTTTGTCTTTTGTCATTACATTATCATGACTTCTTTATCCCATACTTTCCCGGAAATCGGATATAATTCTCCGAATCCCAAGTCAGTTACTCTCGCAAAAATCACTGTTTCAGATTTAAAGTTGATTTTAAGCTGCAGCCTCGTTGCCTTTGGCGGACGTTCCGGCAAACCACTCAGTTCTATTTCTACCTTTTGTGGTTCCTTACCATCCAGCGGTGTAATAATCATTGGTACAATCGGCATCCCCTCATCATTGTTCAAAATAAAGTCCACCTGCATCGTTGTGTCATACCAGTTTTCTCCTGCATCAGCAAGTGCAATATATTCCTCTTTTCCATTGCGATACATCTGTATGCCAAGATTAAACTTTAGCTTATCCTTTCCAAGGAAAACATAGCTTTTATTTAATTCACACGGCATCACCTTATCACTTGCGGAATAACAGGCTCCCTTTGAATAAAGATTTTTTCCTTGAAAAACACGTTTTCCCATGCAAAGATATTTTAATGTTTTATCACACCAGGATTCTTCAAATCCGACTCCTATCAGAAATACAGTTCCAACTGTCTTTCCAGAAAACGTCTCATGCATCGTTCTCAAAACAAGTTCGTCCAAACGTTCTTCTTTTTCCTCAGACGGTTCTCCCTCCATCATAATCTGCGGCATCTTAATCTCTTCAAAATCAAGTCTGCTTACAAAAGCAACTACCGGTATCGTCCTGCGGTTCATCCAGAGCTCATATGCCCGCATGTACTGATTGGAATAATCAAACACAACTACCTCATTTGCCCAAAGCTCCTTTGGCTGATGAAGCATATAATAATAAGTGCTCTCTTCGTATGTCTGAAAAAAAATCTTTTCACGCGCAACCGGAATCGCCTCTGCAATTCTGTCGAGCACTTCAATTGTACGTCCCTCCAATGTATCAACAGTAAAAATCATAGCCTCTACCTGCTCAGGCGAAGTCAGCATAGACAAAAGATTCAGCGTTCTTCTGACAAACAGTATGAGCAAATCCACACAGTCATATGCTTCCCCTTCCAGTTCAATCTTTGCTCCAGATCTGGCAAAGCTTAGCAGCTTTCCGACAAGCGTTCCCTCCCCGTGTGCTACAACTTTTTCTGCTTCCTTTCCATAATACCACTGACTGACTTCTTTCCTCTTGCAAAGAACAGTTGGTATTCCAAGCTTCTCTTCCTCTGTATCAGAAGCAAGCGTTTCAGGCACATTATTGTTTAATTCAAAATAGCTGATCTGCGAAATCTGGTCATTGAGATCATATCCAATCACAAATCTTCTTTCGGTTTCATTTGATGCTAATATCACGGCTGCTCCTTTGCATTAAATAATTGTGAATACCTGTTCTGTAAAATAATCTGCACCAACATACTCTTCCATCAGCTTCATCAGTGTATCATCATCCTGCAGTGTCTTTGATACAACCATGTCATTAATCAGTGTATATCGGGATTCCTTTTCTTCTGCAACAGCATCTGATACACTGACTGAATCACTGACAGTCAGTTCTTCTCTTCCATAACGTTCCTCTGTTATGTAATACTGCAGATTTTCACCAAAGAATAAAATAAACTCCTTGGAAAAAACACCGCCAAACATATTTCGCATCTCTTCTGTATGGTAAATATCTTCTCCTGAATCCTGCCCTTCCAGAATATAATGGAGAACAACACGATTACTCGGATTCGTTCGGTATTCGATAATCACCTTGTCAGAAAATGCAGAGAGTTCCGGAACAATCTGTAAAAATGCGCTAAAGAAATTAAAATAAATGTTCTTATGGAGAAACTCCTTGATAAACAGAATCAGCATGTCCTTGATTCGTTCACTGTATTCTGTTTCCTCTTCCGCATAATATTTTAGAAGTGCAAGCCGGCATGCGTCATTCAGAGTTTCTCCCAGCCTGTAATTATTCACAAGATATTCAAAAATCCTGCTGTCCATCATACGTTCCTTTGCAAAATAATCAAACGCACAATATGACAAATAAGCAAGTTCTACACGTGTACTGGCTCCTCTTTGAAGATAAGCTTCAAAAATCTCTTCCTTCTCTCCAACAGTCGTTCGTGTATAAAGCATTTGAATCAACAACTTTTCTGTCAGTGAAAAGCAATCTACTTCAAATTGTCTGGCAGCCTTCCACAAATCACGCAGCTCCTTTGTCAGACCTTCAAAATTATCTACGAGATATTTTAATGTCAATGTATCATATTTACCGAGCTTGAATGCATAATAGGCTACCTTGGAAAGCATCGCATCAGGAATCTGTTCATTCTTATCTATCATATGACTGCTGATTCGTACACACGTCTTTGCAGATACCTCTTCTGTTCCATAAATCGTAAGCAGCTCATAGGCCTTTTCGTACATCCCTCGTCTGACAAAAAAACCAATCACCTCTGCGCGCTCCTTCACATGGAGCACACTTGCATCAAGGTTAATCAAAAACTCATCAAGCGTAGTAATCTGGTCATGGTCATAATAGTAATGTAAGAGTCCCATACGCACGTTTTTCTTGAAATTCTCATGCACGTCAGGAGATTCAACCAGCTCTCTGCAAATATCTACATTTTCATCATCAACAACAACATAGCTACGTCTTCCTTCACACAGATACAAAGAAAAATAAAGATTGTTGTTTACATAATATTTTATTGTAGGGATAAACACCAATTCATTCATCAATCTGCGTACTTGATATGGTTCAACAACACTTCTTCTTCCCTGTTCATCTTCAAACAGAAGCGTTGTATCATCACTGTATATACACGGATATGCAAGCAGATTCTCAATCGGATACACTCGTTCACCTAAAAACTGTTCCTGAATAACGATTACATTTTTCATTTTGGCATCAACTGCTGATACTTCGCATGAAAAAAGAAGCTTTGCCAAATGATTGGCCATATCCGGCTTAACCATTTCAACAAAAAGAACATCCTCATATACAATTGCAAGATTTGCATCAATATGTTCAAGTTCAATCTGCTCAACAGCAAAAACCTGCATATGTTCACGATATGATTCATATAGCTCAGAAACCTCACGCTTATGCTTAATCAGATTCGCATATAAAAATGCAAGTTTAGCATAATCAAGCTGATTCTGAAATCCAAAATACATCAAAACAGCCTTTGGAAGCAGCTCTTGATAGCTGAGCGGAATGGAGTACATATAGTATTCATAAAGCCTGGTAATACGCAGACCACATTCTACGCCTTTACTGTACCACTTAAAATATCTGACATCAGTTTTTCCACCCTTAATCAGATGCGTACAAATCACATCCAGCAGATCTTCATCCGGAACGAGCTTGTATGCTTTCATCATAATGTTCAGAAGCATTTCGGAAAAAGCCTTTTGTCGTCCTGCAAGATAAATAAACTGCTTTAACAGATCCCTGTCTATCTTATTATTCTTAGTTGCAAAAAGAAGTACCTGCAGCTCAAAATCTGTCAACTTATTCAATGTAGATGGATTGGATGTATAATAATTATAAGCTTCTATATAGAGAATTGGACTAAAGCATCGTCCCTCAAACTGGCGCTCAATCATAGCAATTTTCTTTGTCGAATTACGACTCAGCTCTTCATCCAAATAAAGTAGTGTCCATAAAATGCGGAAACTGTTTTTGTTTTGTGCAAATATCTCACTGACCTTTTCAGCAACTGGATTTACATAACTTTCTTCTCTTCGATACAGTGTTGTTAAATATAAAAAATAACAATAACATTCCGGAGAAGACTCCTTGATACGCATTTCATTTTCAACATGCTCAAGAATCCACTTTGCCTCATTATAGCGTTCCTCAACAAGTAAAAGCTGTGCCTGAAACAGACGTGAAACAGGATTCTTGTCATCAAGGGCATTCATTCTCTCGACAATTTTCATGGATTCACGCACCCATGTATTTACACCGATTTGCTTTGTTCGAAAGGAAATATACTGACGCATCAGACGACATATCAGCTTTCTCTTTTCACGTCTCTCAAACCTGACTGCCTCATTCCTCTTTCGACGCTGTGCCACGATCGTAACAAGCAGTGTCTGTTGATTATTCGAAAGACAGATTTGTCCAAAATTCTTTCCTTCATGAAGCTTTTCATCAGAAATAAAAAATATCAGCTTATGTTCATTACCAAGAAAATCATCATCATTCAACGATTCTTTTTCTGTCCGCAAAAATTCGTTATCAGTCGTAATATCCAAATGTACATATCCCCATGTGGATTTATGCAGTGAAATTTCACAGCGAAGTTCATCAGTCACTTCTGAAAATTCATATACGTTTCGTTCGAGGCTGTAAACAACCGGCTGCTTTTTATTGATAGCAACCAAAAACTTATCTACACATTCCTCACTCATATCCAGATTACTTAAACCACGGTATTTATCAAGGTGGATTCTATCATTACCTTCAAAGACCTGCATAAATTCGGGAGAATAGAATAGCTGCACTGCTTCTACCCAATTGGACTGTGCCTGATTTGTAAAGTGGAACAGATTTCTGACATTTCCAAGAGAACTCTTTACCGTACTGTGCACAATAGAAAAAACAAAGGGAATATAATATTCACCTGCATTCGATACAATCTGAATGTCGCCTTTCACAATATCTCCGGGTTCCAATCCGGTAGGATCGAATACATATCCAACCTCTTTCTCAACTTCTTCAAAATAGTCAACTCTGCATATGAGACGCATATTTGAAGAATAAATATTGCCTTTTACAAGCGTGCCGGTAACGCTTTGCATCAAAAAAGTGCCCTCATAAAGGCTCCCCGTTGTCAGGCTTGCTTCTATTTTGGGTACAGAAAAGCTGAGCTTTCCGCAATCATATTCGAAAAACCCATTTACCAATTTGTCTACAATTTCACGCAAGCCACTCACCACACTCTGCAAAACAGCCGTTCCGGATCAGGACACACCGGCAGACGCCTATTGATTTTTATTCGTTTTTCACTATAATAAAGTATAACATAACCGTCTATTAATTCGCAACGAAAAGTATCTTGAAAAACAAATAAATCGACATTATTTCACAGGCAGAATTATCCTGCCAGAAAGAAGGTATCACATGCTTCAGCACACCGACCATTTTCACGGAAGTGATCTTGAAAAAATAGAAGAAATCTACGGAATTAAAAAGGAATCCATCATCAGCTTCTCTGCCAATGTAAACCCTCTTGGACTATCCGATAAGCTGCGTTCCTCACTTTCCAATCACCTTGACGTAATAACGAACTATCCGGACAGAGAGTACACCGCCCTTAGAAAAACAATTGCTGCATACTGTGGATGTGAGTATGAGCATGTTCTTGTAGGAAACGGCTCAACAGAGCTGATTTCTCTTTTTATCCAGGTTGAGCATCCTAAAAAGGCAATGATTATCGGTCCAACCTACTCCGAATATGAACGGGAAATTTCCATCGGAGGAGGAACCAGTCTATACTTTCCATTAAAAGAATCTGCTGATTTTAATCTGGATCTTGATACACTTGCATCCCAGTTAAACGAAAGCATTGACCTGCTTATTCTGTGCAATCCAAATAATCCGACATCCTCCGCAATTACCCGTAAGATGATGCGTTCTATTCTGGATATATGCAAGCAGCACGATATTTTTGTTATGGTTGATGAGACCTATATTGAATTTGCAGACAACTATTCTGAAATCAATTCTATCCCTTTGACGGCCTCATACAATAACCTGATTATTCTGCGTGGTATTTCCAAGTTCTTTGCTGCTCCAGGACTGCGTCTTGGATATGCTGTAACAGGAAACACGGACCTTATTAAAACAATCAACTCACGTAAAAATCCATGGACTATCAATTCTCTTGCAGAGATTGCCGGTCAGCTGATGTTTACTGACGAGACATATATTGCAAAAACAAAGGCGCTCATCTCCTCTGAACGCAGTCGAATTGTCTCCTGTCTGAAAGAACTGGACGGCTTTAAGATATATGAGCCTTCTGCCAATTTTGTTCTCGTCAGGATTCTGCGTGAGGATCTGAACGCCGATATTTTATTTGATCAAGCTATTCGTAAGCATATGATGATACGAAACTGTGCTTCATTTCCATTTCTGAATAATAAATATTTTCGTTTCTGCTTTATGCTTCCGGAAACGAACGATCAGCTGCTTGCATGTATCAAATCTTTGTAAACAGTTCCGGGTTAAAATGCTGCCCCATAAACCTCTTCTTCTGAGAGCAAAGTAAATCCGCCATCGGTCAGCACCTTTTCTGCACCCTCTATGTCTCTGATTTTCATAATCATAGATGCATACTCATTTGTAGAAAGCACATACATATACTCAATGTTAAACTCCTTAACAGCTGTCAAAAGTTCATGCAGTGCACCTGGCTGATTGGATATCTGTACAGCAAGCACCTCTGTGGTTTTTGCAGAAAGTCCTTCTGCTTTCAGCGCATCTTTTGCTTTCTTAGGATCTGAAACAATCAGACGAAGTAATCCAAAATCAACAGCCTCCGCAAGGCTGAGTGAAGTAATATTGATACTGTTCTTTTTTAAGACTTCTGTTACCTTTTCAATACGTCCTTCCTGATTGGCAATAAATACTGTTACCTGCTTTACTGACATAGTATCACCCTCCTATACAAGTTTTCTCTTATCTATGACTCTCTTTGCCTTACCTTCACTTCTTTCCAGTGTTCTCGGTTCTACAAGTGTTACCTTCACAGCAAGACCAAGTGCCTGCTTTAAGACATGTGTAATCTTCTTTGTCAATATCTCCAGGCCCTTCATATCATCCTCAAAGAACTGCTCCTCTACCTCGACCTTCACTTCGAGAGTATCCTGGTGATTGACTCTGTCTACAATCATCAAATAATTAGGTGTCGTTTCATCTACCTCTAAAAGCGCTGCCTCAACCTGAGATGGGAATACATTGACGCCGCGAATAATCAGCATATCATCTGAACGTCCTTTGAATCTGGAAATTCTGGCCAATGTTCTTCCGCATTCACACTGGCTTCTGTCAATGCTTGTCAAATCCTTTGTACGATATCGAATCAAAGGAAGACCTTCCTTTGTCAATGTTGTAAATACAAGCTCACCTGTCTCGCCTTCTCCGATTGGCTGTAATGTATCGGGACTGATGATTTCCGGCAAGAAATGATCCTCATAAACATGAAGTCCTTTATGGAAGCTGCAGTCACACGCAACACCTGGTCCCATAACTTCAGAAAGACCATAAATATCAAACGCATGTATACGCAGACGTTCTTCAATCTGAATACGCATGTTTTCTGTCCATGGCTCTGCACCGCAAATTGCTGCCTTCAATTTTATTCTGTCCATCATGTTTTCTGCTTCAAGTGTCTCAGCAATATGGAGCAAATAGGATGGTGTACATGCAATTGCCGTAGCGCCAAAATCCTCCATCATGGTAATCAGCTTTTTCGTATTACCGGTCGACATAGGAACAACTGTTGCACCAAGGTGCTCTGCACCATAGTGTGCTCCAAGTCCTCCCGTAAAAAGGCCATAGCCATATGCAATCTGGATAACATCCGATTTTGTGATGCCTGCCTGAGAAAAAGCACGTGTCACACACTCAGCCCATATTTCAATATCTCTTCTTGTATAGCCTACTACAGTTGCCTTTCCTGTTGTACCTGATGAAGCATGTACTCTCACGATTTCTGACATTGGCACTGCAAAAAGTCCAAACGGATAGTTATCACGTAAATCCGTTTTTGTCGTATATGGAAGCTTATTCAAATCATCCAGCTCGCGAATATCTCCCGGTTCCAAACCAACAGCCTGCATTTTCTTCCGGTAGAACTCAACGTTGTGATAAACACGGTCTACCAATTTAACGAGTCGAACACCCTGCAGATGACTCATTTCGTCTCTGCTCATGCACTCCTTTGCCTCATTCCAAATCATCATGAACCTCCTGTGCTTCTTTCATTATTCAATCACCTTACTCATTCATTGCATACCCTGTCTCGAAAGCGAGTTTATTTATGTCTATTGTTTTTGGTTTCACTGTATTTTCAATAACTGTCAGCCAGTCCTCTTTTTTAAAATCCATATGTTTAGCAGCAAGACCAAGTACAATCACGTTGAACACCTTTGCATTTCCAAGCTTTTTTGCTTCTGCCATTGCGTCTGCAGAAATGACTCTGTGTGTCTTTGAAAGATTACTAATAATATTCTCCGGATACTCTGCCACTCCCATTACAACTGGCATCGGATCAATACGCTGGTCATTTACAATAAGTACTCCATCCTTTTTTAGATAATGAGCATAACGCATTGCTTCAAGACGTTCAAATGCAATCAGCACATCTGCCTGACCTTCTTCCACGATTGGTTCTGTAACCTTCTCGCCATATCTGACAAACGTTACAACTGAACCACCTCTTTGTGCCATGCCATGTACTTCTGAAAGCTTAACTTCATAACCGGCATGCAGCATAATACCGCCTAATATTCGGCTTGTAAGCAGTGTTCCCTGTCCACCTACACCTACAATCATGATATTCTTTGTTTCCATCTTTCTTCCTCCTACTTCACCGGTACATCTGAAATGGCACCAAATTTACACAAACCCTTGCAAAGACCACAGCCATTGCACATCGTATCATCAATTGCCGTTGTTCCGTCTGCTTTTTTCGTAATCGCCGGACAACCTGGTTTCAGACACATACCGCACTTTTTACATGTCTCGCTGTCAACTGCACATTTTTTTGTAATTGGTGTTCTGTTCAAAAGTACACATGGAGATTTTGTAATAATAACAGAAACCTCATCCTTTGCGGTCTCTTCCTTAATAAGCTTTTCAAGACCCTCTGTATCAAATGCATTTATTTCTGTTACATTTTTTATTCCAAGTGATTTGCAAAGCTGCATAATATTAATTGCCGGTACGATATCTCCCTGCAATGTTTTTCCTGTAGCAGCATGATCCTGATGACCTGTCATTCCTGTCGTCGAATTATCAAGAATCATAACTGTTCCTGTTCCCTGATTATATACCATATTAATCAGAGAATTGATTCCTGTATGCATAAAAGTAGAATCACCAATTACTGCAACCCAGTTTTTGATGTAATCCTTTCCCTTTGCCTTTTCCATACCGTGTAAAGTAGAAATACTGGCACCCATACAGACCGTTGTATCAATAACACCAAGCGGCGGTACAGCACCAAGCGTATAGCAGCCAATGTCACCGGCAGCATGTATTTTTAATTTACTCAGAACAGAAAATACACTTCTATGAGGACATCCCGGACACAAAATAGGTGGACGGTTCGGAATCTGTGCTGCCTCATCAATGGAAACCTGCTGACCAAGAATTGCCTTTTTCAACATATTGGCACTATACTCACCCTGAACAGTCAGTATCTCTTTTCCGATTGCCTTGATTCCCCATGACTTCACCTGAAGCTCAATCAACGGATCCAGTTCCTCTACAATATACAGCGTCTCAACCTTAGACGCAAAATCTTCTATTAGCTTTCTTGGAAGCGGATTTACCATACCAAGCTTCAATACAGAAGCAGTCGGCATTGCTTCCTTCACATACTGATAAGGGATACCGCTCGTGATGACACCGATTTTTGTATCATTCATTTCCACACGGTTAATAGCAAAAGAACAGGAATCTTCAATCAGTCTCTTTTCTCTCGCTTCTACAACAAGATGTCTTTTCTTTGCATTCTGTGGCATCATTACATGCTTGGCAATATCTCTTTCATAAGGCTTATCTGCAACATTCTCTCTTTCCTCCAGGGTTACCATTCCCTGTGAATGAGAAAGTCTTGTTGTTGTACGCAAAATTACAGGTGTATCATATTTCTCGCTGACTTCAAAAGCAAATTTAATAAAATCTTTTGCTTCCTGAGAATCAGAAGGCTCCACAACAGGTACCTGTGCTGCTCTCGCAACCATTCTGGAATCCTGTTCATTCTGAGAGCTGTACAGACCAGGATCATCCGCTGCCACAAGTACAAGTCCTCCCTTTGTGCCAATGTAGGAAACTGTATAAAGCGGATCTGCTGCCACATTTACGCCTACATGCTTCATGGACGCCATCGCCCTTACACCACTGATGGAAGCACCGATTGCAACTTCCATAGCTACCTTCTCATTAGGTGACCACTCGCAATACAGGTCCTCCTTATATTTTACAATGTTTTCACTGATTTCAGTACTTGGTGTTCCCGGATATGCTGCTGAAACCTTTACACCAGCTTCATAAGCACCTCGTGCAATCGCTTCATTCCCAAGCATCATCTCTTTTTTCTCATTCATATAACGACTCCTCCCAGCAAATTGCTGTCATATTGCACAAAACAAATCGAGTAGGCACACCTACTCGATTATTCCGCTACATATTAATATTATGCATAACACCTTTACTTGTCAAGGAAAACTTGCCATTTTCCGCACTTTTCCAACCACATTCCGACATTTTTCGGATTACAGCTTCTTTCTATTGACAAGAGATTTTCTGTTTGTTATTATTGCTTTAATGCGTTGCACTTTAATGCGTTACGCTTTAATGTAACGTAGTATTGAGTAAACAAAACTTTATTTTGAATGTGAGGGATTATTATGATTTTGAAACTGGCACTCCTATTTGTGTTTTTTGCTATTATGATCGGTATAGGCTTTTATGCAAAAAAACACGCAACAAATGTTTCAGATTTCGTTCTTGGCGGTCGTACTGTAGGACCATGGCTGACAGCATTTGCCTTTGGTACTTCCTATTTTTCGTCTGTTGTTTTCGTAGGTTATGCAGGTCAATTTGGATGGAAATACGGATTATCTGCAACCTGGATTGGAATTGGAAATGCGGTAATCGGAAGTCTTCTTGCCTGGATCGTACTTGGCAGAAGAACCCGCGTTATGACAAACCACTTGAATTCAGCAACAATGCCTGAGTTCTTTTCCAAGCGATTTGAAAGTAAATCCTTAAAGCTTGCAGCATCTGTCATTATCTTTGTATTTTTAGTTCCATATACCGCTTCTATTTATAATGGTCTGTCTCGCCTGTTTGCTATGGCATTTGATATTCCATATTCAGTCTGCATCATTGTTATGGCTCTGTTAACCGGTGTTTATGTAATTGTCGGTGGCTATATGGCAACTGCCATCAACGATTTCGTACAGGGAATCATTATGCTGATTGGTATTGTGGCTGTCATCGCAGCTGTTCTGAATGGACAGGGAGGTTTTATTGATGCAGTCAAAAATCTTGCACAGTTTGAAAGTGATATTGAACCAACTTTAGGTCAGCCCGGAGCATTTACTTCCTTCTTTGGTACAGACCCTGCCAATCTTGTCAGCATTATCGTTCTGACTTCACTTGGTACATGGGGACTACCACAAATGGTTCACAAATTCTATGCAATTAAAGATGAGGCTTCTGTAAAAACCGGAACAATTATCTCTACAGTTTTTGCAATCATTGTAGCAGGTGGTTCATATTTCCTTGGAGGATTTGGCAGACTGTTTGATGATGCTTCCTTATACAAGGAAGATGGTAGTGTCATCTATGATGCCATTATGCCTCATATGCTTTCCACTCTACCCGATATTCTGATTGGCATCGTTATTGTGCTTGTATTATCTGCTTCCATGTCAACACTGTCTTCTCTTGTACTGACTTCGTCATCCACACTGACACTGGACTTCATAAACGGAACAATTGCAAAGAATATGAATGAAAAGAAACAGCTTTTAACTATGCGTATTTTAATTGCATTCTTCATTGTGCTTTCAGTCATACTTGCTCTAAAGCCTCCTACATTCATAGCGCAGCTGATGGGAATTTCATGGGGTGCTTTGGCAGGTGCTTTCCTTGGACCATTTATTTACGCACTCTACTGGAAAAAGACTACAAAGATTTCTATCTGGGTAAGCTTCCTGTTTGGCGTTGGTGTTACTGTATTAAATATGTTTGTCAAAATCTTTTCTTCACCTATTACTGCTGGTGCCTTTGCAATGCTTGCTTCACTTGTAATCGTACCGCTTGTAAGCTTGTTCACACCAAAGCTTTCTGACAGTTCTGTAGATGCAATCTTCGAGTGCTATACCGAAACCGTTATTGTTTCCAAGAAAAAATCATTGGAAGAGTAAACGCACTTAAAAAGAAGATTCCGACATTTGTTCGGAATCTTCTTTTTTTGTTCGTATTAACAAAATTTCAACTTATCCTATTCGACTTCAACTACCCAGCCTTCAGGTCCTGCAATTTTGCCAAGCTGAATGCCTGTAACGGTATCATACAACTTCTGGCTGATCTCTCCAATGCCACCATCCTGAATCTGGAATACCTTATTTTCACATCTTAGATGTCCTACAGGCGAGATAACAGCAGCCGTACCAGTTCCCCATACTTCCTCAAGCGCACCACTTTCTGCAGCCTCAAAAATCTCATCAACAGAAACTTTTCTCTCTTCTACAGGAAGTCCCCATGATTTGCAAAGAGCAATACAGGAATTACGTGTTACACCCGGAAGAATACTGCCATTCAACATAGGTGTCACTACCTTACCATTGATTTTAAAGAAGATATTCATTGCTCCAACTTCTTCGATATACTTTCTCTCTACACCATCAAGCCAAAGTACCTGAGAATAGCCTTCATCATGTGCCTTAACCTGAGCCTTCATACTTGCTACATAGTTCGCTCCTGTCTTAGCTTCTCCAACACCGCCTCTGACAGCTCTTACATACTCATCCTCAATCCAAATCTTAACCGGATTCAAGCCTTCCGGATAATATGCACCTACAGGTGAAAGAATAATCATGAACTTATACGTATTAGAAGGTCTGACACCAAGGAACGGGTCTGTTGCAATAATAAATGGTCTGATGTATAAAGATGTTCCCGGTTTTGTAGGAATCCATGCCTGATCTACTTTTACAACAGCCTTGATAGCCTGAAGAAAATCCTCCTCAGGAATTTCCGGAATGCAGATTCTTCTGTTCGTATTGTTTGCTCTTTCAATGTTCTTGTCAGGACGAAATAATAAGATTCTGCCATCCTCTGCTTTATATGCTTTCAATCCCTCGAACATTTCCTGTCCATAATGAAATACCATAGATGATGGTGCAAGTGACAGATTCTGATAAGGGACAACTCGTGCATCAATCCATCCCTTTCCCGTTTCGTAATCCATCACAAACATGTGATCCGTAAAAATAGTTCCAAACGTAAGCGGATTATCTGCACTTGGTAATGGTTTTGGTAATGTTGTTTTTTCGATTTTAATGTTTAACATAAAGCTCTCCCTTTCTCTCTGTTACTGGATATATTGGCATCTATTTGCCAAATCATCATTAGGTTCATTATTATACTTTTAATTTACAATGTCAAGCACTTGTGTTATACTAATTGACAGATAATTTGTCCATTTCCCGAAAGGTTTTGGTAAATGATATGACTATTTTTACACGACTAAAAGAGTTACTGTACAAAGATGTTTCTGCAGAAAATGAATCAAAAGAAATGGCTGTCCTGTTACGCATTATCTGCTTAATAGATGCAGTTTCTTATTTTGTTATGTTTTTTATTCTTTCTTCATTTACTGACAATAAGATGGCAGCTTCAGCCGCTCTCTTCTGTATCCTTCAGATTATTACACTGCTTGTCACCTATGCGAATCGCACACGACTTTCATTAATACTATACTCTCTGATTCATTTAGTCAGCATGCTGTTTTACTGTATCTGTCTTGGTCCTCAGATTGGTTATCATTTCACTCTATTTGTTATTATCCTTCTTATATATTACAAGACCGATGAATCTGCTGTTTTTAAAATGTCAATTTCAGTAATCTGTGGTTTGTTGTCTGTTGTTGCAGCATACATAAGTAGCAGCTATGGTGCACACTATCTGCTTTCAAACGGCAAAGATATTGTCCTGCTACTGATCAACCTTTGGAACCTTATGATAAAAATTATTATTATTTCTCATTTCTTTTATTTGAAGTTTTCTGCATCAGAAGCCAAGATTATGCTTTATGCAAAAAAACTGGAGCATCTTGCAACGATTGATGCATTGACAAATCTGCAGAATCGACGTGGCATGATGACACACTTAAAAAGACTGGAAGAAGGATACAGCGTAACAAACTCTTCTTTTTCCCTTGTAATAAGTGATATTGATTTTTTCAAAAAAATAAATGATACATACGGACATGATGCCGGAGACAATGTTCTCTCTACACTGGCTGCTCTACTCGAGGATTTTATGAAGGACAAGGGTGCTGTTGCCCGCTGGGGCGGCGAAGAATTTCTTTTTGTATTTGAAGGTACAAATGGAGATTATGTGTTTGAGGAATTGAACAAGCTCAAATACCTTATCGAAAAAACTGTCTTTATCCATAAAAACAATCAGTTTCATGTTACGATGACATTCGGTTTGGAAGAGTTTGATTCCAACATCGGCATTGAAAAAACAATAGAAAAAGCGGACGCAAAACTCTATTTTGGTAAAGAACGCGGCCGCAATTGTGTAATCTACTAGATTAGTATTCTATAAATTAAATTCGCTCATATTTTTGAAATGTATATTCCAAATCAAAATATGTCTGTTCTTCACTTTCCTGTGTAAGTTTCCATTCAGACATCTGATCCAGATTCGGGAAAAAAGCATCTGCCTCATAAGTATGATTAATCTTTGTCACATGAGCCACATCGCAATATGGAAGCAGCTGCTTATATACGCTGTCTCCACCAATCACGTATACCTTCTGCTGTTGATATTCTTTCAGCTTTTCAAGCAGCTCATCTATCGAATGTACGATTACAGCTCCCTTCACCTCATACTCCCGATTTGATGATAAAATAATATTCTCGCGGTTTTTAAGTGGCATCCCACCCGGAAATGTTTCCAGTGTCTTTCTTCCGAGAATCACTACTCCACCGGTTGTCTCTTCACGAAACATTTTATGATCATTAGGAATGCTCACAAGAAGCTGTCCATGATTACCAATTGCCCAATTCGTATCTACTGCTACAAATAATTCCATACTATTCTCCTCTGTTACACTGCTACAGGAATATTTTCAACCTGCGGTCCAGTCACATAATTTTCCACTTTAACATCTTCCTTTGTAAAATCATAGAAATTTTTAATTTCCGGATTAATCCAGAATGTTGGTGCTGCGTAAGTCGGTCTGCTGATCAGTTCTTTGATAATCGGAATATGACGGTCATAAATATGTGCATCAGCAATAACATGCACAAACTCTCCCACCTGCATATCACATACCTGGGCAAACATATGAAGCAGCACAGCATATTGCACAACGTTCCAGTTATTTGCCGTCAGAATATCCTGTGAGCGTTGATTTAATATGGCATTCAGTGTCAGACGGTCTTCTCCGGGACGCTGAGTAACATTAAACGTCATACTGTAAGCACATGGATACAGATTCATCTCGTGCAAATCCTGATGAACATAAATATTAGTCATAATTCGTCTGCTGAATGGATTGTTCTTCAAATCGAATAATACACGATCCACCTGATCCATCATGCCCTCTTTGTACTGATGCTTGACACCCATCTGATATCCATAAGCTTTTCCTATAGAGCCATCCTCGTCAGCCCATGCATCCCAAATATGACTACTCAGGTCATTCACATTATTGGATTTCTTCTGCCATATCCATAACATTTCATCCGTTGCGCTCTTTAGAGCTGTCTTTCGAAGCGTGAAAATTGGAAATTCCTTTCTAAGATCATATCGATTGACAACGCAAAACTTTTTAATTGTATAGGCGCTTGTGCCATCCTCCCATTTCGGACGTACCTTCTCACCGACTGTACTCACACCATTATCTAAAATATCCTGGCACATATCTATGAAAATATTATCTGCAATACTCATTGTATCCTCCGTAACCTGTAGAATAATTATCTATCCCACTTATCGCATAGCGAATTGATTTGATCTGCAAATTTAGCAAGATCCTTATTTGCACCACCCTCATTGTTGCGAATAACCGCAAGCAGACGCTGGCCTGCTGCGACCAGTCTGTCAAACACAGCAGCAACCTGACGTTTCTTCTTAGGTGAAATGCGAATTCCTTCCGTTTCAAGCTCGCATATATTTGTCTGCAAATCAAAGGTAGTACCTGAATAAGGGGCATATGTCTGAAATCCATACTCTTCATTCAAATAGGAAGCGAACTCATCGCAGACACTGTCTTCTCCATGAACGATAAACACCCTCTTTAAGTCTGTCTTAAATCCGAGCATCCATTTAGTAAGTCCTGCCTTATCTGCATGACCACTCATACCCTTCAACTGCATGACTTTAGCACGGACTTCAATTGTCTCTCCAAACAGCTTCACTTCGTCTGCGCCTTCGACAAGTGTACGTCCCAGCGTACCAATTGCCTGATATCCAACAAACAAAACTGTACATTCCGGTCTCCACAGATTATGCTTCAAATGATGGCGAATACGACCTGCCTCACACATACCTGATGCAGATAATATTACCTTTGGCATATTGTCAAAATTGATTGCCTTTGATTCATCACTTGTAATGGAAAGATTTAATCCCGGAAATGTAATAGGATTAATTCCTTTTTTTACAAGTTCCATCGCTTCTTCATCAAAGCACTCATAAATATTTTTATTAAATATACTTGTTGCTTCTACAGCTAACGGGCTGTCCACATATACAGGAAAATCCTCATGCCCCTGTACAAGTCGTTCAGCCTTAATCTGGCGAAGGAAATAGAGCATCTCCTGTGTTCTTCCAACAGCAAAGGAAGGAATTACTACATTACCACCCTTATCAAATGTTTCTTTCAGAATAGAAGTCAGAGCAGAAACATAATCTACCTTTTCCATATCATGAAGACGGTCTCCATAAGTAGATTCCACTACAACATAATCTGCTTCTTCAATCAAAGTCGGATCTTTAATAAGCGGCTGATTGATGTTACCAAGATCACCCGAAAATACAATTTTCTTTTGGCCCTCCGGCTCGCTCACCTGTACTTCTATTGCAGCAGATCCAAGCAAATGTCCTACATCAGTAAATTTAATTGTTATTCCATCGCATACATGTACACTTTTACCATAATGGCACGGTACAAGACATTTAATTGCCCCGTCCGCATCCTTCATTTCATAAATCGGAACATACTCCTCTATACCGGCAGAACGCTTTGCTTTTCTGTTTCTCCATTCCGCCTCTGCCATCTGAATATGTGCACTGTCTCGTAGCATGATACTACAAAGATCAGTCGTTGCTTCAGTAGCAAAAATCTGTCCACGAAATCCTTTTGCATATAATAATGGAAGAAGTCCTGAGTGGTCAATATGTGCATGTGTCAGAAAAACATAATCAATCATGGATTCTTCTACAGGAAGCTCTGCGTTTTCATATATGTTCTCTCCCTGTTCCATACCATAATCAATCAGAATATTTTTCTTACAGGCATGTAAAAAATGACAGCTTCCAGTGACCTCGTGTGCAGCTCCAATAAATGTTAACTTCATCCATATACCCCCTTGTAAATAATATAATTAAGTATAACATTTTTCCATTCTTTAGAAAAGTATATCCACGAAATAATCTGTCAAAACTGCAGCTTTAAAAGATCCATAGGACACTGAACGAGATAGTCCGGTTGTTGAACATTTCCAAATCCATATGCTGCAAAAACAATTGGTACACCTGCCTTTTTACTGGCATCTGCATCCATCTGTGTATCTCCGATATAGACTGGGCATTTCACCTGATTACGTTTTGCAATCAAAGTAATATTATCAGCCTTTAGAAGTCCGGTATCTCCTGGGCATGTATAATCCTTGAAATACTTTTCAAAACCTGTTTTTCTCAAAAAAAGTTCAATATATCCTGCCTGGCAGTTACTGACTATGAACAGCGGATACTTTTCAGAAAGTGCTGCAAGCGTTTTCTCAAGATTCGGATACAGAATTCCTGGCTCTCTCTCTAAGAATTCATGCTCATAGGAAAAACAGAATGGCATGAACTTCGTTTTCACTTCTTCTGATTCTTCCGGCATAATACGGTCAATTATATCTTTCATTGGCAATCCAAACAGTCCCTTCAGCTGAGCTGCTGTTACAGAAACATTCTTTATCCCCTGATCTGAAATTGCCTGATTCCATGCCTTTTCTACAATTGGTGTGGAATCCCATAGCGTCCCATCCACATCAAATATCAATCCGTCAACCATGTTACCAAATAATCCTTTCTATTTCTATCAACCTATGATTTTATCCGAATTCTTAATTCGGAAGTTTTAATCCAGCGAACAGTCCTGCAAGAGAAGTGGTTGCCTCTCCTTCTTCATGATACTCAAAAGCTTCCTCTGCGTCTGGCTCTGCCTCAAGTATTTCTTCAAACTCCTTCATGGACAGACTTAGCTTTCCATCTTTTATGTCAACCAATTTTACTTTTACCTTCTGTCCTTCTTTTATCACCTCAGATGGAGATTTGATTCTTCTCTGACAAATACGAGAGATATGCAAAAGACCAGACAAGCCATCGCCAAGATTCACAAATGCACCATATGGCATAATTGTTTCTACTGTCCCTTCAAAAACCGTCCCCGGCACAAGATGTGCCTTTTTCGAAGACAGTTCCTCCTCTTTCTTCTTTTGTTCCACTTTCTTTGCTGATAAAACCAACTTTCCCAGTTCTTCGTCTACAGTAATCACAACCGCCTCAACTGTCCGTCCGTTCCATTCTTCCAGATTCTCCACATAATTCAGAGAAAGCTGAGATGCCGGAATAAATGCCCGGATTCCTTCGGCATATGCAGTCACACCTGCATTTACAATACCACTGATTCTGACAGAAAGAATCGTTTCATCCTGTAAATATCCCTCAAGCTTTTCCCATGAAAGCACTTGATTTGCTTCTTTCATGGAAAGCACAATATTTCCCTGTCCATCATCCATTTTTATAATTGTAGCCTTAATTTCATCTTTCGCATGGTACATCTCGTCAGCAATAAAAGACGGATCATCAGTGATTTCAGAAATTGGAACAATTCCCTGCGCATAGTATTTCAAATCAACATACAATGCCTCTTCTGTCACATCAATAATCGTTCCTGTAATAATATCACCTACCGCAAGTCTTCTGAACGATTTTTCCAGTTCCTCCTTGTACATATCCATAGACTCCACTAATTCTTCACTCATCTCTTTCTCGAATGCCTGCCGGCACCCCGCTCCTTTCTATGATGTCTTTTATGCTTATGTGTGCTTACAGAAATAGCACACATAATAATCAGCATGATTCCTGCTACCACACCAGCCGCTGCCATTCCTGCCAGTGCCATATTTCTGCTTTGCCCTGTCTTTGTAACAATACTATCCGCATCAGTCGCTTTAGATGCATCTATTGATTTGGATACATCTGCTGTAACATCCTGTAGTAATCCATCGTCTGAGCCTGTTGTTCCATTCATAGATACGCTGTTTTTCTCTACATTTTGATTCTGTTCCTGCTTCTGTGACATGACATTCGGGTCCATGTCCAGTGACAGCTGCAAAGGGGTACTGTCTGAATACAGCTCGTACTGATTGTATACACGAACAATCAGTTTTCCCTCATATCCGTCCGGAACATTATAGGTACCGGTCATACTCGGCTGTTCTCGTTCCCACAGTTTCAGATCCATAAAACTATTTTCTTCATCAGCAGTATTTTCTTCAGTCTCTGCACCAAAGTACATCAATCCACTGTCAGGCTCTGTTGCTGACACAGTAAATGTTACTTCATTTGTTGATGTATCATATGCATCAATTGTAACCTGGACATCCTCAGGAGGTGTCAAATCTGGTGTCACTGCCTCATCTGGAACATCCACTGCAATTGTTTCAAATACCGTTGCCTGTACGACATTTTTCTGTAATCCATAATACTGAGCAATTCCAGCTGCATCGAGTCTGCCCATACGTTCCCACGCTTCTTCATTTCCTATTCTGTTAAAATCAAGCTCATTATCAATATATCCATGTTCCAGAATAATTGTCGGAATATCCGCAGCCGTTCCTCTTCGTATCATTCCATAGTAGTCAGCACCGCCATCTCCAAGTCTTGTTTTAATTCCTTTATCTGCTGCACCGTCTTCTGTCCACTGTTCCATAATACTCTGCGCCAGACCATAGCCTGTCGCATATGCCTGACCGAATGCAGATGTAAATACTTCGGCACCATAAAATCTATGATGCTCAGATGCATTATAATGTACACTGACAATTGCATCTGCACCAAGTGCTGTGGCATAATCCACCCGCTCCTTCAGTGTCATTTTTTTATCTTCTGCTCTTGTCAAATACACAGTGACATTTCCATATTTCTCTAGTTCGTTTTTTAAAGAAAATGCTGTAGTCAGTGTCAGATTTTTCTCTACAACACCATTGTAATCAGCTCCAAGATCTGACTCATCATCTGTTCCGGGCCCACCATGTCCTGGGTCAATCACAATCACTACATTCTGATATGCTTCTGCTTCATGTAAGTCCAATAAACACACAAAAAGAATGCACAAAAAAAACATTCCTGCAAGTTTGCGAATTATATTAAAAATACACGCTTTTATGTTACCGTTCATATACCTGTCCATAAATAAAAGTATAACAAATTCTCTACTCAAATACAAATAAAACGTAAAA